>JBDHVB010000028.1:0-33560 GCA_039809465.1 Myxococcota bacterium
CCGACGCCCATCTTCAAGCATCTCGCAATAACGGTTCAAAGACGGTGCCGCCGCCGCACCGGCCCGGCCTAACTTACCTGCCCTGCGGTGCCATCGTGAGCTTGAGATCAGGATGGCACCCGCGTGTCGATCCCCCTGAACGCTTACAGCATTGCCTTGCCTACATATTTTGCCTATAATGCAGGCAATGAAGCGACGCACGCGCAATTTTCAGTATACGGTCCGAGCCGTGCCGGCGAATGTCGACAGGGCGCTACGAGCTCGGGCAAAGAGCACGGGCAAGAGCCTAAACGAAGTCGCGCTCGAGGCGCTCACGCAGGGAGCGGGCGAAGCGCGCGTATTCGATGACCTGGACTTTCTCGTTGGTTCGATGAGCGACGATGAAGCGCGGGTGCTCGAAGCCGAGGTTCGTGCGCAGCGCCAAATCGATCCTGAGATCTGGCGGTGAAGCTAGCTATCGACACGAATCGCTACACCGATTATTGCCGCGCCGAGCAACGGGCTGTCGCGGTCTTGCGCGGCGCGTCCGAAATCCACGTCCCCCTCATCGTACTCGCGGAGCTTCGCGCCGGTTTCGCGCATGGCAATCAGCGAGCCAAAAACGAGGCGCTCCTCACTCGTTTTTTGAATAGCGAGCGCGTCAGGGTCATTGCTCCTGACGAGCAAACGACGCACTTCTATGCCGATATCTATGGAGACCTCCGCTCCCGCGGACGACCAATCCCGACAAATGACATGTGGATCGCCGCGCTCACTCTCCAGCACGGCCTCGTGCTTTTTGACCGCGATAGCGACTTCGACCACCTGCCGCAGCTCGCGCGTCTCGGCTAGCGCGGGGTGCGCCGAGTCCTCTCGGGATGCGGACAGTGCTTATAGCTTTGCACTCAATCGAGGTCGGCTGACACGTTGGCGCTGAAAAACGCGACTGAAGAAAATGCCCCTTTGTGCTGGCAGGCAATGTGAGCCGCGCGTTCTCGCAGACTATGGCGCGACGATCTTCGAATCGAGCTCCGGAGCGACAAGTTGGAAGTCGCGCACGTTGAATGTATAGAGGCGTTCGACTGAAGCCTTCTGCGCGCACGCCGCGTGGATGGCGTCGTAGCTTGCGCCGCCAGAAATGGAGAGTCGTGCGAGCGTGGTGAGCACGCGTTGATGTTCCCGAGCAGTCAACGCGATGACCTCGCAATGGGCGAGAATGTTATCGCGGATCAGCTGATGGGCAGTTTCCGTACCGATTCTTGGACTCACCGGGATTCGTGTGAGCACCGAATATGTCTCTGTGAGCGCATGCGCCGCCACGACCGCGACGTCTCGCCGCAGAAGCACCCGTTCAACCACCGCCATCGCTCGACCGTGATGGGGATGTTTAGCGACGAGTGACGCGACGAGCACCGAGGTGTCGAACAACACCTTCACTTGCCTAGATCCTCGAGACGATCTTCGCGATCACGCTCGAGCGCGTCGAGCAACTCGCGTTCACCCTCAGGGACGCCCTGATGAACCCACCAGCCCCGCTCACGCGTGAGCGCCGGCGAGAGCTCGAGTGGATGCAGCTCGATATGACCATCACGTGTGATCAGCTCGAAGCGCGAGCCAGAGCGGAGGCGGTAGCGCTCACGCAGTGCCTTCGGCAAAACTACACGGCCAGCGGCGTCCATCGACAGTGTGGATGGCTTCATACCATTTACCATGCCAAATGCCATTCCATTAGGCAAGTCGCCCCCCGCAACGCCGCACGCATGGCTTGATGAAGATTCAGCCGCTCGACCCACTCGAGGCCGCGAGCGCGAGCGTTGTGGCCATCTTGATTAGCCGACTGTCCACTTTTCGGTCATACAGTGACCATACTTGCGACATCTGCTGTCCAAATGGCTACAAGCTGCTGTTTTAACTCTACTTTTTTGGACGCAACAACAGCGGGGGCCTCAAAAAGAGAGCCCATCCCGGGTAGGAGGCGTGACGACCAGGGCCTCACCCACCGCATCTGGCGATGAGCTGTGCGGTGTGACGCTGACTGCGCGAGACGGCACATTCTTCTCCGAGGCCACCTGCGCGTGCATATAGGTCACCGACGATGAAGCCCTGGAAGACCATTGCAACCGAGAAGCCCACCCATGGCGAGCCGCTGATTCTTCAGGAGCGCGATGGCGAGTATCAGCTCCGCGTTGGGGGGAGCGTGCTGATGGGTAGTCGGCAGCACGGCTCGGAAGAAGCGATGGCACACGTTTCTTGCCGCGGTCTCCGGCAGCCACGGCCACGCGTTATGATCGGCGGTTTGGGATTCGGCTTCACACTGCGTGCTGCGCTCGACCTGTTGCCCGCGGGAGCGGAGGTCACTCTCGTCGAGCTCTCGCCCGAGGTCGTTGCGATGAATCGCGGCGTGCTGGCGCATCTCGCAGGGCGGCCGCTCGACGACCCACGGGTGGTGGTGGAGGTCGCGGACGTCCAGCAGGTGCTCGGGCGTGAGCCTCAGCGCTTCGATGTCGTTCTACTCGACGTCGACAACGGCCCGAGCGCCCTCACTCGGCCTAGCAACTCCGGCATTTACAGTGCGGCGGGTTTGGCGCGCGCCTATCGCGCCCTGGCAGAGGCAGGTCTGCTCGTCGTTTGGTCGGCCGGCCCAGACGAGCGCTTTTCCCAGCGCATGCGTGACGCCGGGTTTCGCGTTGAGATGTCTTCCGTGCCCGCCGTTAAAGGCAGCGCCGGGCGACACGTGTTGTTCGTTGGCCGTCGCTAGTGCGAAGCTCTTACGGGTGACATGAACCCATTCAGTTCGCGCGAGAATTGGTCCGCTACTGCGACAGATTGCGCCTGCGCTCACGGATAGCTCGACCGGTGCCTCGGGCCGCGGTACAGCGCGCCGCGCCTGAACATGCCGGAGAGGCATGAAACGCGACAAGGGAGAACGTTTTGAGCGACGAGATCAGCGAAATCGTCAGCATTGCAGAGATCGACGGATCCCTGCACTTGCTTTTCGTGCACTCCATGGAAGGCGATGGCGGCGATGGCGTCGGCGCCATCTACCGTACCGACGGTAGCCGGGCGCCGGTCTTGGAGGGGCTGGTGACCACCAATGACACCTTGCGGTGGATCTGGGCGGCTCCAGGTGCGTCGTTGTGGGCTGCGAGCGAGAATGGCAACGTCTGGACAAACGCCAAGGTGAAGTGGCCCGCCTCGCCGCAAGACGACCTCAGCTTCGAGTCGCTCGAGCCGAGCCGGCCTTGGACCGTGACAACGCTGCCAAACCTGCGCGACGAGGGCTACGCGCCCACCCTCGGCGTCATCTGGGGTACCAACGACAACGACGTCTTTGTCGCCGCGGGCGGAGGGCACATCTATCAGTGGAACGGCAAGGCTTGGCGCCAAACACATACGGCCGGCGGCGACATTCGGGCGTTCGCCGGCACAGGACCCGCGGACGTGTACGCCGTCGGAGAGAATGGGACGCTGCTTCACTACGATGGCCGTACCTGGACCGGCCTGCAGCCTCCCGGCCCGCCCGTGCGCCATGAGACCTTCACCGGGTGCTGCGTCGATCCCGATGGTGCAGTGTTCGTGTGCAGCCAAGCCGGGCGCCTACTCCACGGAACGGCCGCTGGCCTCAGCGTGCTGGCCGCGAGCGACGACATTCAACTGAGGAGTGTCAGCCTGCTTGGCAAGCGCATCATGCTCGCGGCCGGAGCGGCAGGTGTCGTGGAGCTCGAGAAGAACCGGTTCGTCAACGCCCGCGACACGTTCCACGCAGTGAGCGTCTTTCCTGGCGGCAAGCGGCTGTTCTTCCTCGACGCCTCGTCGGAGCCGACGTACATCGAGTACGACCCCTCCAACAAGAAGATGCCCTGGGCGCGCATCGACTTCTGAAGCAGTCATGGTCCGCAACGCCACCGCCGACGTCCGCATCGTTCCCGGGGCAATCGAAGGCGCCCGAGCGTTCACATGCTCATCACGGAATGAGCGCGTACACTCACTGCATGATGAAAATAGGATGCTTGAGTGCCTTCATCCTGACGGTCGCGTGCGTCCCCGAGCTCGAAGACGATCTCCCCGACTCACTGCATGCCCCGCAGGTCGCCGAGATTGATTGTCTCCCCGAGGGCACGGTCATCGCCGCGGCGTCGCGCCAAACGCCGGACGGAAACCTGAGGGTGTACGGCGACTGTGTCGCGCTCACTGGCGGCGGCGACCCGGTGAACCAGCTCTTCGGCACGGTGACCTGCGCATCGCCAGCGTCAACCGTATCGTGCACCGATACCGACGCTGGGTGCTTGCCGAACGGTGCACCATTCGGGGCGCCAGGCACCACGGTGCAGGCCACCTGGACGGGCGCCGATGTCCCTGCGGGCACGGCGAGCGCGGCGATCCCAGGGCTCATGACCATCGTCGGCCCACCGACCAGAATCTCGCGGCGCCAGCCCTTCTATCTGTACTTCAACAGCCAGAGCGAAACCGAGAGCTACGTGCGACTGATCGCCTCTGACAGGAGCGGCGGCAGCCCGCGCATCATCGAATGCATCGTCCCCGCGGCCGACCATGAGGTCCTCATACCGGACACCCTGAACAAGCTGCTGCCTATATCTGGAACGGTCGACGTCCTGGTTTCCAGCATTGGGTTCGTGCGCCAGAAGCTCGGCGTCTTCCAGGTGGATGTCCGCGTTCACGGACCGGTCGATGGACAGCAGGCTTTCACCCTAGAGATCACGGACTAGCCTCACGCTTCGCGAGGCGTTAGTAACGACTACCTTGCCGGCGGTTACCGCCGCGCAGCGCTGTCCGCTGGAGCAAACGCTCGACGGCGTCGTAGCCACCGACGCCCATCTTCAAGTTGTCGATGTGCTCGTTCAGCCAGCCGATGTAGTCGGTGATGAGGTCGACGAAGCGCTCGAGCACGTCTTCCGGCGCGTGCAACGGCCCCAGCACGCCGATGATCTCCCAGACCGCGGGACCGCTCTTGGTGAACTCGTCGAGGCCGGCGCGCAGCACCGCTTCCTTCTTCTTGTTGATGACGCCGAACACGCTCTTCGAGCGCATGTGCGTGCCATAGAAGATGAGGGTCAGGGCGCGGAAACCCCGCGATAGCGGAATGTATTCGCGCAGCGAGTCGAGCTCTTGCAGGAACTTCTCGACGCGCGAGACGTCGCGGCCATTGTGCAAGCGGAAGCCCGATGTCGGATCGTACACCGGCACGCCGACGGTGCCGCCCAGGAAGACCTCGACCGCCTCGTCGAAGCGCCGCCACATGCGAGCGTCGTCGACGCTGATCACGAAGTCGTCGAAGTCGTCATCCGAGAGGAGGTTCACCGACGCGACCGGCGTGTCCTTCTCGAGGGTCAGCGGCTCCGTCGAGGCGTCGAAGCGCGGATCCATCTCCTGGAGCTGGCCCTGGCAGAGCTCCCAGACGAACACGAGGTAGTCGTCGTTGCCGACGAGCGAATGCACCAGCGCGTTGTCGGTCGCGAGCGAGCGCATCGTGTCCGACAAGAAACGGAACTCGAGCTGCGCGGTCTCGTCGCCTTGGCGCGCCAGATCGAAGCAGATGAGGCAGCTCGCGAACTGAGCGCGCTCACCACCGCGTCTGCGCAGGGCGTTCGAGTAGAGCCGCAAGCGCGCCGTCGATGCTTTGAAGGCGTAGCAAAGCGCGAGGATCTCCTCGACAGCAAGGCCCGCTACTTCGCTCAGCAGCTGCGCTTCGGCTTCATGCCCCATTCACCTCATTGAGTAAGCGAGAAAACCTTGCCACGCAAAGACTATGCTCGCCGGCGACGCGCGCCGGAGTTGGGCGGGGCGGTCTCATTTTCGCCGATTTCTTGCGGCGTTTTAGGGCCGCTCTACACTGTGGCCCTGGCTCGTGGTGCGCAAACCTTTGAGGCGACGTAGCAATGGCCCGAGAAAAGCTGTGTGTGGGCATCGATATCGGCGCGAGCGCTGTGAAGCTCTGCCAGCTGCGTAGCTCCAAGAAAGGCTACAGCCTGGAGAACTTCGGCATCGTTCAGCTGCCGCCCGAGGCCATCGTCGACGGCGCGCTGATGAACTCGGCGAAGGTCGTCGAAGCCGTGCAGGAGCTGGTTGCGTCGCACCGCATCCGCAACAAGCAGGTCGCCATCTCGGTCTCGGGTCACTCGGTGATCATCAAGAAGATCCCGATGGCGCAGCAGTCCGCCGAGGACCTCGAAGAGTCGATCCAGTGGGAGGCCGAGCAGTTCATCCCCTTCGACATCGCCGACGTGAACATCGACGTGCAGATCGTCCGCGAGCAGTCGCAGCCGGGGCAGATGGAAGTCGTCCTGGTGGCCGCGAAAAAAGACCTCATCAACGAGTATCAAAGCGTCATCGTCGAAGCGGGGCTCGAGCCGGTGATCTGCGACGTCGACGCCTTCGCCACGCAGAACATGTTCGAGATCAACTACGAGGTTCCGCTGGATGGCTCGATCGCCCTGGTGAACATCGGCGCCTCGAAGACCAACATCAACATCGTCTCGAAGGGCGTCTCGAGCTTCACGCGTGACCTCACCATCGGCGGCAACGCGGTGACCGAGGAGATCCAGAAGACCATGGGCGTCTCCTTCGAGGAGGCCGAGACCCTCAAGATCGGCGCGACACCCAAGCAGAGACGCGACACCGAGATCACCGAGGTCGTCCCGCACGACGTCGAAGAGGCCATCCACCGCGTGGCCGAGAGCATCACCAGCGAAGTGCAGCGCTCGATCGACTTCTACTCGGCGACCAGCGCCGACCCGTCGCCGCAGCAGGTCTTCCTCACCGGCGGCACCGCGCGTCTCGGCGCGCTCACCAAGGCGATTCAAGACCGCATCGGCGTACAGGTGACCGTCGCCGATCCGTTCCGCAACATCCAAATCGGCGGACAAGATCGTGACTACCTGGCGTCGGTCGCGCCGGCGGCCGCGGTCGCGGTGGGCTTGGCTCTCCGCTTCGGAGGTGACGGCTGATGTTGCGCATCAACCTATTACCGACCAAGGCATCGAAGAAGCAGGCGACGGCCAAGAACGAGCTCTATCTCGTCGCGGCGTCGTTCCTCGTCCTCGCCTTGGGTCTGTACGCCGCCTACTGGTACCAGAGCAGTGAAATCGACACGCTCAACGGCCGCATCGCGACCGCTGAAGCGGAGGTCGCCGCCCTCAAGAAAGACGTGGTCCGCGTCGAGGAGTTCAAGAAGAAGGCCGCGACCCTCGAGCAGAAGCTCGCCGTCATCGAGAAGCTCAAGAAGCAGAAGACCGGTCCGGCGCACATGCTCGATGACCTCGCGACCATCCTCACCGACGAGCCCAAGGTCTGGCTCACGAAGATCGCCGAGAACAACGGCGTCATGACCCTCGAAGGCGAGGCCATGGAGCACTCGAACATCTCGGACTTCCAGCTCGCGCTGCAGCGCCGCTCGAAGTTCTTCCGCGACGTCCGGCTCGAGCTCGTCGAGACCAAGGCACGCGACGGCGTGAACATCCTGGCGTGGCGCATCACCTGCCAAGCCGACTACGCGGCGGGATAGGCGATGGAAAAGCTGATCGACAAATACGCCAATACGCCGCCACGCGAACGCTATGGCGCCATCGCCATGCTCGCCGTCCTCATCGTCGGCGGCTTCTGGTATTTCCTCTGGGACGATCAGGCGACGCAGATCACGGGCCTCGAGGAGCGCTACCGCCAGCTCGAGAGTGAGCGCGCCGAGAAGCAAGCGTACGTCGACAACCTCGCGAAGTACGAAGCCCGCTTGAACGAGCTGCAGGAGAGCTTGAACCAGGCGCGCGAACAGCTCCCCGACGACCCCGACGTGCCGCAGCTGCTCGCGCAGCTCGACAACCGCGCCCGCCAGGCCGGTCTCTCCATCTCACGCTTCGAGCCCAAGGGAGAGGCGCCCAAGGACTTCTACGCCGAGATCGGCTTCGCCATGGACGTGAAGGGCAGCTACCACGAGATCGCGACCTTCATCGACTCGGTCGGCAAGCTCGACCGCATCGTCAACGTCATGGGCATCAAGATGGACGCCCCGACCAACAGCAACAACAAGGTCGTCGTGAAGAGCGACTTCACCATCAAGGCGTACCGCTTCATCGAAGCCGCGCCGCCGCAGGGGGCCAAGTGAGCTTCGCCCGCGCCCTACTGCCCTTGCTGCTCTGCGCCGCGCTCGTGCGTTGTGGCGAGGACGAGCCCAACGTGACGGTTCCGCCCCCGACTCCGAAGGCACCGACGGTCCCGACCGCGCCCGCCGCGACGGACAACGGCCAGGAAGCGCCGGCCGGCTACAGCTATTCGACGGTGGGCAAGCGCGATCCCTTCCGCTCCTATATCGCGGACCTGCGTGAGCTCGCGCGCAGCTCCGAAGAGCGCCGCCCCGAGAGCACCGAGAAGTTCGAGCTCGATCAGTACCGGCTCACCGGTCTCGTCACCGGCACGAGCCAACCTCAGGCCATGGTCGAGGATCCCGATGGCATGGGTCACGTCCTGCGCGTCGGCGCCCGCCTCGGTAAGAACGGCGGCCGCATCACCCGCATCGCCGTCGACCAGATCATCGTGACCGAAGAATTCCGAGCACCCACCGGCGAGCGTATCCGGGTGCCGATTACCGTACGATTGCCACGCTCCGATACCGAGATCATCGGCGAGCAGCAGCAGGCAGACAAATGATGGAGAAGGCGATGACCAAGTCCCGGGTCTCTGGCCGCTTCGGCGGACAACGCTTGCTTGGGGCGATGATGCTCCTTGGAGCGCTGGCCCTCGTGCCGGCGGCCTCCGCCAAGAGCAACGCCGTGAAGAACGTGGTGAGGGGCGTGCGGGTCGCCGGTGACGGCGAGATGCGCGACGTCATCATCGAGACGGCTGGCGAGCCGACCTTCACGGTGTTCCGGCTGTCCGACCCGATGCGCGTCGTCATCGACATCTCCGGCGGCGACATCTCGAAGCTCGACGGGCCAGTGAAGATCGACGACGGCGTGGTCACGCAGGTCGCCGTCCAGCAGTTCAACTCGGACGGCTTCAGCATCGGCCGCCTCATCGTCGGCTTCAACCACGACGTCAGCTACGACGTGAAGGCCGAAGGCACGAGCATCGTCGTCCGCTCGGCGTCCCCGGGGATGCGCATCGAGCGCGCCGTGCCGCCGCCGTCCGCTCCAGCCGACCTCGGCGCCAAGGACCGCCTCGAAGCAGCCAAGCGTGAAGCCGCGGCCTTGGCCGAGAAGGCGACCGCCGAGCGTAGAGCCGCGGACGCCGCCGCCGACACCGCGAAGAGCGAGCGTGAAGAAGCAGCGCGCCTCGCCACCGCGGCGAAGATCGCCCAGAAGGAAGCCCTGGCCGCCAAAGCAGACGCCGAGGAGCAGCGCAAGAAGGCCAGCGAAGCCGCCGAGCGCGACCGCGCCAAGGCGAACGAAGCCTTGGCCCGCGCCGAGCAGCGCCTGCAGCAGCTGAACGACTCGCAGGCGAAGATCGCCGCCTCGCAAGCCGAAGCCGACCGCAAGGCCGCGCAAGCGGAGCAGGCGCGCAAGGACGCCATCCAGGCCGCGACCCTCGCCGAAGCCAAGCACAAGGTCCGCGTCGCCGAGCTCGAGGAGCAGGTGGCCAAGGCTCAAAGCGAGAAGCGAGAAGCCGCCGAGGCCACTGCCCGCGCCGCCGCCGCCAAGAAAGAAGCCGACGCGGCGCAGAAGCTCGCCGTGCAGGCCAAGGCCGACGCCGACAAGGCGCGCCGCGAGACCGACGCGAAGCTCGAGGTCATCGCCGCCCGTGAGAAGCAGCTCGCGAGCGAGAGCCAGCGCCTCGAGAAGATGCAGGCGCAGCTGTCGGCGCGCGAAGCCCAGCTCACAGCCGAGCAGCAAGCCGCGCGCGCCAGCGCCGAGAAGAGCCGCACCTTGGCCTTGGCCGCGGCCGAGCAGCCGCGCGCCGACGTCGAGCCCACGATGACCGCCGCCGCCATCCCAGCCAGCGCCAAGAACGTCGGGCTCACTGGCGTGTCGCGCGCTGGTGACGCCGTCCTGCTCGTCTTGGACGGCAGCGTCGAGCCGCGCGTCGAGCGCGTCGACGATCCGCCGCGCCTGGTCATCGACCTCGTCGGGGCGCAGCGCCGCGTCAAGCGCACCACCTACGGTGTCGACGCGCCGAACGTCCGCCGTGTCCGCTTGGGCGAGCACGACGGCATGGTCCGCGCGGTCATCGACCTCGCGAGCGCCGACGTCGAGCACAAGGTCGAGAGCGACGCCAAGGGCCTACGCATCGCCGTCCGCAAGGTGAAGCGCACCCGCGGCGCGGCGGAAGAGAGCGCGGTCGCTGCGAAGACGAGCTCGAGCCCGAGCCCCCCCAGCACGCCGGGTATGGTGCAGCTGCGCAACGTCAGCTTCGAGCAGAACGGCAAGGTGTCGCGCGTGAGCCTCGCCCTCTCCGGCGAGGTCCAGGCGCGCATCGACGACCGCAGCAAGAAGGCCTGGGTCTTGGAGCTCACCGGCGCGCACGTCGACACGAGCCTCGAGAAGTCGCTCGACACCTCGGCCTACGGCGGCGTCGTCCGCTTGGTCTCGACCTATCAGGCATCGCGCGAGCCGCAGATCGTCAACATCGTCGTGCAGCTCCAGGGCACGGCGACGCAGCGCCTCGTCCGCGATGGCAACACCATGAGCTGGGAGATCACCGGCGAGACCAAGTCCCCTGCCCCGCCCGCCATCGCGGAGGCCGAGCCCGAGCTGCAGCGCACGCCGCAGACCGCCGGTTACGCGAGCGCCGCGGCGGCGGTCGCCCGCTCGATCCCCGCCGCGACCAACCCCGGCCGCGCGCGCCGCGTCAGCCTCAACTTCAAGGACGCCGACATCGTCAACGTCATCCGCCTCATCGCCGACGTGACCGGTGAGAACATCATCACCAGCGAGGACGTGAAGGGCAAAGTCACGGTGCGCCTGCGCAACGTGCCCTGGGAGACCGCGCTCGACACCATCTTGAAGAGCAAAGGCTACGACAAGGTCCGCTCGCACAACATCATCCGCGTCGCCCCCGCCGCGCAGATCCAAGCCGAGCGTGACGCCGAGATCGCCCGTCAGAAGTCGCAGATCGAGATCGAAGAGAAGGTGATCAAGATCGTCACGGTCAACTACGCCAACGCCGGCGAGGTCGTGAACCAAGTGAAGTCGCTCTTGTCGACGCGCGGCACCGTGCAGGTCGACGAGCGCACCAACACCATCATCGTCGAGGACGTGCGCTCGAACATCGACCGCCTGGTCGAGCTGGTCCGCCGCCTCGACAAGCAGACGCCGCAAGTGCTCATCGAGGCACGCATCGTCGAAGCCTCGACGAACTTCAGCCAGGACCTGGGCGTGCAGTGGGGCGGGCAGGCGCAGGCCACCGCCGCGACGGGCAACCCGACCGGCCTGTCCTTCCCCGGCGACGTCATCGTCTCCGGCGCGAACACGGGCGGCATCACCGATGGCGTCACCTCGCCTGGCCGCTACGCGGTCAACCTCCCCGCGGCGATCACCACCGGCGGCGCCATCGGCTTGGTCTTCGGCTCGGCCGGCGGCTCGCAGCTCTTGCAGCTGCGGCTCGCGGCGCTCGAAGGCCGCGGTAGCGGACGCATCATCTCCTCGCCGCGCGTCGCCACCTTGGACAACCGCACCGCGAAGATCTCGCAAGGCGTCGACATCCCGATCACGGTCACCAGCGCCGCCGGCGCCAACACCCGCTTCGTGCCCGCGAACCTCGAGCTCGAGGTCACGCCGCACGTCACCAACGACGGCGCCATCTTGATGCGCATCCGCGCCACACGTAACGAGCCGAACTTCGCCCGTACCGGCGCCTTCGGTGATCCGACCATCGAGCGCCGCGAAGCGCAGACCGAGGTGCTCGTGGCCGACGGCGACACCACGGTCATCGGCGGTATCTACACGCGCAACACCACGCGCCAATACAGCCAGGTGCCGGTGCTCTCGCAGATCCCCCTGCTCGGCTGGCTCTTCAAGAGCCGCACCGATCGCGACAACAAGAGCGAGCTGCTCATCTTCATCTCTCCGAAGATCGTGAATCGCCAGGAGTCACAGGTCGCGAGCGGCGACGCCATGCAGGGCGGGTAAGCATGCACTCTTCGCTCCGCGGGACGCCGTAACGATGTTGCGCATGCTGACAGCCGGCGAGTCGCACGGCCCAGGGCTCACCCTGATCATCGAAGGCATGCCGGCCGGCGTACCGTTCGCGGCGAGCGCCATCGACCGCGACCTCGCCCGCCGCCAGCTCGGCTACGGGCGCGGTGGTCGCATGAAGATCGAGAAGGACGTCATCGGTATCCGCTCTGGCGTACGCCACGGCAAGACGACCGGCGCGCCCATCGCCATGACGGTCGAGAACCGCGACTACAAGAACTGGGAGAGCGCGATGACGCCGCTCGTCCCCGGGCCCGAGACCGCTATCGAGGACGTCTCGCTCTACCGCCCGCGCCCCGGCCACGCCGATCTCGCGGGCGCCATGAAGCTGCTCGACCCGGACGTGCGCAACATCCTCGAGCGCGCCAGCGCCCGCCACACCACCATGCGCGTCGCCGCGGGCGCCGCCGGCAAAGCCCTGCTCGCGCCGTTCGGCGTGCGCGTCGTCGGCCACGTGCTGGCGATCGGCAGCGTCGAGGCCAAACCCGATACGGCCGATCTCGACGAGCTCACCAAGGTGACCGAGGCCTCCGAGGTGCGCTGCGCCGACGCCGAAGCCGCGCAGCGCATGATGGAGCTCATCGACGCCACGCGCCGCCAGGGGGATTCGCTGGGTGGCATCGTCGAGGTGATCGCCGAAGGTCTGCCGCCCGGCCTGGGTCACTTCGCGGAGTGGGACCGCAAGCTCGACGCGCGGCTCGCCCGCGCCGTCATCAGCGTCCCCGCCATCAAGGCGGTCGAGATCGGCGACGGCTTCGCGGCGAGCCGCCTGCCCGGCTCGAAGGTGCACGATCCGATTCACCATGACGGCGCGCGCTACACGCGGCCCACCAATCACGCCGGCGGCATCGAAGGCGGCATGACCAACGGTGAGCGCGTCATCGTCCGCGCCGCCATGAAGCCCATCCCTACCCTCGCCCGCCCGCTCGCCTCGGTCGATCTGCGTGATCACTCCGCGGTCGATGCCGGCAAGGAGCGCACCGATTCGGTGGCCGTCCCCGCCGCCGCCGTCGTCGTCGAAGCGGCGGTCGCCTGGGAGCTTGCCTGCGCCTTTCTCGAACGCTTCGGCGGTGAGACACTGACCGAGGTCACCGAACACTATCAGCGCTACCGTGAGCGCTTGAGCGCGTTCTGACCATGGAGCTCATGATGTCGAAGCGCGCCAAACCACCCGAGAGACGCCCAGCGCCCGTTGCCGCGGTCGCGACACCGCGCGACGTCATCGCGCTCGTGGGCTTCATGGGCGCGGGCAAGACGAGCGTCGGCGGCGCCTTGGCCGAGCGGCTCGGCGTGCCGTTCGTCGATCTCGACCGCGCCATCGCCGAGGCCGCGGGTGCGCCCATCGCGCAGCTCTTCCGTGAGTTCGGCGAAGTAGGCTTCCGCGCCCGCGAGCGGCAGGCCCTGCGCAATCTGCTGACCGATCCGCGACCGATGGTGCTCGCGACCGGTGGTGGCACGTTCGTCGACGCGCAGATGCGCGAGTGGCTGCTTCAGCGGACACGCACGGTGTTCCTCGCCGGCACGCCCGATACCCTGCTCCGGCGTCTGGGTAGCCCCGAGCAACGCGCCATGCGGCCTCTCCTGCGCGGCCCGGATCCCGAGAAGACGATGCGGCGGCTCCTCGAGGAGCGCACGCCGATGTACCAGCAGAGCGAGACGACGGTGCACACCGATGATCTCGAGATGCCGCAGATCGTCGAAAATGTCGTGCGGGCACTCGGGTTGGATCGACTTCGGGGGGCGCGGGCGGATATCGGCGCGGGGATGAGTAGCGAGAGCCGAGGGCAGAGAGCCGAGCGACGATATCCGATGACCGAGGGCCGAGAGCCGAGAGCCGATGGCCGATCACCGATAGCCGATAGCCGATGGCCGATCACCGATGGCCGATCGCCGAGCGCCGATGGCCGAGAGGCGACTGCCCGCAGCGTGGTGCATCACGAGGGCGCCACGGTCTGGAGTGGGCCGCCGCATCCGGTGAGCTACTTCGATGCCGCGGGCGCGGAGCTGGCGCGCGCTATCGCGGACGCTTCTCCTGGCCGTAACGCGCTCGTCGTGAGCGACGCCAACGTCGCCCGTCTGCACCTATCGACCCTGCTCTCGCACCTGCGCGCCCATGGGAAGCTCGTCACCACGCACGTGGTCGAGCCGGGTGAAGACTCGAAGCGGCTGTCCGTCGTCGAGAAGCTCTACGATGCGCTGCAAGAGGCCGAGCTCGACCGCGAGGATTGCGTCATCGCCTTGGGGGGTGGTGTGGTCGGGGATCTCGCGGGCTTCGCCGCCTCCACCTACCTGCGTGGCCTTGCCTGCGTGCAGGTCCCGACCTCGACCCTGGCCGCCGTCGACGCGAGCTTGGGAGGCAAGACCGGCGTCAACACCGACCGCGCCAAGAACATGGTCGGCACCTTCACCATGCCGCGGCACGTGTTCATCGCGCGCGGTCACCTCATGACCCAGCCGCCGCGCGAGCATGCTTCCGGCCTCGCCGAGGTCGTGAAGATGGCCGCGACGCTCGACGCCACCCTCTTCCAGGACGTGCTCGACAACGCCCAGGAGCTCCTGAGCTTCGAAGCGGCGGTCACCGAGCGCGTCATGCGCCGCTCGGCCCAGCTCAAGCTCCAGGTGGTCGAGGCCGACAGCCACGAGAAGAACCGTAGAGCCATCCTCAACTACGGCCACACCATCGGACATGCCATCGAGCGCGGCGCGGATTACGGCATTCCGCACGGCGAAGCGGTAGCATTGGGTATGATTGCCGAAGCGGAGTGGGCGCAAACCGAGCGCCTGGCCCCCGGGGGGATCGTCGAGACCTTGAAGGCCGCCTGTGAAGCGCTCGGCCTCCCCACCGATTGGCGCTCGTACAAGGTCGATGTCGACGCGTTGAAGCTCGACAAGAAGCGCATCGGCGGCACGGTCCGCCTCCCCATCGTGACAACCATCGGCGAGTGCGAGCTTCGCGCCGCGCCGATGTCCGCTTTGACGGAATACATTACGAGGAGGTCCAGATGAAACGGACCAAGCTCAGTGCGTGTTTGCTGGTGACTCTGGGTCTGGTCGGCTGCAAATCCGAGACAGGGTCGTTGCTGCAGATCATCAACTCCCCCGCTTGGGCGGATGACTGCACCCTACCTGCGCAGCCGACGCTCTACCGCTCCACCGGCTTGTACGACCCGTCTGGCTCCGACGGTTACATCATGACGATGTTCCTGCAGAACCACGCGAACCAAGATCAGAACCCCGCGTCCATCACCGGCGACCCCAACGTCAAGCCGCAAACCAACGACGCGCAGCTCATCGGCTACGACTACTGCTTCTACCGCGGCGACGATCCCAACCTCACCGCCTACGACCCGAAGGGCAAAGGTCTGCTCGTCGACTGCGACGATGTCCCCGACGATCAGCGCGGCTTCGTCCCCACGGGCGCCACCGTCGAGGCTGGCGAAGGCACGTTGAGCACCTTGACGTACGTGCTCGACCACCGCGATCTACGGGCACTCTACGGCGAGGACTTCGACCCCATCGCGCTCCGCAACCCCGCGACCTACGGCAACCCCACCAACGCCACGACGCGTAGCCCGGCTTGGGGCGACTTTCCGGAAGCGACGTCGAGCACGGTCATCGTCAACATCCGTGCCCGCGCCAAGGCGCAAAACGGTAGCACCATCCGCTCGAACTGGTTCGCCTTCCCGGTGCGCGTCTCGCCAGCGTCGATCACCACGTTCGCCTGCACCTCCCAGGTGGTGACCTGCGCGGACGGCAGCGCCGGCGTTCAAGGCAGCCGCCTCTCCACGTCGTGCGGCGCGGCCTATTCTGGCGGCCCGTTCACCTGCGAGGACGTCGATACTTGCCAGTAGGTTGCGGGCGCGCGGCCGTTGTGCGACGACCAATGCCGAGCCTCGTGAACGGACACCGTGTCGAACGTACATTGGGAAACGCCGACGATGGCGGAGCTGTACTGGAAGCAGGGACAGCCCGAGCGCGCCATCGCGATCTATCGTCATGTCGTCCGCGAGCGGCCGGACGACACGCAAGCGCGCGCCCGCTTGACCGAGCTCGAGACAGCACACACCGCTAGCACCGGCACAAAGGAGAAGACCATGAGCTTCCGCGAGCACATCCAACGCATCGTCGAACAGGTTCCGGGTACCCTCGCCTGCGCGCTCATGGGCTTCGACGGCATCTCCATCGACAGCTACGAAGTGGGCGGCGCAGAGGTCGACATCACCACGCTCTTCACCGAGTACGCGTCGGTCGCCCACCAGGTGCGCCGCGCCTTCGATGACCCCACGTCCGCCGCGGGTGGGGAGCTCTCCGAGATGAGCTTGAGCTCGCCCAAGTTCGTCACGGTGGTTCGCCCGATCAACAACGAGTACTTCGTGGCGGCGGTGATGACGCCGTCCGCGATGGTGGGCAAGGCGCGCTACATGCTGCGCATCACCGCCCCCAAGCTGACCAAAGAGCTGGGTCTCTAGAGCCATGGCACGCCGGCGCCGGCATAGCGAGCAAGACACCGAGCAGCCCCGCGAGGCCGCTGACGCCGAGGAAGAAGGCGAGCTCGCGCGGCCGCCCCGCCGCATCGGGGTCATTCACGGCCCCAACCTGAACCTCCTGGGGACGCGCGAGCCGCACATCTACGGCACGACGACGCTCGAGCAGATCAACGACCGCCTGAAGGACCTGGCGAACGATCTGGGCGCCGAGATCACTTTCTTCCAGAGCGCCCGCGAAGGCGCGCTCATCGAGCACATCCACGCGCTGCGCGGCCGCTGCGACGGCATCGTCATCAACGCCGCGGGCTACTCCCACACCTCGATCGCCATCCGCGATGCCTTGGTCGGCGTGGGCATCCCGTTCGTCGAGGTGCACCTCACCAACGTCTACGCCCGTGAGCCCATGCGCCACCACTCGGCGCTAGCGGACGCCGCCCGCGGGGTCATCGTCGGCTTTGGCGCCCTCTCGTACGAGCTCGCGCTGGGCGCTCTCCTGCACGAGGATTAGGCGATCCACTGCCCCTAGCGGTGCGGCGTGCGCCTATGGTAGTGGGCCCGCCTCTAGGAGAGCGCGCAATGTACGAAGTGTCCGACTTCCGTAACGGTCTCAAGATCCTCTACGAGGGCGAGCCCTACATCATCGTCGAGTTCCAGCACGTGAAGCCTGGCAAAGGTAACGCCTTCACGCGCACCCGCATCAAGAACCTGATCACGGGCCGTACGCTCGAGCCGACCTTCAAGTCGGGTGAGAAGTTCGGCGTGCCGGACATCGAGCAAAAAGAGATGCAGTACCTCTACCGCGAGGGAAACCACCTCACCTTCATGGACAACACCAGCTACGAGCAGGTGTTGGTCGACGCCGACGCGATTGGCGACGACGCCAAGTACCTGAAGGAGAACGACAACGCGCAGGTCCTCTTCTATAACGGAAAAGGCATCGGCATCACGACGGCGACCTTCATCATCGCGACGGTGATCGAGTGCGAGCCCGGCGTCCGCGGTGACACGGCCACGAACGTCACCAAGCCCGCCAAGATCGAGACCGGCGCCATCGTGAAGGTGCCGCTCTTCATCAACGAAGGCGACGTCATCAAGGTCGATACCCGCACCGGCGAGTACGCTTCGAAGGCGTAGTTTCGGCTCTGTTTCGCGCATTGAAGGCCTCGAGGCTTGGACGTCTCGGGGCCTTTTTGCGTTTAGGCCCACACACTCACACCCACAGGTCCTCACGTTCGTGGCGAGGGGGCATGGTGCGTGCTAACTTCTGGCCTAGGCGTGGCGAACAACAAGGACAAAATCCGGGCCTCCGCCCAGAAGTTCCTGCAAAAGGGCCAGATCGACAAGGCGATCCGCGAGTACCAGCGGCTCGTCGAGGAAGATCCGAAGGACGTCCGCACCCTCCTCAAGATCGGCGACCTGCAGACGCGCATCGGCGCGAACGCCGAAGCGACCACGACTTACGGCCTGGTCGCGCAGTTCTACTCCGAGCAAGGCTTCTTCCTGAAAGCCGTCGCCGTCTACAAGCAGATCCTCAAGCTCGACCCGAACCTCATCGACATCAACCTCAAGCTGGCGGACCTCTACCACCAGCTCGGGCTCATGTCGGACGCCGCCAATCAGTACCGCCAGATCAGCCAGCTCTACGAGCAGTCCGGGCGCGTCGACGACAGCATCAAGGTGCTGCAGCGCATGGTCGAGCTCGACCCCGAGAACGTCGCGAGCCGCATCAAGCTCGCCGAGCTCTACGCCAAGCAGAACATGCTCGATGACGCGCGTGGCGAGTTCGCTAAAGCGGCGCTGTTCCTCAAGGCGCAGCACCGCGTCGACGACTACGTGAAGGTCGCGGAGCGCATCATCCACTTCGACCCGAACGATCTGCGCACCACCAAGGAGCTCGCCAACATCTACATTCAGAAGGGCGACCCGCGGCGCGCCCTCGCGAAGCTCCAGGTGTGCTTCAAGGCCAATCCGAAGGACATCGAGACGCTGAGCTTGCTGGCCGCGGCCTTCAAGGATCTCGAGCAGCCGCAAAAGACCATCTCGGTCTACCGGGAGCTCGCGCGCATCCATGAAGCCGCCGGCGACACGCCGAGCTTCCAGAGCGTCATGCGCCGCATCCTCGCCATCGACCCCGACGACGCCGAAGCCCGTAGCGCGCTCGGCGCTGGCGCGCGGCCACCTCCTCCCATCCGCCAAAGCACACCAGGCGCCTCCCCCGCGACGCCTCCTCCGCGACGCCCGACGAAGGAGGTGACCCTCCAGCAGGTGGAGTCCGCTCAAGCGTTGGCGCTGCCGACCCGCCGCATCACCGGCGAGATGAGCGCGGAGCAAGTCGCGGCGGTGCAGCAGACGATCACGCCGCCGCGCCGCAACACCGGCGACATCAGCCCCGCGCAGATCGCCGCCATGGAGGCCATCGCCGCCCAGGGGGCCGCGCGCCGTGGTGGCAACGAGCCGCCGACCGGCCAGAACCGCGCCGTGTCGCCCGCCCAGCTGGCGCAGTCGTCGCCGCTCCCCGACAATGCCTTGGGCCGCATCGTGCCGGCGCAGAAAGCCGTGCAGGCCAAGGCCGAGACGCCGGTGCAAGAGATCGACCGCCGGCAGCAGCCTCATGAAGCCGAGGACGAGATCGAGGTCGACACTGACTTTGGCGAGCCCGAGCTCGACGACTTCGACAAGCCCGAGGTGGCCTCCACGGCGAGAGCCGAGGCGCCGCCGGATGGTCTGAGCGACAGCTCGCGCGAAACCGTCTCGCGCATCCTGGTCGAGTCCGAGGTCTACATAAAGTACGGCTTGAAGCAGAAGGCCGTCGACCACCTGCGCAAGATCTTCGCGCTCGCTCCCGACCACCGCGAGGCGCGGGAGCGCTACAAAGGCTTGCTCATCGAGATGGGCGCCACCGACGAAGCCGTCGAGGTCCTCCTCGGTATGGCCGCTGTAGCGGTCGAGCAGGGCGACTCCAAGTCCGCGCGCGACGATCTCGAGGAGCTCTTGGGCCTGGCACCTGGGCATCGCCGCGCCAAGGAGCTGCTCAGCAAGCTCTCGCCGGCCGCCGCTCCGACGAAGTCCGCGCCGCGCCCTTCCAGTGCTCCGCTGCCGCCGCTGGAGCACGAGATCGACGACGACGAGCTCACGATCACCGACGATATGGTGACGGACGATTATGTCCCGGCGGTCGCGACCCCGCGCGAGACTGTCGCCCACACTCTCTCCTACGAGCCTTCGCAGCGCGCGGCGGAGATTGATCTCGATGCCGAAGATGAAGAGATCGCCAGCGAGCCGGAGATTGACGACAGTTTGATTCTCGGCGCTGACATCAATGATCGTAATGCGCTCGATGACCCGTTGATGGGGACGGATGACGAGCCGGGCATCATCGTGGGGACGGGTGATGATGATGAAGGCATCGTCGTCGCGGCGGATGAGGAGGAAGAGGAAGGGATCACCGTCGAGGTCGAGCAGGAGGAGCGTAGCGAGCTTGATGCGCTCACTTTCGCGGATAGCGGCGAGTCGGTAGCGGGTGAGGAGATATCGAGCTTCCAGGTGGAGACGGCGGCGCCGGGGGAGGTGATCGAGAGGGATGGGCTGGAGGGGGGATGGTCGGCGGCGGATGAGCGAGAGCTGGTGGCTGATGGCCGAGTGCCGATAGCCGATGGCCGAGAGCCGATTGCCGATGACCGATTGCCGATAGCCGATGACCGACAGCCGATTGCCGATGACCGATTGCCGATTGCCGATGACCGACTGCCGATAGCCGAAGTCCGACAGCCGACCGCCGAAGCCCCAAGAGCCGCGCCTTCGGTCGCCGAGAAGCCTAAGGTCGCCGCCAAATCCTCGCTCGATGACGAGCTTGATGCGCTGATCAACTCGGCGGTCCCCTCGCGCGCGAAGACCGCGCCGAGCAAGGCGGCGACCGACAAAGCGGCGGCCGAGAAAACCGCGGCCGACAAGCGCGCAGCCGAGCAGGCCGGCGCCGAGAAAGCTGCCGCCGAGAAAGCCGAGGCCGACAAGCGGGCAGCCGAACAAGCCGCCGCCGAGAAAGCCGCCGCTGACAAGCGCGCAGCCGAGCAAGCTGCCGCGGAGGCCGCTCGAGCGGAAGCCACGCGCGTCGAAGCAGCGCGGGCCGCGGCGGCCAAGGCGAAGGAAGAAGCGGCGCGGGCCGAGGCGGCGCGGATCGAGGCGGCGCGGGCCGAAGCCGTCATCGAAGCAGCGCGGATCGAGGCCGCTAAAGCGGAGGCGGCGCGGGCTGCCGCCGCTGCTGCTCAGGCTCCCACGGGGCCGGTGGGGACGCCGGCCGCGGATCTTGGCAGCGAGCTCGCGGAGATTGGCTTCTACGTCGAGCAGGGGCTCGAGGACGAAGCACGCGACATGGTCGCGAACCTCCTGCGCGAGCACCCGAATCACCCCGACCTCTTGAGCCTGCAGTCGAAGCTCGACGGCAACGCCGCTCCTGCCCTGCCGCAAGCGCCGCCGCTCGACTTCGAGCCCGAGCCCGAGATGCTCATCGGCGGCGACCTGGGTCTCGACATCGCCGCCGACCTCCAGTCCGCCGCAGCGGACGACGATCTGCAAGAGTCGCTCGACGACGTCTTCGATGCCTTCAAGAAGGGCGTCGCCAACACCGTCGAAGAGGCCGACTACGCCACGCACTACGACCTCGGCATCGCCTACAAGGAGATGGATCTCCTCGCCGACGCCATCCGTGAGTTCGAGCTCGCCGCGAAGGATCCGACGCGCGCCATCGGCGCCCTCACCATGATGGGTCTGTGCTCACTGCAGCTCGGCGACACCGAGCACGCCCTCGCGTACTTCCAGCGCGGCCTCAACGCGACGCAAGTCACCCCCCAGGAAGCGATGGCCCTGCGCTACGAGATTGGCGTGGCCTACGAGGGCGCTGGCCGCTACGGCGACGCCAGCAAGTTCTACGAGAAGGTCCACACCTGGGACGCCTCCTTCCGCGACGTCGAGGAGCGCCTCGTGCGCGCCAAGGACGAGGCCGCCGGCGACATCAGCGACGAGCTCGACGAGCTGCTCACCGAGACCGAAGCCGAGAAGGCCTCACGCAGCAAGATCTCGTATGTGTGATCACCGCGTCGCAGGGGCAAGCTCCGCAAAGACGCGGAGCCTGACGCCCGAACCACGTCGCTACTTCTGCGCGCGCTCGATCCAGTCGATGCTCGCGGCGTGGCCCTTGGCGTCGAGCTGGTTCACGTGCACGAAGACGCGGTCCTTGGGCTGTAGGTAGTAAGCGCCGGCGTTGCGCTGGTTCGACTCGCTCGCCATGTCGACGGCCTGCTGCTTGCCGGTGAAGGCGATGACGCCGATGAAGTCCTTGTTGCCGACGAGCTGCTTGGCGTAGGGGCCGGTCTTCGGAGCGCGGCGGATCTTGAGCTTCAAGCCGACCGCCGGAAAGGCGCCGCGTTGCACCTCGAGCACCTCGGCTTCGAGGCGCTCGGTGGGCTCGTGGGGGACGAGCGCCGTGAGGAGCTGCGGCTTGGTGGCGCGGATGGAGCCACCCGCCTCCGGCTGCGCGAAGGCGACGGTGGTCCCCTTCATGCCGGCGATGCCCGCGAGCGGATCCTCGCCGATGGTCACGGCCGCCACCTGCTCGAGCAGCCGCGCCAGCGGCACGCCGCTCACCACCACGGCCCGGACCTCGCTCTTGATCTGGGCACCAGCGACGCGCTCGGAGAGCGCCTGCACCACCACGGCCGGATCGACGCCGTCGGTGAGCGTGAAGCGCACCGCGCCGCCCTCGTCCTTCCAGCTCGTCGCGAGCCCCGGCTGGAAGCTCCCGTCCTGCCCGCGGACCACCAGGGTTTCGGCCGCCGCGAGGGCGGTCGTGGCCAGCAAGGTGAGGCTCGAAAAGACCAGGGCGCGCAGCATGGGAAACTCCTAGATCGAACACGTTCGACGTGACAGAACAGCCCGGCATTCAGCTTACCGCTCAACGATGACCGAACCAACGGGGCAGGAAGGGCCAAAAGAAGCCCGTCCACGGCGCAAGCGCTGGCGTTGGTTGCGACGCCTCGTCTTGCTCATGGTGCTCCTGCCGATATTCCTGGTCGTCGGGCTCGTGCTCGTCCGCAAGGTCGTCATGACCGACGAGCGGCTGCGCACCATCATCGAGGAGCAGGCGAGCTCCATCCTGGGCGTCCCGGTCACGGTGAAGACCCTGAGCTTGAACCTCTGCAACGAGCTCACCCTCGAGGGCTTCGTCATCGGGCCGCCGGCGGGCTTCACCCGCGACGTCCTGGTGGTCGACTACCTCCACTTCGCCTGGCGGCTGCGCCCGTTGCTCGCGAAGACGGTCGAGATCCCGGACCTCTCGGCGCGCGGCATCACCGCCGTCATGGAAGAGAACGCGGGCGGCACCAACATCCAGGCGCTGCTCGCGAACCTGCAGAAGGACCAGCCAGCCGCGCCGCCCGAGGAGCCGCAGCCCGAGACACCACCCACCGAGGGCGAGAACGCGAAAGAGCCGCTCCAGCAGCCACGCCTGCCGCTGCACGTGATCGTCTCGCACTTGGGCTTCACCGACGTCGCCGCCGAGCTCGTCTCCCCCAGCGCCGGCGCCGCCGTCGACAAGCTCGGCATGGAGGGCCGCTTCGAGGGTGAAGGCGACGCCATGAGCCTCGAGCTGTGGACCGGCTTTGGCGACCGCGACGGCCCCACCCGCTCGCGAGCACGCTACGAAGGCGCGGGCACCGCCGTGGTCAGCACCCAGCACGGCGGCTTGAGTGTCCGCTCGAGCGGTTTCGGCGACGTCGTCATGGTGCTGGACGTCGACGCCGTCACCACCTTGTCGGCTCCCAAGAAGCTCCCGGAGCTCGCCGCGGCGGCCAAGGCGCGCCTCGACATGAATCTGCTGACGCAGACGGCGAGCCTCACCGACACGAGCTTCCAGCTCGGCAAGGGTACCAAGGTCGAGCTGGCGCTGCGCGTCGCCGACATGCTCACGGCGCCGACGGTGAGCATCGACAAGCTGGACGGCGCGACCGAGCTGGGCGAGCTCTCGCCGCTGATCAGTGCCTTCGTGCCTGGTGTCCGCGTCAGCGGCCGCATGGAGCTCGCGGCGGCGCCCATGAAGGTCGCAGTCGGCGCGAGCCCCGCGGACCTCTCGAGCAACCTGTCCGCCAAAGCAATCAACATCCACGCCACCGCCATGGGCAACACGGCGTCCGATCTCGACGCCGACGTCACCCTGAGTCTCGCGAGCGGCATCGTCGGCATGTCGGCGGCCGCGAGCCTCGCAAGCGCCAGCGCGCCGCAGGGCGCAGCCAAAAACATCGGCGCGACCATGGAGCTCACGACGCCGCTCGCGCCCTGGTTGGGTGAAGGCGACGGCATGTTCGCCATGGTGAGCGACATGCGCGTCGGCCACGCCGAGACCGAGGCCGCGACGGCGGACACCGTCACCTTGCACGTCGAGTCGACGGGCCCCATCGCCATGCTCAAAGGCCAGCCAGCGGGGACGGCGCTGCGAACCACCGCGCTGCTCGGCGTCGGCGCGGCGGGCGCGGCAGGCAGCGTCGCCCGTGACATCAGCTTGTCGGTCGAGGTCAGCCAGCGCGACCTCATGGCAAACGACGTCGACGTGACCATGCAAGCCGGCGTCGGCTCGGCGACCACGACGCTGCCGCAAGGCGACATGACGGTGCCGCGCCTCACCGCCGCGATGAGCGTGAAGCGCCGCGGCCAGAGCATCGCCGTCCCGAGCCTGGCGATGCAGCTCGGCACCATCATGCGCATGACCGGCAGCGCCCAGGTCGACGCGGCGCTGGGCCCGGCGCCACGCATCAAGAGCTTCGTCTTGGATCTCGAGCCCACCAGCATCCAAGAGCTCATCGCCCTCCTCCCCGAGGGCGCGCGCCCGCCGGCGGCCATCAGCGGCAGCATGCGCGCCCACGCGAGCGCCCAAGGCACGGTGCCGCACGTCGAGCTGACGGCGCTGGCGCAGGCCCCCGCCATTCCGCGCACCGGCGACGTCTGGGGCGCGACCCTCGCGGCCTACACGGGCTTCGCCGACCGCTGGGCGAAGCGCTTCATGAAGGGCCTGCCGTTCTCGGCCGACATGACCTTCGAGGTGAACGACCTCGCCTACACCGATCCCACCGCTGACTGCGATGGCGGACACTTCCTCGCCACCGCGAAGCTCGCCGAGCACGGTCCGGCGATGCGCGTGCAGCTCGACATGGCGAACGTGCTGCGCCCACAGACGGTGCGTGACATGCACTGGGAGTGGACGGCGGAGCTCATCGGCGGCCACGCTCAGACGCGGCTCCTCGGCGTCATCGGCTACGCCAACCAGGCCGGCTCGCCCATGCCGCTCGAGAACACCGCCGTCGAAGGCAGCGCCCGCTACGATCTCGGCGGCGACGCCGTCATCGAGCGCTTCGCGGTGAGCTTGCCGACGCTCGGCACGCGCTTCGAGGCGCGCGCCGCCATGAAAGCGCCGCTCGACGCGGCCATCGCCAAGAGCTGGGAGCAACCCGGCCTGCCCGGCTTGGCGATGGACGCCGCCTACGAGCTGCGCGTCGCCAACCGCGAAGCGCTGGCGATCGGCAAAGGCGGCCCAGCGGTGTCGGGCGAGATGACCAGCCGTGGCAGCTTCGTGATGAACGAGGGCATGGCGATCATCAGCGGTGACGTCCGCGCCAACGAGCTGTCCGCTAAGATGGGCGAGAACACCATCGAGGGCATGAGCGGCTCGCTGCCCTTCGACGTGCGCCTCGCCTTCGACGGCCGCTCGGGCACGACACCCCTGGCGCGTGGCTTCGCCTTCGGCGACGTCGGGCTGATCACCGGCGACACCAGCACCGGCGGTGCCGCCAGTGGACGGCCAGCGTACTACGACCGGCTCCACGACTATCGCGACCTGCAGGGCGTGCTCATCCGCCGCATCCAGAGCGGCCCCTACGTCATCGAGAACCTGGAGCTCGACGGCAGCATGGCGAACGGCCGCCTGCGCGCCGACCGCCTGGCCATGCACCTGCTCGGCGGCGACATCGTCGGCAACATGGACTTCCGCTTGGGTCAGGACCGCTCGCTCACCGGCGACATGGACTTCAAGGTCTCGAACATCGACGCCAGCACCTTCTCGATGCTGAACCTCGAGCCGGGTCCCGACTCCGAGATGAACGCCGACATGCACATGAGCTTCGGCTTCGCGCCACGCCGGCGTGATCTCGCGTTCAACATGAACGTCACCAAGATCGGCAGCAAGACGCTCGACCGCTTCTTGCAGCTCCTCGACCCCGAGGAGAAGAACGAGAGCCTCCAGGGCACGCGTGGTCAGCTCAAGTTCGTGCGCATCGACAACGTCGCCATGTGGGTCCGCTACGAGAACCTCAACATGGACATCGACGTCACCACCTTCATCCGTATCCCCTTCACCAACATTGGCTTCCCCAACATCGACCGCGAGCTGCTGCGCCGTTATTCGATCAGCGAGCAGCTCGACTTCTATTTGCAGCCGACCATCGACAAGACGGTGGCACCGCTCCTGGGTTGGAATGCGAAATAAACTGACCATCCTCCTGCTGCCGCTCGCGGCGTGCACCATCACGACGCGCCCGGTGAACATCGGCACCAAGACGGCGCTCGAGCGCCAGCTCATGGGCGAGCTCGAGCCGCTCTCCGACGAGCAGCTGCTCGCCGCGTCGGTGCGCGCGCCCTCGCGTGACCCCGAGGTCGCCGGCCTCGACCACACGCAGGCGTACGCCATGGCGGCCCGCCGCCGGCAGGTCTTCAACCGCGACGAGGTCGACGAGCTCAAGGCGCGCGGCTGCCTGGGCGAAGCCAAGAGCGCCATGCTGGTGACGCGCGACTGCCAGGCGTCCGCCGAGGACGCGGCGCGCCGCGAGAAGCTCTTGGGCGAGGAGAACACCGACCGCAACGCCATCCTCGATTGGGTCGCTTCCACCGACGCGAGCTTCGCGGGCAAGGGCCGCGGCCAGCTCGTCGACATGTACCACCGCCTGCTCGTCGACAAGACGAAGCCGGGTGAGTGGATCGAAGGGCCAGGAGGCTGGGTCAAGAAGTGAGAGGCGCGCGCCACATGGCCGCATGGCCGCTTTGGCGGACGATACTGGCGAGCCTCGCCGTGCTCGCCATGGCCTGCGCCCACGAGCCGGTGGAGTCGTTGGTCGCGCCGGAGTTCGGACCGCCACGCGCTGGCGTCTTCAACCCGCCAACCCCGCTCGTCGAGAACCCCGAAGACGACATGATGCCGACGCTCGCCGGCAAGACGGGTCTCATCGCGTACGTATCGAAGCAAGGCGGCAACCTCGACGTCTTCGTGCGCTCGCAGGCCAGTGGGCTCGTGCGCCGGCTCACCACGCACTCCGCCGACGACACCGATCCGGCCTTCTCGCCGGACGGCAAGCGCATCGCCTGGATCGCCCAGACCAACGACGTCAAGGGCGACGTCTGGGTGATGAACACCAACGGCGACGACAAGACGCAGCTCACCGAGCGCGACGCCGCCGAGAGCGCGCCGGCCTGGAGCGCCGACGGCAAGGTCGTCTACTTCACGACGCGCCCGGGCGAGACCGGCGTCGCGCGCATCGACGCCATCGAGCTGTCCGGCCGCAAGCGCACCGTCGTCCTGGACCGCGCCTGGGATCCAGCGCCATCGCCCGATGGCAAGGTGCTCGTGTACGTCGCAGCGGACACGAGCGGCCTGCCGCGGCTCTTCGCCCGCCGCCTGGACGATGGCCGAGTCGCCGCCGTCACCGATGGCGTCTATCTCGACGCCCTGCCGCGCTTCGCGATGCTCGACGGCAAGCCGACCATCGTCTTCACGCGCTTCGTCGACGACAGCACCGGTGACGGCAAGGTCGCGAGCGACGACGAAGCGAGCCTCTGGTCGACGACATTGGACCCCGCGCTCTTCGACACCGGCGCCATCGCCGAAGCGCGGCCGCTCACCCCCGGCGCGGGTGGTGAGCTGCTCGCCGCGGTCGCGCCGAATTGGCTCGCGTACACGGCCGCGGGCTACGCCGACCTCGAGATCTACGCGCTCCCGCCCGACGGCATGGTCCAGAGCGACGCCGACGGCATGGCCGTCCTCGAAGCCGCGCGCGCCGAAGCCGACCCGGCGCTGCGACGCCTGGCGCTGCGCCACATCATCGCGACCGGCGGTAAGCTCCGTGGCCGCGCCCGCTACGAGCTGGGCCGCGAGCTCGAGACCCGCGGCAAGCTCACCGAGGCGCGCATCGAGCTGCAGCGCGCCGTCAGCGAGCTCGAAGGCGATGACTTGCAGGGCGTCGCGGCCATCGAGATCGAGCGCGTGAACGTCTTGCAGCTCACCGGCGGCCGCTGGGAGGGCGTGACGCTCAACGTGCTGACGCCGCTCGATGAAGCCGCCGGCAACGCCATGCGCATCGCCAAGGAGCATCCAGCGCGCCCCGTGCAAGACCGCCTGGCGACCACGCTCGCCGAGCTCGAGCTGGTCCGCGGCAACCACGCCAAGGCGCTCGCGAGCTTCGAAGCCATCGCCGCGCAGCCCGAGGTCGCGCCCGAGGACGGCGCCCGCTCGCTCGCGCACGCGAGCCACATCTACGCGCGGTTCGCCGACCTCGCCGCCATCGAGCGCATTTGCGGCGCCATGCTGTCCCGCTTCGGCAGCGAGCGGCGTTACGTCGACGGCTGCTCGGCGACCTGGCTCGCCGCCGCCAAGGACGCGGCGAACGGCCAACCGGCGTCCGCTTTCGAGGACATCAGCCGCCGCTACGAGAAGCTACCCGCGGTCGCGGCGCCCGCCATGTATCGCCTCGGTCAGGAACAAGCCGGCGCGCACCCGCGTCTCGCCATCGCCACCTGGCAAACCCTGGTGAGCACCTACCCGACAGCGTCCGGCACCGTCTCCGAGGCGCTCATCGCTCTCGGTGAGACCGCCGAGCGCGCCGGCGAGCGCGCCATCGCCCTCGCCGCTTACGAGCAGCTCCTCGCCCAGTTCGGCAGCGACCCGCGGGTGCGCGGCCGGGCGCGCGCTGGCGCCACGCGACTTGCGCTCGCCAAAGCGGACAAGGAAGAATCGGAAGGCAAGCTCGAGCAGGCCCGCGAGAGCTATGCGCGTCTGCTCGACAAGCGGCGCGACAACGCGCTCGCGCATCGCCGCTACATCGCCGTCTCGGCGCGCCTTGGGAAGGCCGCCGAGGTCATCGCCGCCTACAAGGCACAGGCCAAGGCCCGCCCGCGCGACGCGGTGACGCGTTATGCCTACGGCTACGCCCTCACCTTCGCGCAGCCGCTCGATCTCTCGGCGGCCGAGCGCGAGATCGGCGCCGCCCTCGATCTCGATCCACGCTTCGCCGCCGCCCACCTCACCATGGGGTGGTTGCGCATGCAGCGCGAGCAGCGCAGCCCGGGCCGTGACTGGCTCGACCGCGCCGAATCGAGCTTCCGCACCGCGCTCGAGCTCGTGGACCCCGAGACCGATCCGCAGCTCTGGGCCGCGGCGCAGCTGAACCGCGCCAACGCGCTCTTGGGTCTCGGCAAGAACGACGACGCCTTCAATGGCTTCCTCACACGCAACTCGGCCTTCGTGCGCTTCGACGACGACGTCACGCAGCTCCTCTTCTTCGAGTCGTTCTCCCGCGCCGCCTGGCGCATGGACGAGCTCGACGTGGCGCTCGACATGGCGCACCAGGAGTGGCTGTTCGCGAAGACGCTCCCAGGAGAGCCGCGCCTCGCGACCGCCGCGGCCCTGCAAGCGTCCATCTATCTGCAGGCACAGCTCTACGACGACGCGGTCACCTGGTACGAGCGCGCCGAGCAGCTCTACCGCAAGCGCGAGGATTGGACGCGCCTGGTGCCGATGCTGCGCGGCAAGGCGCTCGCGCTGCGCGCCTTGAACCGTGACGACGAGGCCCTCAACACGTTCGCCGATCTGCTCGACCTCACGAGCCGCGGCATCGGCGTGCCCGAGCCCGACAAGCCGTTCTTGAGCTTCCTCGCTCCCGAGATCCCGGCGAACCCGACGAACGTCACGCGCGCTCCCTACGGCTTCCTCGCCAAGCAAGAAGAAGAAGTGGCGCGCGCCGCGGCGGCACGCACGCTGCGCTCGCGCGGTGACCTGTCACGCGCCAGGACCTTCGCCGCGCAGCGCCTGAAGCTCATCGACGACGCCGCCAAGGACGAGACCACCGCGTCGCGCATCCAACCCGAGCTCTTGCACGCCTTGAACGAGAGCGCGCTCATCGAGGCGCAGGCTGGTGACGACAAGCAGGCGACGGCGCTGTGGAACCGCGCGCTCACCATTTGCCAGACGAACGGCTACGTCAAAGAGCTCGTGGTCATCTTGGAGTCGCTCGCCACCCTCTGGGCGCGTGAGCCCGAGAGCCGTGACGAGACGCTCGCGACCCGGGCGCGGGCACTCGCGAACGCCATGATGGACCAAGCACGCTCGGCCGACGCGGCGCTCGGCTTGCGTCTCGCCCGCTGGCTCGCTCTCGAGCGCTTCGCCGGCATCTTCACGCCGGAGGCAGCCCAGCCTCAAGAGCCGGCGAAGACCCTGGCGACGCGCATCGAGGAGCTCGACGCGATGAACGGCGAGCTCGACGCGGTGCTGGGCCTCGTGCCCGAGGATCTCCAGCTCACCGATACCCTGCGCGCCTACGCCGGCACCTCGAGCGCCGCCGATGCCGCGCCCGCCGACGAGCTCGTGGGTCCGCCGATGCCGATGACCCAGACGGTGGCCGCCTCTTGGCGCACCGCCTTCGACGCGGCCGTGGCTTCGCGCGGTCCGCTCGACGCCGCCAAGCTCGCGCCGGTCGTCGACGGTTACGAGACGTACGGTGGTGGCCGCGCCGCGCCCGAGCGCCGTGTCTTCCTCGACGCCGCGAGCCGCGCCTTCATCGAAGCAAAGAACTACGAGCGCGCCTGGCGTCTGCTCGAGCGGGCACGTCTCGAGGACATGGACCCAGGTCCACGCCGCCGCGCCGCCGTCGCCGGGCGCCTCGCGACGCGGCCCATCCTGTCGCGCACGCTCGACGCCAAGCCAGCAACGCTCGCCGAGATCCGCGCCTCCCTCGCCGAAGGCGAGACCATCTTGCAGATGTTCGCGACGCACGACGCGCAGTGGACCTGGGTGCTCATCGACGCCAAGCGCCTCGAAGCCGTGCGCACCAAACCGATGACTGGCGCGGCGCTCCCCGACGAGGTCGCGGACCTGCTGGGCGCGCCGGACGCCGTGGTCTACGTGGACTTCGGTGGCTACCAGACACCACCGCTCGCCACGCTCACCGCGAAGAACGAGCCGGTGAAGCTCGCCGTCGAGGCGCTGTCGGCGAGCTATGTCGCCGCCGCCTTCGAGAGCGCGAGCCTCGCCCGCCAAGCGCCCGTCACCTTCACCGAGCCCACCATGACGCAGCTCGACGCCGAAGGGCACGGCAAGCTCCTCTTGCGCTTCGCGACCAGCGTCACCGGCGAAGAGCCGGCCGAGCACTGGATTGGGCCGGCGCAGCTCACGTTCACAAAGCCCGCCACGGCCCCCGAGAGCGAAGCCGTCGACCTCGATCGTATCGCCACCCGGGCGCTGGGCAGTGGCGTCGCGTGGGTCGATACGGCCGCGCCGTCGCCGCGCGTCACGCGCTCGCTCGCCCAGTCATTCTTGCTCGCGGGCGTGCCGACCGTGCTCGTCGGTCAGCTGAGCCGCCCCGACCTCCTCGAGAAGCTCGGCACCGAATCGCTCGCGACGCAGGTGGCGCGGGCGCGTGACGACAAACAGCTGGGCGATGGCGCCCGCGTCGTAGGCTATCGCGGACCAACGTTCGGCGAGCGCGTCGACATCGCTTTCGTGCGCCTGCTCTCCCTCGCCAAGTCCGCGGGCACCACCTACCCGACCGCGGCGAAGACCCAGCGCCGTGAAGACTGGCAGCGCGCCCACGACGACTTCGCGGCGTTGGTCGACATCATCGAGCTGCTCATGGCGCCGGATGCCCTGCCGGTGCTCGCCGCCTCGCAGCGCCCTGGCGCCGCGGCGCTCGCCAAGACCCTCGACCAGCGCTTGCTCGACATGCGCGAGAAGCTCTCGTTCACCAAGCTCGCCCTCAAGGACGTCGACGCCGCGGCGGCCATCCAGGAGTCGCTCGTCGACAGCTACGCCAAAGCGGGCAACCTCGAAGCCGCCGCCAAGCGCTTGCTCGAGATGGGCAAGACCTTCCTGAACGGTGAGCGCTATCGCGACGCCGAGCGCGTCCTCGGGCGCTGCGCGAAGCTCGCGAGCGATAAGAAGCTGCCGCAAGTCGAGGGTGACTGCCGCTCGCGCCTGGGCTCGGCTTACCGTGGCCTCTTCGAGAACGACAAAGCGCGCGCCGCCTATCAGAGCGCCATCGACGTCTACGCCGGGGCGAATGACAAGCATCAGCTCTACCCCAAGCGCTTCATGGGCCTGCTCTACGAGACGGCCCTGAACGACTATGACGAAGCGCTCGTCTACTACCGGCGGGCGCTCGCCGACGCGCAGAGCATGGGCGAGCCCGACATGGTGCCCACCTTGTACCTCGACATCGCGCGCACCCTGCGCACGCGTGGCGACTTTGGCTTGGCGCTCGAGAGCGTCACCAAGGCACGCGAGGCGCTGCCGAAGGACGACAAGACCGACCGCACCGAGGCGTCGCTCGAAGCCGCGAAGATCGAGTGGTATCGCGGCGACTATCCGTCCGCGCTCGACGAGCAGACCACCGCGCTGGAGCTGGCGCGCGTGAGCCGCAACGACTTCCAAGAGATCCAAGCGCTCAGCCTGGGCGGCCTCATCGCCATGAACCGCGGCGACCTCACGGTAGCGCGCGAGTCGGTGAGCTCGGCCTTGGACCTTGCCCGCGGCAGCGGACGGCGGCGTGAGGAGGCGGCGCAGCTCAACAACCTCGGCACCGTGCTGCAACGCGCCGGCAAGCTCGATGAGGCGGAGGCGCTTTTCCGCGAGGCGCTGGCGCTCGACACCCAGCTGAACGGCACCGAGGGCCAAGCGTTCGACCTGCGGGCCCTGGCGGCGGTGCTCGAGCGCCGTGGCAAAGCCGAGGAGAGCTTGGCGGCCGTCGACAAGGCCCTCGCCCTGTCGCGCGCCATCGGCAGCCGCTACAACGAAGCACAGTGCTTGTACGTGCGTGGCCGCGCCTTGCTCGCGGCGGGCCGCACCGCCGAGGCGAGCGAGAGCTTCAAGGCCGCCCGTGAGCTCGCGGTGCAGCTCTCCATCCCCGAGATCGATTGGCGTGCCTCGTACGCCGCCGGCCGCATCGCCGAGAGCAGCGGCGACGTGCAAAAGGCGCGCGCGCTGTACGACACCGCGCTCGCGGTCGCGGAGCGCCTCTCGCGCTCCGGCGACGAGGACAGCGTCGAGGAGAGCCGCGACACGCTGTACGCCGACGCAGTCCGGCTCGCCTTGGCGCAGCACGACGACGACGCAGCCTACATGCTCATCGAGCGCCGCCACGCCCGCGCCTTGCTCGACCTCGTGGCCGCGAGTGACGTGCTCTTCCCCGACGCGGACTCGCGCCGCCTGGTCGCCGAGGAGCGGCGGGCCCGTGAAGCGGTCATCGGCGCCGAGCGCGAGCAGACGCGCACGGGTGGTGACGACGCCAAGGTCCGGGCCGCCCGCGCCGAGCAAACCGCCGCCTCGAGCGCGCTGCGCGCCCGCTACCCCGGCATCGCCCGTGCCTTCACCATCGCGCCGCGCCCGGTCGCCGAGGTGCAGGGCGCGCTCGGCGATGACGCGGCCGTGGTGCTCTATTTGATTGGCGTCAAGCAGAGCAACGCGCTGATTGTCCGCAAAAGCGGCCTAAAGAGCGTGTCGCTCGCCATCGCGCCGAATGACTTGAAGCAGCTCGCCGATCTCTACCGCGAGGCCCTGCGCGCCTACGGCGGTCTCGATGCGGTGGCGGCTCAGCTCAGCCAGGCCGTGCTCGCGCCGCTCGACGAAGCCCTGCGCGGCGCCCAGCACGTGGTCTTC
>JBDHVB010000029.1:0-32782 GCA_039809465.1 Myxococcota bacterium
CCCCCAAATGCTGAAGAACAAAGCCGATATCCGTACCCTCGCCTTCATGGTGGTGATCACCGGGTTGCTCATCTACCAGTGGTCGCTCCCGGAGATGTCGTGGCCGCTCTTCCTGTTCGCCAACTGGATGGCCGTCTCGGTGGCCGTCATGGCGCACAACCACAACCACGTGCGCATGTGGCGCAACAACACGCTGAACATGATCAGCGACTACTGGATCACCTGCTTCTACGGCTACCCGGTGTTCGCGTGGATCCCGACGCACAACGCCAATCACCACAAGCACAACAACCGCGTCCCTGATTACACGATCACCTATCGCGTCACCGAGGGTAACAACCTCTTCTCGCTGCTCACCTACCCGACGGTCAGCGGCTACTACCAGCAAGCACCGAACCGCCGCTTCATGCGCGAGACCTTCCGCAAGAACAAGAAGCGCTTCGCGCACTACATGATGCAGTTCGTGATCCTCGTCGCTTTCATTGGCGTGGGTCTGGCGCTCGATTGGAAGAAGGCGCTGCTCTACATCGTCATCCCGCAACAGTTCGCGCTCTTCATGGTGCTGGTCTTCAACTACATCCAGCACGTCCACGCCGACGAGGAGTCGGAGGCCAACCACTCGCGCAACTTCACCGGCGCCATCGTGAACTTCTTCTGGTTCAACAACGGCTTCCACACGGTCCACCACGACATGCCGGGCCGCCACTGGAGCGAGAACAAGAAGCAGCACGAGGCCATCGTTCACACCATCGACCCGTCCCTCAACGAGAAGAACTGGCTGTGGTACATGCTGCGTGTCTACGTCCTCGGCCTGTTCATTCCGCAATTGCGCACCAAGTCGATGCGCCTCGCGCGCATCGCCAAGGCACAGGGCGCCCCCGCCGAGAGCGACGAGCTGCAGGTCGGCACCGCGGTCGTCGAGACCACCGTCGTCCCCGAAGCCGCCCCAGCAGTCTGACCGGCTAGCTCTCTTATCGCTTGTTCCGCCTTCGGCGGCGCCCCCCTAGACTCCCACGGCCCGGCTCGCTAAGAGCGTGCGGCCCCGCTTGCCCGCGGGGCGGTTGTTGCCTTGAACCGCTCACACGTCCTCGCCGGAGTCCTTTGCTCCGTCTTCATGACGGCGGTGGAAGCGACCGTCGTCGCCACCGCCATGCCCTCCGTGATCGCGGACCTGGGCGGCGTCGCGCTCTATGGCTGGGTCACCGCGGCGTACCTCCTGGCGTCGACGGTCACGGTGCCGCTCTACGGCAAGCTGGCCGACATGCGCGGCCGCAAGCCGGTGATGCTCTTCGGGCTCGCGGTCTTCCTCGTGGGCTCCGTCGCGAGCGGCGCCGCGGACAGCACGACGTTCCTCATCTGGGCGCGCGCCGTGCAAGGCCTGGGCGCGGGCGCGATCGCGCCGGTCGCCATCACCATCGTCGGTGACATCTTCAACATCGAGGAGCGCGGCAGGGTGCAGGGCTGGCTCGGAAGCGTCTGGGCCCTCGCGGGAGCCGCGGGACCGCTGCTCGGTGGCTTCTTCGTGGCGACGCTCTCGTGGCGCTGGGTCTTCTGGTTCAACGTGCCCTTCGGCATCGCCGCCTTCATCGTGTTGTGGCGCGTCTACCACGAGAACAAGGACGACACGTCGCGGCCGATGCGCCTCGATTGGCTTGGTACGCTATCGCTGACAGTCGCCTCGGTCGCCTTGCTCACCTTGGCCGAGCGGCGCGCGGTCGCGATCACGCTGCCTTTGACGTGCGCGACCACCGCCGTCTTCCTGTTCAATCAACGCCGGGTGCCCGAGCCGGTCATCCCGCTCGAGTTCTTCCGCAGCCGCTTCATCAGCACCGCCCTGCTCCTCGGCGCCGCCGTCGGCATGCTCATGATGGGCTTTCTCACCTATGCGCCGCTCTACGTGCAGGGCGTCCTGGGGCGCCCGCCCGCCGAGGCTGGCTCGGTGGTGACGCCGATGCTCATCGCCTGGCCCACGGCGTCGTTCGTGGTGGGCCGCAACCTGCGCCGCCTCGGCTTCCGGGCGCCGGTCGTGACGGGCCTCGGCTTCACGATGGTCGGCGCGCTGGTGCTCGCCTACTGGGTGCCAGGCTCGACGACGATCGCGCCTTGGTGGGCCGGCAGCTTCTTCTTCGGCGCCGGCATGGGCATGTGCATCGTCACCATCACGGTCGCGATGCAATCGAGCGTCCCGTGGAATCAGCGCGGCGCCGTCACGGCGCTCGGCATGTTCACGCGCAGCATGGGCTCCGCGCTCGCGGCTGGCGGCCTCGGCGCGTTGCTCATCGCGGGCTTGTCGACGTCCCTCGACCCCGAGCGCATCGGAGCTTTGCTCGCGCATGGCGAGCACGGCGCGGCGCAAATCGACACGCACGCCCAGGCCGCGCTCGCGGGCAGCTTCGCCCCGCTGCTGTGGACGATGGTCGCGGTCAGCATCAGCGCTTTCGCCGGCGCTTTGACCTACCGCCCACCCGCGGTGCAAGCCCACATCGCGTCACCGGTGCATGCGGAGTAGACTGCGCGGGTGACTCGTCAGCCCATGCGCATCGCTCCTCTTTCGCGTCAGAACCGCGAGCAGGTCTTGGCCTGGCTGAACGAGCCGGCGATCGGCGAGGTGCTCGACATCAAGCTGCCGGTCGGCATGCATCACCTCGTGCAGCGCGAGCTCCCGGTCTATGACCGCGATGGCGTACTGTCCATGGAGGGCGTGTTCGTCTACGAGGTGACCGACGCCGACGCGGTGCTCGCCGGCTTCTGTCTGTCGTACGCCTTCGACGACGATCAGCCCGACGTGCGCGAGCTCGACTACGCGCTGCCAGGTCTCGCGAAGGCCTCTCCCGCCGCGACGTTCGAGTCGATGGTGCGCATCGCGCACGCGGTGTTCGTCACCGAGAAGCCGCGCGAGCTACGCGTGTACATGCGCAACGGCGCGACGGTGCCTGGACACGTACGGGTGTTCACGCGCTTTGGCTGCGAGGTCGTCGAGTACGCGCCGCGCAAGAACCTGCGTGGAGTGCACTTCAAGCTAAGCCCAGACGACTACTATGCATCGAAGATCTTGCGGCGCTACGGCATCACACGATCGTGATGCCCACGGCGCGCATCTCCTCGAGCGCGCGGTGTGAGTCACCGGGCGAGACGTCGACGCCGCGGCAGCCCTCGCTGAGGACGCGCACGCTGAAGCCGAGCTCGCGCGCGTCGAGCGCCGTGAACTTCACGCAATAGTCGGTGGCGAGCCCGAGGACGTCGACGCTCTCGACCTGCCACTGCCAGAGAAACGAGGCGAGATCGGTCTGCTTCTTGTGGCCGTTGTCGAAGAATCCGCTATAGCTGTCGATCCCAAGGTCGGTGCCCTTGCGGGTCACGTGGTCGAAGCAGGTGACGTCGAGCGCCGAATGAAAGCTCGCGCCAGGCGTGCCCTGCACACAGTGGTCGGGCCACATGACCTGCGGGAGGCCGTTCAAGTCACGAAGCTCGTGGACCTTGGCGCCCGGGTGGCTCGAGGCGAAGCTGCCGTGCCCCTTGGGGTGCCAATCCTGGGTCGCGACCACGAGCTGGTAACGCGGCATCACCCGGTTGGCGACCGCGACGACGGCATCGCCCTCGGGCACGGCGAGCGCGCCCCCCGGGCAGAAGTCGTTCTGAACGTCGATGACGAGCAACGCACGCATATCAACCTAGAGGTTAATCACGTGCGCGCCGTCAAAAAAAGATCTGGGCTCAATCTCCGCAGACGCCGGTGTGCTCGTCCTCGTCGCAGGAGGTTCCACACTTGTCATAGCAGCCGCAGAGGTTCTTTGCGCACTGCGTGCAGGCGGAGACACTGGCGGTTGCCGCGGCGTTCGCGATGCAGGTGTCGTACGTGGCGTCGCAGGCTCGCGTCTCGCTCGCGGTGCAGGTTCCACCGGCGCCGTCGCCGTCGCTTCCACAACTGGCGCCAACGGCGATGAGGGCAATGAACACGACAGATGCGAGCATGGCTGCTATTTTGTTCATCGGCGCTGTCTAGCGAAGACGTCGCGCCACGCACAAGTCCACTTTGGCGGATAAGCCATGACGCCCCGTCAGGAGCCTCGGAGTCCCCCTCCCGACAAGCAATCCTCGCTACACCAGCTCGAGGTCGAAGCCGCGCGACACCAGGGCGCGGTAGCTACGCTCGTCGAAGCGATAGAGCTTCGCCGCGCGGTGAGCGACGGCGCGCTGCGTCTCACCCGCGTCGCGCACGAAGCCGAAGGAGAGGACCTTCTTGCGGAAGTTGCGCTTGTCGAGCGCGCGCTCGAGCACCAGCTCGTAGACGCGCTGCAGCTGCGACAGCGTGAACTTCTCGGGGAGCAGCTCGAAGCCGATGGGCTGGTAGCGCACCTTGCCCTTCAAGCGATTCAAGGCGACCGCGACGATGTGCGCGTGATCATCCACCAACCGCGGCAGCTCGTGCACGTCGAACCACTCACCGAGCGTGTCGGCGGCGGCGTTGACCAGCGCGTAGTAAGCCACGGTGACTGTCCGCTCACGCGGATGACGGTCGGCCTCACCGAACGTGTAGAGCTGCTCGAGGTAGATGCGGCCGAGGCCCGTGTGCTCCAAGAGCTCGCGGCGCGCCGCTTCATCGAGCGACTCGTGCTCCCCGACCGCGCCGCCGGGCAGCGCCCAGGCGCCGTCCCGTCCGACCAGCAAGACGCGCAGCGCCTCGCCGCCGGTCCCGAAGACCACGCAGTCGACGGTGAGCTTCACGCGTTGCCCACGAGCTCGGCGAGCTCGACCTTGAAGCCGCCCGACAAAATAGGGAAGCGGCACCAGGTCTTGGGGTCGAGGTTCTCGTCGTCGAGATGGAACGACGGCGCGTAGCGCTCGCGCTTCCACTGATTGCGCGACCACAAGGTGAAGAAGCGCTCGATATAGCCGACGAGCACGTCACGCCCGAGCGACGGGAACTGCTCGGCGACGATGGCGAGCACGTCGGTCGGCTCACGCTTGTCGCGGATGGCCGCGCGCTCGATGGCGTCGAGCACGGCGAAGGGCATGAGGTCGTCCTCGGAGACTTGCTTTGCCTGTTGCGGACGCAGCTCCGGGGTCGAGCGTTGATCGACCACGACCTTCAAGAACGGGAAGGCGCCGTCACCTTCCGGTCCGTCGCGCATGAGCCAGCCCAGCCAATGACGCAGGAAGGCCTTGTCGATGCCCGCGATAGGCGACAATCCACCGCAGGTGTCGCCGTCCATCGTCGAGTAGCCGACGGCCGCCTCGCTGCGGTTGCTCGTGGCGAGCAGCAAGGCGTTGCGCACGTTCGCGAACATCCACACCGACGGCCCACGCACGCGCGCCTGGATGTTCTGCAGAGCGAGATCGTCGGTTTGCCAGTCGAGCTGACGGCCGAGCGACTTGCTCACGGTATCGACGTAGTGGCGGACCATCGTGTCGATCTCGAGCTCGTGGTGCTCGCAGCCGAAGCCCTCGGCGACCGTGCGCGCGGCGTTGCGCGTCACCGCCGAGCTGTTCACGCTCCCCTGGTAGACCGTGAGCAAGAGCGCGCGGAGCGCGTCGTCGGCGGTGAGCCCCTGCATGTACGGAACCTTGGCCTGGAAGCCCTGCGGCGTGAGCTCGCGCAGCGCGCGCTTCACCATCAAGGCGACGAGCGCGACCACCGCCGTCGAGTCGGCGCCCCCCGAGAGGCTCACCACGAAGCCACGCGAGGCGCTCTTGCGCATGTAGTCGAAGAGCCCCAGGGTCACCGCGCGCGTGAACTCCTCCTCCTTACGGTGCGGGCCACTCTCCCATGCATCCGCTTTGGCGTTCGGCGCGGCCGGCACCTCTCGCGGCCAGTGGAAGTCCACTTTGACGGTCTGCTCGCCGTCGGTGACCAGGTCGGGGCGGAAGCTGCCGGTGCGTGCTTGCTGCATGCGCGTCGACTCGACGTCGATGACGGCGCTGGTGAGCGACCAGTCCTCGAAGCCAAAACGCCGGCCTTCGGCGAGCATGCGGCCGCCACTCGCGATGAGGCCGCCGCCGTCCCAGATGATGCGCCCCGCGTCGTTGCCCAGGTGATTGGCGTAGATGTAGCTGGTGCTGAAGGCGCGCGATCCCTCGATGACGAAGCGGCGACGGATGTCGATCTTATCGAAGGCGAAGTGCGAGGCGGACGGGTTGAAGATGACGTCGACGCCGAGCGCGGCGAGCGCGGCCCCTGGACGGCTCGCGACCCACGCGTCCTCGCAGATCTCGAAGCCGACACGCACGCCGCCAATATCGAAGAGGACGTTACCGAGCGGCACACCGAGATCCTCGAGCACGACGCGCGCGCCCACCGGCCATGGCTTGAACCAGCGCGGCTCGTAGTAGACGCCGTCACCCGCGAGGTGATGCTTGGCGACGAAGCCCACGAGGCGGCCGTTGACCGCTAAAGCGGCGCAATTGAAGAGGCTGTTACGGTAGAGCAGCGGCAAGCCGAACGACACCACCATACCGGCGGTCTCCGGGAGCAGCGACTGCAAGATGGCGAGCGAGCGCCGGGCGACACCGGCCCCCAGGAACGCGTCCTCGCAGCCGTAGCCCGAGATGCAGAGCTCCGGCAGGCACACCATCGTGGCGCCCTGAGCCCGCGCAGCCCGCAGCGCTGCGCTGATGCGGGCGGCGTTACCGGTCCAGTCGAGCGGTGTTTGGTTCAACACCGCCGCGGCGACGTGAATGCGCTTCATGCCGACTCCTTGGCGGCGCTGGCGCGCTCGCGTGCTTCGAGGATGAGCTGGGTGCGCAGCTCGTGCAGCCGGGCCTCGAGGCCGACGGGATAGCGGTGGGGATTCAAGAGCCGCTTCACGCCACCGTGGAAGGCGAGGAGCTGCTCCAGGGTGCGGGCGCGCGTCGCGTCGAGCGCGGGCACGTCGTAGACGATGCGGCCACCACGCATGACCGGCACCAGCAGATCGTCGTGCTGCATGCCCTTGCCGAAGCGCTTGCGCTTCGTGGGGTCGAGCGGATCGATCATCATGCTCTCGGGCCCGACGCCGTGGCCGATGTCGTAGACGACGTCACCCACGAACTCTCCCGCGACAGCGTAGCGCCGCACCTGCAAGCGGCCCGGCGTCGACACCTTGGCGGTCTGCTCGCTCACCTTGATGCGCGGCTGCCACTCGCCTCCCTGCTTCCTGAAGGCGCCGAGCTTGTAGACCGCGCCGAGCGCCGGCTGATCGTAGGCGGTGACGAGGCGCGTGCCGACCCCCCAGACGGTGATGCGCGCGCCCTGCTCCTTCAAGCTGCGGATGACTTGCTCGTCGAGATCGTTCGACGCGAGGATCGCGGCGTTCTGGAAACCCGCGGCGTCGAGCCTGCGGCGCGCCTCGATGGAGAGCCACGCGAGATCGCCGGAGTCGAGGCGGATGCCGGCGAGCTCGAAGCCCTTGGCGCGCAGCTCCTTGCCGACGGTGATGGCGTGCTCGACGCCGGTGAGCGTGTCGTACGTGTCGACCAGGAAGACGACGTTGTTCGGCAGCGCGTCAGCGTAGGCCCGAAACGCGGTGAGCTCGTCGTCGAAGCACATCACCCAGCTGTGCGCGTGCGTGCCACGCACCGGAATACCGTAGAGCTTGCCCGCTAAAACGTTCGAGGTCGCGGTGCAGCCACCGATGTACGCGGCGCGCGAGGCCGACAGACCACCGTCGAGCCCCTGCGCGCGCCGCAGCCCGAACTCGATGACCGGCTCCCCCTCCGCGGCGAGGACGATGCGCGCCGCCTTGGTGGCGATAAGCGTGTCGAAGTTGACGATGTTGAGCAGCGCCGTCTCGAGGAGCTGCGCCTGCAAGACCGATCCGCTGACGCGGACAAGCGGCTGATTGGCGAAGACCGTCGTGCCCTCGGGGATGGCGTCGATGTCGAGGGTGAGCTCGAGCGTCTCCAGATAGCGCAGGAAGCCGTCCTCGAAGAGCGGCCGCTCATCGCCGCCGCGCAAGCTCGCGAGGTACGCGAGATCGCTGTCGACGAACTTGAACTCCTTCAAGAGCTGCAACAAAGGCCCGAGCCCACAGGCCACCGCATAGCCGCCGCTGAAGGGCTCCTTGCGAAAGCCCGCGTGAAAGACCGCTTCATCGTCGGCGAGGCCGCTCTTCCAGTACCCGTACGCCATGGTCAGTTGGTACAGGTCGGTGAGCAGCGCGAGTGAGCCGTAGTCCATGAGCCGGAGAGCCTCCCTGGCTCTTAGTGTATAAAAGACACCAAGTGATCCTCAAAGCAAGATCGCGGCTTGGAAGGCCGTGACACGACCCGGCTCCCAGGACTAGGTAAGCGCGCGAACCGCCGCCTACGAGCGCGTTCTTGTGCTTCGAAAATTCTGGAGGTTTAGGATGCGAATGCTTGGGATGTGGCGTATGGCAGCGTGTACCGCGCTGGTCGGGTTGTCCGCTATTGCGTGCGACGACAGTGACGACAACTACCTGAAGAATTACAACCCGTATCCCGTCGAGACGCCGGACGACGAAGTCCCACCGACCATCGAGAACCTGCCCACCAACGAAACGCTCGCCATCCCCGGGATGAGCGCCAGCGTGAACGTGGTCATCGACCGCCGCGGCATGCCGCACATCTACGCGGCGAACCTCCAGGACGCGCTGCGCGCCCAGGGCTACATCATGGCGCGTGACCGCTTCCCGCAGATGGAGTTCATCCGCCGCGCCGTGACCGGTACGTTGACCGAGGTGCTCTCGCCAGTCGCGGGCAACAGCACGCTCGAGGACGACTTGAACGCCCGCTTCTTCGGCTTCAAGCGCATCGCCAAGCAGGTCTACGACGGTCTCGCGGACGACGACGTCGTGAAGACCTCGGCCGACGCCTTCACCGCGGGCGTCAACGCCTGGGTCGGTGAGATCCTCGCCGAGAAGGACAAGGGCGCGTCCGCGAGCTTCACGCGCTTCGTGCCGCGCGGCGCCGGTCTGTTCAACGCCGTCATCGCGAGCCCGTTCTTCGCCGAGTGGGAGCCAGCCGACATCCTCGCCATCGCCCGCTACCAGACATTCGTGCTCTCGTTCGATCAGGCGGACGCCGATCGCAGCCGCGCCATGCTAGGCATCCAGAATGGCTCGTTCGGTGCGAGCGCGCCGGAGCAGCTGCGTGGCTTCGCGACGTTCCTCGACATGGCGGCCTTCGCGCCGTCGCGTGACGTCTACACCACCGACGCCGCGGGCCCAGGCGCCGTGGCCGTTCATCCAGCGCGCACCGCCGACGACCCAGCGCTGACGGCCGCCATCCCGAGCGCTGGCCCGGTCGCTCCGACCAGCCTCGCCGCCGCGACCGCCGCCTCGAAGTTCGGCGCGGCCGCCCGCCGCCTCGCCGCGCTCATTGGCGATGCCGAGCGTGGCTCGAACAACTGGGTCGTCTCCGGCACTCACACCGCGAGCGGCGCGCCCATCCTCGCGAACGACCCGCACTTGTCCCTGACCAGCCCGGCCGTCTGGTACTACTCGCACATCACCACGACCGCGGAAGGCATCGACGCGGAGGGCGTGTCGTTCGCGGGTCTGCCGGCGATCGTCTTGGGCTTCACCAAGAACCTCGCTTGGGGCGCCACGGTCACCAACTTCGACGTCGTCGACTTCTATGCGCTCGCGAGCGCGCCGACCATCGACGGCGGCGGCATCATGACCGCGGAGACCATTGATGGCGAAGTCACGGTCGCTCCGGTGATCGAGACCGTGCGCACTGGCCCGTCGACGCCGGACGCGGTGCTCCCGATCTACACCGTGGGCAACTTCGGTCAGGTGGTCTTCGAAGGGACGAGCCCGCAGGCCGTCACCGTCCGCACCATCAACTTCGACGAGTCGAACGAGCTCGGCTTCTTCCTGCGCTTGCTCACCGCTCAGAACGTGACCGAGGCACGCGCCGCGCAGGCCACGTACTTCGAGGCGGGCTCGCAGAACTTCGTGATGATCGCGAAGAACGGCGACATCGCCTGGCAGACCTACTCGCGCGTCCCGGCCCGTCCGGATCTCGCGACGCAGTGGAATGGCGCGCCGTCGATCCCGAACGATCCGGCGAACCCGACGACCAGCATGTGCCCGACCTTCGTGCTGCCATCGTCGGCGGCGTTCGCGTGGAATGGCGACATCGCGCCGACCGATCTGCCGGCGCTCCTCAACCCGCCCAAGGGCTGGATCGCCACCGCGAACCAGGACAGCATCGGCGTCACCCGCGACGGCAACCCGTGCAACGACGGCATCTATCTGGGCGGCGACTACGATCCGGGTCACCGCGAGTATCGCATTGCTTCGGAGCTCGCGAAGCTGGTCGAGCGCGGCGGCATCACCGTCGCCGACATGCAGGCGCTGCAGGGCGCGTCGAAGTCGTCGCTGGGCGAGTCGTTGCGCGACACGCTCGTCGACCTGCTCCAGTACGTCGCCGACGACACCGACGACGTCGAGGCTCGCGAGCGCTTGCTCGACTACCACGACCGGCTCGTCGCCTGGACCCTGGAGACCCCAGCCGGCGTCGGCAGCAGCGACCAGGCCGTTATCGCGGACTCAGTGGCGACCACCATCTTCAACGTGTGGATCACGCGCATCATCGCCGGCGCCTTCGGTGACGAGGCCCGCCGCCTCGGCGTGAATCCGCCGGCGGCGCAGCTCCTCGAGCGCGCCCTGACCGTGAGCGCCGATGATCAGAAGGGCATGCTGACCTTCAACGACGCCTACGGCGACACGCTCCTCTGGGACGACATGGATACGGCCGGCCTCGAAGACCGCATCCAGATCGTCATGACCGCGCTGCAAGACGCGGAGGACGCGCTCACCGCGCGCTTCGGCGCCAACAAGAGTGCTTGGCTGTGGGGCCGCCTGCACACCGTCACCTTCGGTGCGCTGATCCCGCCGATCGCTCTCGACGTGCAATCGATCCCAGGCGCGGATGATCCACGTTACGCGGGCGGCTTCCCGCGCCATTCGGACTGGGGCGCGGTGGACGTTGGCAACTACAACCTGTGGAACGCCTATACGACGCGCACGCCAACGATCGAGGATCCCGATCCAGTGAAGGTGAAGGCGACCATCGGCCTCAAGGACTTCGCGTACGGCCATGGTCCGTCGCAGCGTCTCGTGGTCGAGATGCTCCCCGATGGCCCGAAGGCCTACAACGCGCTGCCGGGCGGCCAGTCGCAGTACCCGGACAGCAAGCACCACGCGGACGAGGCGGAGCTGTGGCGGACCAACCAGGCGCCGCAGCTCAACTACACGCCGGCGGAGGTCGCCGCGAACGCCGAGCGTAAGATCGTCCTGACGCCTGGCGCCGCGACGCCGTAAGCACCAGCTTGTGGTAAACGACCAGGCCCTGCCGACGATCGCGTGATCTCGGCAGGGCCTTTTCGTCGGTGGAGTTTCCGAGCAGATGACCGTCATCCCCGTCACCCCAGCAGCCGGCACCATGGCGCGCGTCCCCCGCACTCTCTGGGTGCTGGCCTCGCCACGGCAGACCTTCGCCGAGCTCGCCGAAGGTGAAGCGAAGGCGCCTCGGGGCTACGGCTTGATGTTCTTGTGGCTGCTCATCGAGCTGGTGCTCGGCGCGCCGGGGCTCGCGGCGAGCATCGGTAGCGAGCTCGCGCACGAACCGCTGCACGGCTTCACGCACCTCTACACCGCGTACATCCGCCACGTCGCGCTCCCCGCCGTCGCGATGTTCGTCGTCGGCCTGGCCATTTACTATGTGCTGCGCATGAAGAAGGCGCGGCGCGATCTGTGGACCTGCGTCAGCATCGTCGGTTACGCCTGGGTGCCGCACCTCGTGCTCACCGCGGCAGGCGCCGTCTTCGCGGTCTTCGGCTTCGACCATCCTTTCCCGAAGCCGCATCTTCAGACCATTATCGCGGACGGATCACTCCGCCAGCTCACGGCTCTCGCTCTCGAGATCATCCCCGTCGCGGTGTTCGTGTCGCTCGCGACACGCGCCTTGCTGCGCGCCATTCCGCCGCTACCGATCTCGACCAGCGAGCGCTCGCGCACCTGGGTGGTGACGCTGTTGTTCGCCGCCTTGATGGTCACCAGCGCCGCCGCGGCGACGCGCACGGTCCGCGATGGCTGGCAGAGCTTCAAGCCCGTCGAGATCGGCGCCTCCGTGCCCGCGCTCGCTCTCCTCGACCTCGAGGGCAAGCCCACGCAATCGCCGACGTTCGTCGGCAAGGTGACGATCATCGACTTCTGGGCGACCTGGTGCGGCCCCTGCGTCGAGTCGCTGCCGATGCTCGACCGCGTCGCCGAGAGCTTCGCCGACCGCGACGTACAGCTCGTATCCCTCAACACGGAGCCCGAGAATCTGGCGGGCGTGCGCGCCTTCCACGCCCAGCACGCGCTCAAGTCACGCGTCTACGTGGACACCGGCTCAGCCGGAGAACGACTCCACGTGGCGGTGCTGCCAACGACGTTCATCGTCGACAAGCGCGGGGTGCTCCGCTACCGCCACGTGGGCGTCATCTCCGAAGCAGCGCTGGGACAAGAGCTCGCGAGCCTCGTGAACGAGCCGTAGCCCCGCATTGCCGGCCACGGCAGCCACCCCACGCCACCCGAGCCAGCCCCGATGGCCTGCGGAATGCGCCGCCATTACCTGTCCATTTGACGCCGCGTCGATGCGGCGCCCAGCTGAACGAACGGCTCAAGTGAGAACGGGCGTTGGCGCTAGAAGCCCGCCTCCACGGCCCGCTTCTCACGCACCAGGCTGGCCGACGGCATCGGCGCGCTCGCCGTGGCCGCTTCCACCGGGAGCACCCCGAGCTCTTCTGCGATCCGCTCGAGCAGCTTGTCGCGGCCAACACCGGTGACCGCTGAAACGGCCACGCCCCTGTGCTTGCGCGCCAGGGCCTGCGCTTCGAAGTTTTCGACTCGGTCGCACTTGTTGAAGACGACGACGCGCGGGATGCCGCCGAGCTCCAAGGACTCGAGCAGGCCTTCGACCGCCTCCATCTTCTCGTTGCGCATCGGGTCGGCGACGTCGACGACGTGCAGCAGGAGGTCGGCGCCTTCGAGCTCTTCGAGCGTGGCGCGGAAGGCCTTCATGAGGTCTTCGGGCAGCTCGCGGATGAAGCCGACGGTGTCTGTGATGACGGCTTCACGCACCGGCACGCCGTTGCGTCCGCCCAAGCGGAGCTGACGGCTCGCCGGGTCGAGCGTGGCGAAGAGCTGATCGGCGACCAGCACTTCGCTCTGCGTCAAGCGGTTGAGCAACGTCGACTTGCCGGCGTTGGTGTAGCCGACGATCGAGACGATGGGCACGTGGCTGCGCTGACGCTGAGCGCGCCGCAGCTGACGTTGTTGCGAGAGCCGCTCGATTTCGTGCTCGAGGCGGGTGATGCGGTCGCGCGCGCGCCGGCGGTTGATCTCGAGCTTGGTTTCACCAGGGCCGCGGCCGCCGATGCCACCGGTGAGGCGCGACAGACCCGCGTCCAAGTCGGTGAGGCGCGGCAGGTTGTACTTGAGCTGCGCCAGCTCGACCTGGAGCTTACCGTCGCGGCTCTGGGCGTGCTGCGCGAAGATGTCGAGGATGAGCTGGGTGCGGTCGATGACCTTGAGGTCGGTGGCGGCGGCGATGCCGCGCGCTTGCGCCGGCGACATGTCGTGATCGAAGACCACGAGCTCGGCGCCGACGTCGAGGCAACGCAGCGTCACCTCCTCGAGCTTGCCTTTGCCGACGACGTACTTCGCGTCGACCTGCTTGCGCAGCTGCACCATCTCGTCGGCGATGACGACACCCGCGGTGGCCGCGAGCTCACGCAGCTCGGCCAGGCGCCACTCGGCGTCGTGCTTGTTGTCGTACACGCCGACGAGCACCGCGCGCAGCCGGCCGTCACCAGCGTCACGGCCCGCCGACACGTTGCGGGCGAGCTCGGCTTCGAGGGCGCTGACCAAGGCGCCGAAGTCGAGATCGACCTCGAACACCGAGGGCGCGCGCTCCGTCTTGTAGCGCTCGTTATCGCGGACACCGGGTGATGGATAGGCGAACGACAAGGCGCCAGGACGGCCGTCTTCTTCGACACGGAAGGCGGCGACCGCGTCGAGGCGGAGCTTCGTGAGGTCGGCGTAGTCGTCGCGGGTCAGCGTGCCGTCGTCGAGGACCGTGTGGACGTGGCGCAGGCCACGGAGCTTGCCGGCGCCGCCGCGTTGACGGCCGATGTCGGGGAGGTAGACGCGCTTGCTGTCACCGACGAAGCACTCTTCGATTTGCCCAGCGCGGTTGATGAGCACCCCGACCTGGCGGCCGATGTCGGCGGAGATCCAAGCGAGGTGCTTGGCGAGCTCGGGGCTGACCAGCTGGTCGGCGGGAACGCGGCGCTGGAAGGTGCGTTCGAGGGCCTTTTTCTGGCTTGGCTTCAGACCTGCGGTGTTGCCTGTGACGTTCGTGCGAAAGCTCCTGGCCGAAGAATCGGCTATACCCTTGAGAATACGCTCTCGGATCGGGCTCGACAAGCCGCCTCTGGCATTCCTCCAGGCGAGCCTCTAACCTTCGTAACCATGCATCGCACCATCGCTTTCGTCATGGATCCGCTCGAGCGCATCCACCCCGCCGCCGACACCAGCTTCGCCCTCATGCTCGAAGCCCAGGACCGCGGCTACCGCGTCATGCACGTCTCCCCCAAGTCGCTGTCGCTCTTTGGCAGCGCGCTGACCCTCGAAGGGCACGACGTCGAGGTGAAGGACCAGGAGACCGATTACTTCAAGGTCTTGTCGCCTCTGCGCCTCGCGGCGGCGGATTGCACCGCCATCTTCATCCGCACCGACCCACCGTTCGACGAGACGTACCTCATGGCCACGTGGCTCTTGTCCTTCGCGGAGGAAGCCGGCGTGCGCGTCATCAACAGCCCCAAGGGCATCCGTAGCGCCAACGAGAAGCTCTATGCGCTCAACTTCGCAGACGTCTGCCCGCTCACGATCATCACCAACAGCCGCGACGACGTGAAGCGCTTCCTGCGCGAGCAAGGCGGCCAAGCGATCGCCAAGCCCTTGGATGGCCACGGTGGCTTCGGGGTCATGCGCCTGGTCGCTGGTGATTCGAACGTGAACGCTATCGTGGACATGCTGACCCTCGAGGGTCGACGGCCCATCCTCGTCCAGGCGTACCTCCGCGAGGGCGCGAACGGCGACAAGCGCCTGTTCATGGTCGACGGCAAGCTCGAAGCGGCGCTGCAGCGCGTGCCGCCGGTCGGCGATCATCGTGGCAACGTCCACGTCGGCGGCAGCGTCCAAGCCGCCGAGATTGGCGAGGCCGAACGCAAGATCGCCGAGCGCGTGGGGCCGCGCCTCGTCGCTGACGGTATTTACTTCGCCGGCCTGGACGTCATCGCTGGCAAGCTCATCGAAGTGAATGTCACGAGCCCAACGTTGACGCGCGAGCTCAAGCGGCTTGGGGGGGCGGATATCCCGAAGATGATCTTCGACAGCTTGCGGTAGATTTCAAGCCGATAGCCGATAGCCGATAGCCGATAGCCGATAGCCGATAGCCGATAGCCGATAGCCGATAGCCGATAGCCGATAGCCGACGTCCGCTATAACAGTCACCGCATCAGGTGGAGCAGCAGACTAAGGTTTGGCGCTGCTCGCCGCGTCTTCGAGCTGACCCAAGAAGCCCATCACGAAGTTATTCGAGCGCTCCGAAAACGTCTGCTCGACGTAAACCATCCACGGGCCGTCGACCTGTGCGCGCATGATCTCGACCATCTCTTCACTCATGAAGAGCTCTTCGAAATCCTTGTCGGTCATGCTGACGCCGCGACCGCCCTCTTTGCGGATGAGCTCCGCCATGAGGACGGCCTTCCACGGCTCCATTTCACCGGACTGCGCCCAACGCTCGAGGACATCGACACGCTTCTTCACGTAGTCGTTGTCGGTAGCGACGCGACGCAGGATCGGCTCGGGCATCGGGCTGCTCAGGCTGCCAAGCTAGCTTCGAGCTTGCTGCGATCCGAACGGATGCCGTCGCGCATGTTGGGGTTCGCGGGCGCGTAGTCGTGGCGCTGCGCGCGGAGCCAGCCGGCGATCTCGGTGACCTGCGCGCCACCCGCGATGGCCTCGGCGGCGATGTCACCCAGCGTCGCGAGCCCGGCGCCCATGTGCTGCCAGGCGCTGCGCTCGTGCATGAAGTCGTTGAACAGCTCGCTGAGGAGCTCGTCCGACGTGCCTTCGGCCTGGTCGGCCTGGAGCTGCGAGGGGCGCTTGGCCTGCTTGTCGTTGGTGCGGCGGCTGGCGTCGACCAGCTGGCGGTCACGGCGAACGCGCTCGACGAACGCCATGAGGTCGTCGCCGGTGAGACGCGGCACGAGGCCGCTCTTCAGTGCGTCTTGGTAGTCCGCGCTCTTGTTGATGAGGAGCGCTGCCTGCTCGAGGGCCTGTACCGTCGGGAGCTCTGCGGAGCGAATCTGCTCGCGGATCTGGTTGAGGGCGTCGGGCGGGATGGACTTGAAAACGCGCATTGTTCCCGGTTCCTTTGAGGTTCCGACGAGCGCCGGAACGAGCATCAAGGCTCGAGAACTATCTAAACGAGTCGCGCAAAAATTAACAAGTAGAAAGCAGCGGACATGAAGGCACTCATGTCAGCCATTTTCTAGCAGCCAGACTCGTCTGCAGTCGGTAGCAGTTCTCGGCGCCGGCCGCGAAGCGTTGCGCGCAAAACGGTGACAGAGCGCCATTTCACGGTCTTTTCGAGCGGACGCACGCCCGAGCGGAGCACCGCCCGAACCGTCGATTCGACTCCGAAGAAGCGAGTGCCACGGTGGCACTCGAGCTCACTTCGCGGCTGGCCGCTGCGCCGAACGTACTTCCGTCGCCGTACCACCGGCTTGGAAGAGGAAGCCCACGCGCTTCAAGACGGTGAGATCGCCTGACAGCTCGACATTCCCTTCGATGAGCGCCTTACGCGCGTCGAAGGTGCCGTTCAGCATCTTCTCCATCTCGGTGGCGGTGATCTTGATGGTGAGATCAGCCTTCCACTCGGATCCCTCGACGACACCCGCCACGGGAGGACGCAGACGGATCGTCCACGTACCACCACCACGGCCGGTGACCACGAAGCGCACGTTGACGCCGACCGCAGCGGCAGCCGGACCCTTCCAACGAAGCATCGCGGGAAGAACGGTCTCGAAGTACTCGTTGGGTGTTAGCGCCTTAGGCATACAGAGAAAGCCTCGTGGACAGTCCCGACTTCAGCAACCCTCATTAAAGCCCGAATGAGGTCCGCGCGCGAAGCCGCACGCTATCTATCGGCACAAAAAACTCGGTAGTTTCGTGTCTTAGCTCGACTGCGTGTCTTGGTATATAGGGTTCGAGAGCCTTTCGACACAATCCCGACCTGAAAAAGTACGCGCCGCGGGCCTTTTTGACAGCGTTTCCTCGGCTGCTATCCTCTCGCCCATGAGGTCGGCGGGCGTCCGTGTCTCGATGTCACAGAAGTACGTGTGGCTCGGCGTAGCCTTGCTGCTCGTGGCCTGCCGCGCGCAAAAGCCGGCCGAAACCACCGCCACCCAAGCGCAAGCGGCCGACCCCATCACCCTCCCCGCGGTCACCCTCCGCAACGACGGCGAGAAGGCGAACGGCGTCATCCTCGTGACCGTCGACACCCTCCGCGCCGACTACCTCTCGTGCTACGGCCACACCCGCATCCTCACGCCGTCGTTCGATCGCTTCGCGAGCATGGGGGTCATCTTCCGCAACGCCTTCTCGCAGGCCTCGACCACGACCCCGTCGCACTCGTCGATCATGACGAGCCTGTACCTGCAGGATCACAACGTCTACTCGAACTTCGAAGCCCTGGGTGACGGCGCGCAGACGCTCGCCGAGATCTTCAAGGCCGCGGGCTACGGCACCTACGCGCTGGTGAACATGAGCCACTTGAACCCCGAGGTCGGAAACCTCGCGCAGGGGTTTCAGCACTTCGTGCGCAGCGGCAACGCCCGCCGGGCCGGCGCGAGCTTCGAGGACCTCTTGAAGTGGATCGGCGAGCAAAACGGCAAGCCGTTCTTCGCCTGGGTGCACCTGGCCGATGTCCACACGCCCTACCGGCCGCCGCCACCTTATGATCGCTTCTACTACGACGAGGACGAGCACGACCCGAGCGAGACCTCGATGGCGAAGATCTGGCCGACGCTCCCCAAGGAGATGAGCGACCATCCCTCGTTCCAGTCGTGGCTGTCCGGGATCACGGACCTCGACTTCGTGCTCGCGCAGTACCAAGGCGCCGTCACCTACGTGGACGACGAGTTCGGCCGTCTGCTCGACGCGCTCGAGTCGAAGAATGTGCTATCGCGGACCGCCGTCGTGGTGACCGCCGACCATGGCGAGTCGCTCGGCGAGCACGGCATGTACTTCGTGCACACGGGGCTCTACGACTCGACCACGCACATCCCATTCCTCGCGTGGTTCCCCGGCGATGGCCGTCATGGCGTGCAGGTGCGCGACATCGTCGAGTCGGTCGACATCTTCCCGACGCTCCTCGAGTACATGGCGCTCACGCCGCCCGAGGGCATTCGTGGCCGCTCGCTATGGCCGCTCATCCGTGGCGGCTCGCTGCCGGCGAAGAACGCCTTCATCGAGCACGCGGGTCACAGCCTCGTGGCCTTGCGCTCCGAGCGCTACGCTTACATCCGCCACCTGCGAAACTCCTACATTCAGCCGTCTTATCCGTTCACGCGCGACCGCGAGGAGCTCTACGACATCCAAGAGGACCCGCATCAGCTCCACGACCTCTCCAAGGACCGCCAGGACCTGATGACGCAGTTCCGCGGTGAGCTCGAGCGGCGCCGCCACGGGAAGCTCGACCTCGCGCCGGGAAAGGCAGAAGTGACACCAGAAACGACCGATGTCCTCAGATCCCTGGGCTACGTGCAGTGATCTGTGTCAAAATGACTCGCTCTGAATCTGAGTGGAGTCGCATGTGGATAGTGTCCAGCCGAAGGCCCAGAAGTTTGACCTCAAAGCCGATCTTCCCGCCTCTTTAGTCGTTTTCCTGGTTGCTTTGCCCCTTTGCTTGGGGATCGCGCTCGCCTCTGGGGCCCCGCTCTTCTCGGGGATCATCAGCGGCGTCGTCGGTGGCCTCGTCATCGGGACCTTGTCCGGCTCGGCGCTCTCGGTGAGTGGACCGGCCGCCGGTCTCACGGTCATCGTGCTCACGGGCATCGAGCGCATGGGCAGCTACCCTGCCTTCCTCACGGCGGTGGTCATCGCTGGTGTCATCCAGCTCGTGCTGGGCTTTGCGCGCGCGGGGATCATCGGCGACTTTTTCCCGTCGCCGGTCATCCGCGGCATGCTCGCCGCCATCGGGCTCATCCTCATCTTGAAGCAGCTGCCGCACGCCGTGGGTTGGGACGCGGACTACGAAGGTGACCAGTCGTTCTTCCAGAGTGACGGCCGCAACACCTTCAGCGAGCTCGCGGAGATCACCAATCACTTCTCCCTGGGGGCGCTCCTCCTAGCGCTGACCGCGCTGGTCATCCTCGTGGTCTGGGATGGCTCGTTCGTGCGGCGCATCTCCTTCATGAGGCTCGTCCCTGGTCCGCTGGTCGCGGTGCTCGCCTGCACGGCGCTGGCGCAGCTGTTCGACGCGGTGCCCACGCTGGCCATCGCCCAGGAGCACCTGGTGTCGTTACCGACGCCTGCTTCGCTCGGTGAGCTCGTCGGCTCCTTGCAGCATCCGGACTTCAGCGTCTTGGCGCGGCCCGAGCTGTGGGTCACGGCGTTCACCATCGCCATCGTGGCGAGCCTCGAGACGCTGCTGTCGGTCGACGCGGCCGACAAGATCGATCCGCTAAAGCGCATCACGCCGACGAACCGCGAGCTCAAGGCCCAGGGCGTGGGTCAGATCGTCGCGGGCATGCTGGGCGGCCTGCCGCTGACGGCCGTCATCGTCCGCTCGAGCGCCAACGTGGTGGCGGGCGCGCGCAGCAAGCTGTCGGCCATCGCGCACGGTGTGCTCCTGCTGGTTTCGGTGCTCGCGATCCCGCGCGTCCTCAACATGATCCCGCTGGCGGCGCTCGCCGCGGTGCTCATCTTGACCGGCTACAAGCTCTGCAAGCCAACCATCTGGAAGGATGTGTGGCAGCGTGGCTGGGATCAGTTCGTGCCGTTCGCGGTGACCATCGGCGCCATCCTCTTCACGGACCTGTTGCGCGGCATCATCGCCGGCATCATCGTCGGCGTGCTGTTCATCCTGCGCACGAACTTCAATCAGGCCATCACCGTGATGCGCGAAGGCGACAAGTACCTGGTGAGCCTCGGCGGCAACGTCTCGTTCTTGAACAAGGCCTACCTGCGCCGCACCTTCAACGAGGTCCCCAAGAACGCCCACGTGGTCATCGACGGCACGCGCGCCGGCTTCATCGACAAGGACATCATCGAGACCATGCGCGACTTCACGGAGTCCGCGAAACACAAGGGCATCAACGTCGAGATGAAGCGCTCCCCCAGCAGCAGCAACCCCGAGTTCAAAACCGAGCCCGAGCCAGACGCCTACCCCGGCGCGTCAGTGGTCTCGCTGCGCGGGTAAGCCGGGGCTGGCGGCCCGAGCCACGACACGGTGGCTCGCGCTGCTAGCTCTTCGGGGTGCCGGCGCCGGCGAGGGTCATGTCGACCAGCTTGACCAGGAAGGCTTCGTCGAGCGGGGCGTGACGCGTGAGGAGGCGCACGTAGATGGGGTCGAAGACCATCTCGAGCAAGACGTCGAGGTCCACGGCGGGGTGAAGCTCGCCGTTGCGTTGCATTTCCTCGAGCACCGTTTTAGCGGTTGAGCGGCGTGGCGTGACGAAGTTGTCGACGAACGCTTGCATCAGCTCGCTGTTCGACTGGCCGTCGGCGATGACGCGGCGGATGGTGCAGCCGAACGTCGTCTTGGTGAAGAGCTCCATGAGCGCCACGGCGTGGCCGAGCAGCGTTTCGCGGGCGCTGCCGAGGCTCTTCCACGCGAGATGCTGGCTGACCGCATCGAGGAAGCCCTCGAACGCGATAGCGGACGGCGAGCTCCACCAGCGGTAGAGCGTGGCCTTCGAGACCTTGGCGCGGGCGGCGATGTTCTCCATGTTGAGGGCGCGGGTGTCGCCCTCTTGCAAAAGCTCGAGCGCCGTTTTGAGGACGAGCGTACGCACACTGGTGCTGCGCGGCCGGCCGCGCTTCGGCTTCGTGATCTCGGTCTTCTCGGTGATCATGGGCTCACGACTCTATGTCGTGACGCTCGAAGTTTCCATGGGCCGGGTCGAGATCACGCAAGTAGTCGTAGGAGTATATGCCAGTCGAGTGGGCTCCGGCCCCGTCATCTTGCCACACGATGTTGATCGCGTAGCTGCCGACCTCGTCGATGCGCGTGATGACCGGCCGTTCGATGGCGACGAAGCGGACCGGGCCGCCGTGGCCCTGGCAGTTCGCGCAGGGGCAATAGCCTCGCAAGTAGCGCAGGGGATAGAGGGTTTCCTTGCCGTCATCCCAGGAGATGCGCAGGCCTTGGTCGCGTTTGACTTCGATTTCGAGGGGTTCGGCGTTCACCCTGCTCCAATTGCGAAAGCCGGCCATTCAAGTCAACATTGAGTTGGAGCCTGGGACCCGTGAGCACGCGCCGCCGCTACGACACCACCGCACTCGTTACGAAGATGCGCCAGGAACGCCGCAGAAACCTCCTCTTGGGGATGTGTGCGGCGGGCACACTCGCGGGTCTGGTGGTGTTCTATCTCCTCAATATGCGGGGGATGAGCATCCCCGAGGTCCCGGCAGACACGACTCCAAGGGCGCCCAGGGCGGACGAAACCCCACCGGCAGTCACCGCCGCGCCGGGGCTTGGTGCACAGCAAACCCAGACGTCAGCCGCGACGTCGGGGCTCGGTACACCGCAGGAGCAGGCGCCGGTGGCCGCCGCACCAGCGCCCAGCGCAACGCGCGACCCAACGTCAGCAGCGCCACCTCCCGGCCCAACCCCGGCGGCGCAGCCCGCTGTCCGCGAAGAGAAGCCGCCGAGCTTTTCAATCGTGCGCTCGAGCATGCCCGCGGCGGCGCTCGTGTGGATCGATGACGCCGCCGTCCCGCGTGGAGCCCAGCTACAGCTCACGCACGGGCGGCATGCGGTGCGCGTGAAGGTCGGCAAGCAGTCGTTGCGCGAGCACATCGACGTGAAGCCGGGCGAGAGCCTCGAGCTGCGCATGGACGCGCGCAAGAAGAAGCTCGTCGTCGAGCGTCATGTCGTATCGAAGTCGCGTTAGGGCTAGTCTGTACCGCGATGCAACGTCTTCAATACCCGTATCATTCGAGCTGGAAAGCGATCATCGCCATCGCGGCGATGTTCGGTGCCGGCTTGGCGCTGTTCGCCTGGAAGACCGCGACCAATGATCGCGGCGTGATCATCAACCACGCCATCGAGCTAGGACCGCGGGGCGCGACCATCTTCTACGGCGTGCTTGCCCTGGCGAGCGCGCTGTTCGTGGCGGCGGCGTTGTTCCTCGCGTTCTCGCGCACGAAGTTCGAGCATCACCTGCTCATCGACGACCGCGGGCTCGAGCTGCCGAAGAGCAACTGGGCGCAGGCACACCAACTGATTGCTTTCGCGGACATCACCAGCGTCGAGCAGGTGGTGATGAGCGGGCAGCACTGGATCATCGTGAAGCACCGCGGCGGCAAGGTGAACATCGACCGCAACCGCTTGCCCAACAAGGCGGCGTTCGAAGAGGTGGCGCAGGCGCTGGTGAGTCGGACTCGGCGCTAAGCCCTCACTCGACGCTAGCGACTATCGCGCTTCGGCGACGAGTCGCACGATGTCCTCGCCGAAGCGGCCGATGCGGGAGGCGCCGAGGCCCTTGATGCCGTGGAGGTCATCGACAGATTGCGGCTGGGCGGTGTCGATGGCGGCGATCACCGCGTTGGTGAGGATCATGAACGGCTTCCAGCCCAGGGCGCGGGCCTGGCGTTTGCGGTAGTTGTCGAGCGCGCGGAAGACCGGGGTGTAGCGCGATTTGAAGCGGCTGGGGCGGCGCTCCGCGGCTTGGTCCGTGGTGCGCCATGAGCCAGGCGCGCTGCCGTCGGTGGCACGGGGAGCGCGGACGGGGCGGCCGGCGAGCCAGACCGTGGGGTACTTCTGGCCGGTGCGGACCAGTCTTTTATCGCGGATGAGCCCCTCGATGGTGTCGAGGATGTCGGGCTCGGGGGCGTCGAGCTTGCCGTGGGCCGGGTTCTTCAGGAGGCCCAGGCGCGAGATGGCGCGGGCGCGGCTGCCGCGGAGGGCTTTGGCGAGGGCGAGCTTGCCGACCGGCTTGCGCAGGGCGCTGACCATCTCGATGATGGTGTCGATCTCGCTGGGAGTGAGCTTGCGCCGGGGCTCGCTGACCCGCTGCTTGGCCTCGCGCGCTTCACGCTTGGCGCGGGCTTGCCCCTGCGCCGAGGCGAGCACCGCGCGGACGGCGTCGATGTCGGCGCAGACATCGCAGGTGCCACAAGCGCCGGGCTCGTCGCCGAAATACTCCGCGATGACGGACTGGCGGCAACCGTCGCCGGTGGCGTAGTCGACCATGCGTTGCAACGCCTCGAGGCGGCGCGCCGCGTGCGCCGCGGAGCCGCCTTTGTTGGCGAGGAAGCGCTGGGTGGCGGTGTCGCCGTGACTGTAGAGCAAGAGGCAGCGTGAAGGGGCTCCGTCGCGGCCGGCGCGGCCCGCTTCCTGGTAGTAGGCCTCCAGGCTCCCGGGCATCTGCGCGTGCACGACGATGCGCACGTTGCTGTAGTCGACGCCCATGCCGAACGCGTTGGTGGCGACGAGGATGCGCGTCTTGCCGAGCTCGTAGGCGGCCTGCGCGCGCTGGCGCGCCAGATCGGTGCGGCCCGCGTGGTAGTAGCCGGCGGCAAAGCCACGGTCCTTCAGTGAGGTCGCGATCTCCTGCACCTTTTTGCGGGTGGCGCAGTAGATGATGGCTCGGTCGTTCACGCGTGAGTCGCGCATGCCGTGCTGCTCGAGCACCGCGACCAGGGCTTCGAAGCGCTCCTTGTCGGACGCGAGCGGCAGCACCGCGAAGCGCAGGTTCTCGCGGCGGAAGCCACCGCGGACGCGCACGGGATCTTCGAGGTCGAGCGTCCCCACGATCTCGTCGAGCACGCGGGGCGTCGCCGTGGCGGTCAACGCGATGGTGGGCACGCCCAGCTCACGGCGCAGCTCGCCCAAGCGCATGTACTCGGGGCGGAAGTCGTGGCCCCACTGCGACATGCAGTGTGCTTCGTCGATGGCGAGCATGGAGACGTCGCAGCGCGCGAGCAAGCGGCGGAATCCGTCCGCTAAAGCACGCTCGGGGGACACGTACAGCATGGCGAGCTCGCCGGAGGACAAGAGGTCGATGACCTCGCGCGATTGCTCTTCTTCCAACCCGCTGTGCAGGGCGCGGGCACAAACGCCACGCGCCATGAGCGCGTCGACCTGATCTTGCATCAGCGCGATGAGAGGCGAGACGACGACGCAGGTGCCTTCACCGCGGTCGTGCAACACCAGCGCCGGCACCTGATAGCAGAGCGACTTGCCACCGCCGGTCGGCATCAACACCAGCGCGTCACGGCCACCGATGAGCGCGCGCGTCGCCTCGTGCTGGCCCGCGCGGAACGACGCGAAGCCAAACACCGCCGACAGGACGTTCAGGCTCGGGTCGTTCGAGGATAGCTCGCCGATCGCACTCATGGATCTTGCGAAGCTAGCACGACCCCCTGACAAAAAGGCGACCGAACCCAAGCGGCTTGCACGTCGAGCACGGCCCTGCGCGGACGCTCGCGGGGAAGAGCCTACTCGGCCGACTTCGCCGACGACTCGCGCGTGATCGCCAGGATGAGCGTACCGTCCTGGTAGGCTGGGCCGCCGATGGCCAAGGTGCCGTCCTTGGCGATGGTGCTCGTGGTCTTGAGCTTGATCTTCTCGATCTCGAGGTCGACGCGCAGCTTGTCGTGCTCATCGAGCTCGCGCGGGCGCACCAGCAGCCACTCCTTGGTGGGCAATTGCACGCGGCCGGTGGCGCCGAGCTCCAAGGCGAGACGGGCTTCGTCCTTGAGCTCGTAGGCGGTGAACTTCAGCGACGAGAGATCCTTCGCGAGCTTCTTGAGCTTGGGGTCGATGCCCGTGGCTTTGTTGTGCGCGTAGATGATCTTCACGCCGAGCTGCACCGGCTCGGCGGCGAGAACCGCGCGGCTGCCCGCGATGGCGAGCATGAATGCAAAAGCGGACAAAAAGCAGCGCATCAGAACTCGAGCGGCTGTGACCCCGAGTTAGGATCGACCCAGATGAGGGTCGTATTACCACTGTCGTCGTGGAGAACGGTAGCCTTACCGTCCTCGCCGACCTCGAGCGATTCGACGGTCACCGAGGCGGCGATCACACCGCTCCCCTGCTGCGGCAAGACGCGGTCGCGCATGAGGTAAACGACACCGGGGGCCGACAAGGCGCCCAAGGCCGCGGCCACCGCGACGCCCGCCAAGGCCTTGCGATGGAAGAGCAGCACGTCATCCCACCACGCACCGAGGCGTGCCGAGAGCGTGCGTGCCTTCCGATCGGCGATGCGCTTGCGGATGCCCGCGAGCGCGGCGAGTGAGTTGACGGGGTCGGCGTCGAGCTCGGCGTCCACCATAGCGTTCATGTCGCGCCCCAGCTTGCGCACCGCCTCGACCTTGGTGGCCACCGCTGGATCGTTCTCGACCAGGTCGCGCACCTCGGCGGTGCCGGCCCCGGCCTCACCGGCGACGAAGGCGTAGAGTAGCTCGTCGGAAACGTTGGCGCGCTTGGCGCTCATCGCGATTTCTCCGTTGCGGCCGCGTTGTCGAGCGGGGCGCCGGCGAGGTTCGCCTGCATGCCGCGTCGAGCGTGGAACAGTCGGCTCATGACCGTGCCCTTCTTGATTCCGAGCGTCTCGGCGATCTCTTCGTAGCTGAAGCCCTCGAGCTCACGCAAAACGATCACCGCCTGATGGATCTCGGGCAGGTCCTTGAAGGCGCGGTCGAGCTTCGCGGCGAGCTCCTTGCGCTCGTGCGTGTCGTCCGGCCCCTCGTCACGGTAACGCGGCCACAGCTCCTCACCACCACGCAAGGCGTCGCGCGCCGTCTCGTCCTCGAGGTCGACGCGGCGCTCGCGGCGGCGCTTGCGCATGGTGTCGATCGAGAGGTTCACGACGATGCGGTAGAGCCAGGTGTAGAAGGCCGACGAGCCTTCGAAGTCCTTCAAGCGCGCATGCACGCGGGCGAAGGCGTCTTGCAGCACGTCCTCGGCGTCGTGACGGTCCTTCAAGAGGCCAAAGGCGACACGCAACGCACGGCGGTAGTGCCGAGTGACGAGCTCGGAGAAGGCAATCTCGTCGCCACGTGCCGCACGCTGCACCAGCAGCTTGTCGGTAAGTGGCTCACTGCTCATGCGCGGTTCGGAAGCCGTGGCCGTTTCTCCTTTGACCATACGTAACCGCGGACGGCCCGCGGGTGCTGCCTGGGAGTGTTTGGCGCGCATCTGCGCACCCGAGCTTTGACGCGTCTCCTTCATGCTACCAAAGACGCTCTCGGGGGTCGGAAAATTTAAGGGTGACAGAGCCTGCCACGTGATCTGCATCACGTCGTGAAACGCCAATGAATCAGCGGCTCTTCCCTAGCTCCTTGGAGCGCTCGGTGGCGGCCTGGACGGCGTTGATGAGGGTGGTGCGTAGCCCGCCCTGCTCGAGGGTGTGCAAGCCAGCGATGGCGGTGCCGCCCGGGCTCGTGACCTGATCCTTGAGCACGCCGGGGTGGAGGCCGGTCTCGAGGAGGAGCTTCGCGCTCCCGAGGACGGTCTGGGCGGCGAGCGCCTGTGCTTGGCGGCGCGGCAGGCCGACCTTGACGCCGGCGTCGGCCAGGGCCTCGATGATCATGAAGACGTACGCCGGGCCGCTCCCGGAGAGGCCGGTGACCGCGTCGAGCAGCGACTCGTCGACCACGGTGACGTAGCCGACCGCCTGGAAGATGGCTTGGGCCTGCGCGAGGTCTTCGGCGCTCGTGTGCACGCCCATCGAGATGGCGGTGGCGCCAAAGCCGACGAGCGCCGGCGTGTTGGGCATGGCGCGGACGATGCGCGCGCCCTCTCCCAGCCGTGACTCGATGGAGTCGATGGTGAAGCCGGCCGCGACCGACAGCATCAAGGGCTTCGCCTGCGCGACGGCTGGCGCGATCTGCTCGAGCACCTTGCTCAAGATCTGCGGCTTCACGCCGAGCAAGACGATGTCGGCGCCCTTCAAGGCCTCGACGTTGTCCGCTATCGCGGTGATGCCGTAGAGCTTCTCGAGCTCGGCGCGGCGCTCGGCGCGGGGAGCGGTGGCCACCACGTCGCGCGGCTTCACGAGCTTTGCTTGAATCAAGCCACGGACCAGCGCCTCGGCCATGTTGCCGGCGCCGATGACCGCGAGCTTACGACCCGCCAGAGGCATGACTCACGCTCCCGCTTCGATGCCTGGCGTCATTGCGCGCCGCCGCTCGCCCCGCCGGTCTGCGCCACGCGCGCGTCCTTCAAGTGTTTCAAGACGCTGCGGATCTGCAGGAGAATGCGCGAGTTGTCCGGGTCGGCGGCGAGCTTCTCGAGCGTGGGCACGACGGACTGCGAGCCCAGGTACTGCATGGCGAGCACGGCGCTGCCGCGGATGTAGATCTCGTTGTCTTGCGACGCCGACAGCAAGACCTTCTCCGCCTCGTCACCGCCGACCACGCCGAGCAGCTTGATGGCGCGGGCGCGGGCATAGCGCTCCGAGCTCCCCTGCGCTTCCTTCACGAACTGCTGAATGGGCAGCAGCGCGCGCATCGCCCGCAGCGCGTCGCGCGCCGCGGCGCGGACCTCTTCGACCTCGATGTCGCGCTCGTAGACGCCGAGCACCATGCGGGCGGCGTCTTGCGAGCTCACTGCGCGCAGCACGTTCACCGCGCCACGCCGCACGGCCGCGTCGTGATGATCGATGCCGCGCTGCAAGAGCGCCATCATGCGGTCGGGCGCGAGCTTCAAGACCGCGGCCTTGGTGATCTCGAAGTTCTCCGGCGTCTCGCCGAGGGCGCGCTCGCGCACCGGCTCGGTGTCGGGCGTGATCGGCTGCGCCACGACATAGGCGAGCGCGACCTTGCGGACGCGCGGATCCTCGGCGCCGTTGTAGGCCGAGATCACCGGCTGCAACGCATCGCTACGCTCGAACTTGGTGAGCGCCCGCTCCGCTTCCTCGCGGACGAAGGCTTCGCGGTCGACGCCCTGGGCCTTCACGATGTGGGCGATGCCACGCACGTCGTTCAAGTTCGCTAAAGCGGTCGCCGAAGCGGCGCGCACGGTGTAGTGCGCGTCACCCGCGAGCGCCGAGATGAGGGCCGGCGCGGCGCGCTCGTCGTTGCTGCGCCCCAAGAGGACGGCGGCTTGCAGGCGCACCTTGAAGGCATCGTCGTGCGAGAGCGCGTCGATGAGACGTTGGACGTAAGCTTCGCGGTCGGCGCGCGCGACCGGGGTCAGCGTCTCGTTGGCGCGGGGAGCGGTCTCGCCGTCCTTCTCGGGATCGCCCGCGGGGGCGGTCACTGTTTTAGTGGACTTCGCGGGAGCTTGAGCAACGACGCTCCCGGGGAAACCAAGCGTCAAGCCGAGACCGACCGCCAAACCGGCCGTTGCCCGCTTCACGTAACTGCTCGAGGGCGAACCGAGAAGCGCCATATCGTCGTTTGGGTAACACGGTTCCGGGGCCCTCTCAACGAATTGGCAAAACGAGCGTTCGCGGGCCCCTGCAATTCGAGAAAACCCTTCGTTGAGCCGACGACTGGGCCGTGTACAATGCCCTGGCAGTACGAACTTCAGCAGCAGTCGGGGGTTTCGATGCGTATCTCCGCCTTGTCCTGCGCCGCGCTCGGCGCTTTCGTTCTGATGACGAGCTTCGCTTGCAGCAAGGAAGACCCCAACAGCCAGACCTATTGGTTGGGGAGAGCGAAGGATCCCAAGGATCGCGCCGAGGCAATGCGGCAGATCGGCCGTCTCGGAAAGGCGACCGACGGGAACGTCACCAAGAGGGTGCTGGGTTACCTCCAGGAAGAAGGTGAATGGCAGCCCGACGCCGCTTACGCCCTGGGCGAGCTCGCTGACCGGAGCGTCGCCCCCGAGCTCATCAAGATGATCGACTACAACGCCAACCCCAACGACCGCGTTGGCCGCGTGAAGACCTCGACCAATCAGGCCATCGCCCGCGCGCTCGCCCGCCTGCACGCTTCGGAGGGCGTCGATCCCCTCGTGCGCTTGGCCGGCCGCGCCGACGACCGCACCCGCGAGACCGCCATCCGCGCGCTCGGTGACTTGGGCGACAGGACCGCGACCGATCCTCTGATTGGCTTCCTGAGCGCCGAGACGCCCGCTCCGCTCGCGCGGACGGCGGTGTCGGCCTTGGGTGCCCTGCGCGACGGCAAGGCGGCGCCGCGCTTGACCGTGATGCTCTACGAAGAGCGTGGCGACGTGAGCTTCTACGACGAAGCGCGCTACGCCCTCATCCAGATCGGCGAGCCCGCCGTGCCGGTGCTCACCCAGACCATCGAGCGCAAGAACGATCAGGTCGAGGCGGTGAAGCACGCCAATGGCAAGCCGCTCGCCGACGGCGCGGTCGAGGCGCGCGCCGGCTCGGTGCTGGGCGCCATGCGCGCGAAGTCCGCGGAGCCGGTGCTCATCGCGACCTTGGGCAAGCTCTACGGCAAGTACAAGGCGTCGAAGGACGAGATGATGGCCGGCGCCGTCGTCGAGCTCGCCTACGCGCTCGGCTACCTGGGCTCGCCGGAGGCCGCTAAAGCGTTGTATCCGCTCGCCGAAGACACCGAGCCGGCGATCCGTGTCGCGGCCGTCGAGGCCCTCACCGCGTCGGGCGACACCAGCGCCCTGCCGATCCTCGTGAAGGCCGCGCAGACCGGTAACGACGACGCGCGGCGCGCCGCCATCGTCGCGGTCACCCGCCTGGGTGATGCGTCGAACCTCGAGTCGTTCGACACCCTCGCGGGCAAGGACGAGCAGCTCGCGGCCAGCGTGCAAGACGACAAGGTGCGCCTCGAGGCCGCCTCGCAGTGCAAGACCGACGCGGGGTGCTGGCGTGGCAAGCTCGCCGACACGAACCCCCGCGTCCGTGAGCGCGCTGCCTATCAGCTCGGCTGGGCCGGCGATAAATCGGCGGCGGCCGCGCTCTTGAAGAGCGCCGAAGACAGTGTGCCCGAGGTGCGCTTCGCCTCGGTGCTTTCGCTCGAGCGCTTGGGCACGGTCGATGCCAAGTCGCTGCGCGCCATTCAGGAGCGCTCGGGGGACCGCATGGAGTATCGCGCGGTCAACGCGGAGATCGCGCGCGTGCTCGCGGCGAATCACGAGGCGAACTAGGTTCGCGCGGGATAGTCATCCCAGCGCGGTGAGGTGTGGCGCGCTGAGTTGCGTCGATGCGTTCTGACAGATGTGCACGGTGCGCGCCGAGCCGCGCGCCCGCGGGCACGTGTACGCAAGGCGCATGAGCATCTTCGCGCGCCTGCGGGACGACGCACTCGACACCAGCCGCGCCGTGCTCGACGCCGTCTATCCGGCGCATTGCGTGTGCGAGCCCGACACCGCGCTCCCCACGCGCCCGCGCTTCGGTCTGTGCGCGATCTGCATCGCGCACCTCGAGCCCAACGACGGCGCGCGTTGCCCGGTTTGCGACCACCCGGGATCGCGTTGCTGCGCACCGGGGAGTGACCTGCGCATGCGGGCGCCCTTCCTCTACAGCGGCTCGCTCCCGTCGGCCGTGCACGCCATCAAGTTCCACGGGCGCGATGACCTGGCGCGCGGCTTGGGGCGGCTGCTCGCCGAGCGCGCGGAGATCGGCGCGCTCGCCCAGGAGTGCGACCAGTGCGTTCCCATCCCGCTCTCGACCGCCCGCGCGCGCAAGCGTGGCTACAACCAGAGCGCCATCGTCGCGCGCGCCATCGGGCGAGCGCTCAGCATGCCGGTGCGCCATCTCTTGAAGCGCGGCCGCGACACCCTCCCCCAACACACCCTCGACCTCGAGCAGCGCCGCCGCAACTTGAGCGGCGCGTTCGTCGCGCGCCGGCGCGTCACCGGCTCGGTCTTCCTCGTCGATGACGTCATCACCTCGGGTGAAACCATGCGCTCGGCCGCGCGGACGTTGCTCGACGCCGGCGCCCACCGGGTCGTGGCCGTCGCCCTGGGCCGCACCCCGCGTGCCTGACCCGATGCCAGTCCCGCCGGAGGCATTTCCCGCCTCGCCGCAAGGTTTCAGCTGAAAAGGCCGTAGAATTGCGCTCCCGGCCCGCGACTGCGATAAATTCGGCCATGTCCTCCGCATTGGGGATTCGACCCACCGCCGTCACCGTCGATCTCCAGGCGTTGCGCGCCAACGTCGCGGCATTACAGCGTCGTGGTGGCGGTCACCCCCTCTGCGCGGTCGTCAAAGCGGACGCCTACGGCCACGGCGCCATCGCGGTCGCCCGTGAGCTCGAGCTCATCGGCTGCGCCTTCCTGGGCGTCACGCTCGTGGAAGAAGGTGTCGCCTTGCGCGACGCCGGCATGCGCGCACCCATCCTGGTGCTGGGCGGCGCCTTCGGCTCCCACGGGTTCGCCGCCGTCGTCGATCACGGCCTCACGCCGGTCATCTGGCGGAGCGAGCACCTCGGCGAGCTGGCCGCGGCGGCGCGTGGCTCTCCTGTCAGCTACCACTTCAAGGTCGACACCGGCATGGCGCGCCTCGGCGCAAAGCCCTCCGAGCTCGAAGCCTTCCTCGCCGCGGCGAAGACCTTCCCCAACCTGAAGCTCGACGGCGTCATGTCGCACTTCGCGAACGCCGACGTCGTCGGTGACGCGAAGAACCTCGAGCAGATCACCGAGTACCAGTCCGCCATAGCGCAAGTACGGCGGCACGGCTCATCGCCGCGCTGGCTGCACTTCGCGAACACCCCCGCGCTCCTCACCGGCGTCCATGGCGACGCGCACACCTTGCTACGTCCCGGCGGTGGGCTCTACGGCCTCGACACCCGCGACCAGCACGCCGGCGACGATCCGCTCACTCCCATTCTGCGCTGGGTCACGAGGCCCATTCACGTCAAGCACGTCCCGGCCGGCACGAGCGTGAGCTACGGCGCCCGCTGGACCGCGCAACGCGACAGCATCATCGCGACGCTCCCCGTGGGCTACGCCGACGGTTACCCGCGCATCATGACCGGCAACGCCAAGGTGCTCGTGAAGGGCGAGCTCGCGCCGGTCGTCGGCACCATCTGCATGGACCTGTGCTTGGCCGACGTCACCGACGTGCCCGGCGTGTCGCTCGAAGACGAAGTCGTGCTCATCGGCGCCCAAGGCGAGCGCAAGCTCACCGCCGATGATCTTGCGGGCTGGGCGCAGACCATCTCGTACGAGATCACCTGCGGCATCGGTCCGCGCGTTCCCAGGCGCTATGTGGGGCTCAGCGAAGCCACCACCTTGACTGGCACCGTCACGGGCGGCTCTGTCACGCCCCCGGTGCGCACCAAACCTCTAGCCGCCCACGGACGTCCGTGAGCTCAACCTCGGCGCTCGAGCGCTTGAACGCGAGCCCGCTCGCGAAGCCCTTCGTTGCCATCGGCAACACCGTCATCCGCGGTCTCACCGAGCTGGGCTTGGTGATGCAGTTCTTCGCGACCACCGTCATGTTGGCGTTCCGTCCGCCATATCGGATCAATCTGCTGTTGACGCAGATGGAGTTCGTGGGCGTCGGCTCGCTCTTCATCATCATCCTGAAGGGCGGCTTCACCGGCGCGGTCTTCACCCTGCCGACGGTCAACGGCCTCGCGCAGTTCAACCTCGAGAGCGTCGTCGGCACCACGGT
>JBDHVB010000030.1:0-32756 GCA_039809465.1 Myxococcota bacterium
ACCCGGCTCCAGAACTTCCGCACGCCCGCGTTCGACCTCGACAACGTCTACGGCGGTGGCCCCGTCACGCATCCGCACTTTTATCAGCGCAAGGATCCGCGGCTGCTGACGCTCGGCATGTGCAAGGAGAGCCGCGACGCCCCCGGCCGCCCCGACTTGCCGGCCATGCCCAAGGATCTGCCGCGCAACTCCGAGCACTACGCCGTCATCGGCGACCCGCGCGACGACGAGAACGTGGTCGTCGGCCAGGTGCACGTCGCCTTCGCCGAGTTTCACAACAAGGTGGTGACGGCGCTCGATGTGCCGTTCGACGAAGCGCGCCGCATCACCACCTGGCACTACCAGTGGATCGCGCTCCATGACTTCGCGACGCGCATCTGCGGCAAGGACGTCATCGCGGACGTGCTCGCGCATGGCCGCAAGCACTTCACCTTCGAGCGCGCGCCGTTCATGCCGGTCGAGTTCTCGGTGGCGGCGTTTCGCTTCGGCCACTCGATGGTCCGCCAGACCTACGACTACAACCGCCTGTTCGGCCCCAAGACCGACGAGCGCTTGCCGCGCCTGTCGCCGGCGAGCTTGCCCATCTTGTTCGCGTTCACCGGCGCATCGGGGAACGGCAAGGGTGTGCCGCTCGCGTCGCACTGGGCCATCGACTGGCGCCGCTGGTTCGACGTCGGCGAGGCGGTGCCCAACGGCGGCGAATTCAACGTCTCGCACAAGCTCGATCCGTACCTCGTGCCGGCGCTCCACAAGCTGCCCGGCGGCATGAACCTCGCGATGCTGAACCTGGCGCGCGGGGTGCGCATGCAGCTGCCCTCGGGGCAAGGGGTGGCGCGCGCCATGGGCATCGCGCCGCTGACGCCGGAAGAGGTGGCGGAGGGCCCTGCGGGCGCCGTCGCGATGAGCCAAGGTCTCGCGAGCGAGACGCCGCTGTGGTTCTACATCCTGCAGGAAGCGCGTGTCCGTTATGGCGGACACAAGCTCGGGCCGGTCGGCGCCCGTATCGTCGCCGAAGTGTTCGTCGGCCTCTTGCAAGGCGACCCTGACTCGTTCCTGGCCAAGGACCCCAATTGGCAGCCGACGCTCGGCGCGACGCCTGGTCAGTTCACCATGGCGGACATGTTGAAGTACGTCGGCAATCTCAATCCCATCGGCGATTGATCACGGCGTGCTGGTCAGCGTCCCGAGCTCCGTGAGCTCGGCGGGTGGCATCGGCGGGCAGGGGCCGCTGCGCTGGGCGAAACCTGGTGACCAGAGCCAGTCGTAGACCTCCGCGGTGCCGACCAGGTTGGGCTCGCCGCAGGCGTTATAGCGGATGATGTCGCCGGTGCGCAGGACCTGTGAGGTCTGCCGATAGAACGCGCCGAACCAATGCGGCATCACGCCGTGACTGATGCGCAGGCTCGTCGAGCTGCTGCTGCGCGCCTTCTCGACGACCTTGAAGCCGAAGCCCACGGAGATCAGCCAGACATCGACGTTGAACGAGCTCTTGATCTCCAGCTCTCGCTCGCGCTCTTCCTCGGTGCTCTCGCTGTAGTTGAAGCTCGCGCCGTACGGGCCGCCGGCCAAGCAGCCGGTGACGGCCTGTGGCTCCAAGGCGTCGAGCACCTCGTAGCTGCCGTCGTAGACCACCTCGAGCTCCTGGCGCACCGTGAACACGACCTTACGGCGCAGGACTTCGCCGGTGCCGGTGGTGGCGGTGATGCCGAGGCCGACATCGCGGCTGGTGCGCGCGTCGTTGAGCGACTCGTCGTCGTCGTGGAGGGCGGAGAGCATGCCGGGGTCGATGGTGATGGTCGCGGCGGTGCCTTCGCTGATCGCGGTTTCGACGCCGCGCACTTGGTCGAGGACGTCGACGTAGGAGGCTCGCACGACGATCGACGCGCCCGCTGTCGCCGCGTCGACACCCGTGAGCTCGACGCCGACCTCGACCAGGTCGCCGTTCAGGACGTTGGTCGTACGCCGCCGCGCACATGTCTGCGATGACGGACGCAGGTGATCGATGAGAATGGATTTGCCGAGCATGATGGCCGCGCCATAGGGCTGGGAGCGCGCTTCGCCGCCGCGCTTGCTCACGTTCGTGGCGGTGAGCTTGCCGTCGAGGGTGCCGATGGCGCCCGCGAAGGCTTGGCCCTCGGGCTCGTAGACGAACTCGACCCGCGTCGCCGAGCGGTAGATCGCGTCGACGGTCATGTCGACCGACGGGCCGCCGCCGACCGTGCCCACGAGCTGTAGGCGCACCTTGCCCAAGGTGCTGGGCAGGAAGTCGGAGCCGATGACCCGCACCGTGGTGCCGGCCGTCCAGACCGCGGGGCTCACCGCGGTGATGCTCGGGGCGCTCGAGTGCTCCTCGCCGGTCTCGAGCGGGATCACCACGGCCGCCGCCTGTGGCTGGTCGGCGCCGCAGGCCATGGCTCCGCCCAAGAGCAGCGAAATAGCTACGCATTGGTGCTTGAGCATACGGATGGCCTCATGGTGCGGGGCCATCGCGCATCGTCGTCGAGCAGGTGGTGGGTGGATACGGACGATGCGGCGGCGGCGCCCGTTATTGAGAGGTATCGCGCGTCGGCCGCGGTGCGTTGCGTCAGTCGGGCTAGGGGCCGGCGGGCGTGAAGTAGCCGCACGGATCGTACGTGACGCTCCCAGTCGCGCCAAAGATCACCAGGCAATCCGCGCCGGCGGAATTCTTGAACTGGCAAATGAGGCTGCCGTCGTTCGCGGGCTCGCAGTCGCGGCGGACCATGCTCGCGTCGTCGCTGATCTGCACGCACGCGCCTGGGGCCATCGTCCCGTCCGGCGCGTAGTCGAAGACGCACAGGTGGCCGCCGTCGAGCACTTCGCAGTGCCGGGAGCCGTCGGCGCGGTCGCTGCACACGGTGCGTGGGTTCTCTGATGGGGTGTCGCACTCGGTGTCGCCGTCGCGGTAGGTGAAGCACCAGACGTCGTTGGTCTCGTCCCACCAGTAGTAGCCACCGTATTCGTCGTCGTAGCAGGCCGCGGCGGCGAGGACGCCCAGCAGAGCGAGTCGAGCGAGCTTCATGGCAACTCCCCGGGGCTGACTACGGTTCGATGTCGACCGAAACGGTGCGCTCGTCGCCGCGCGCGTCGGTGGCGGCGAGGTGCAGGGTGACGGACGTGCCGGCGGCGGGGGCGTCGAGGGTGTAGACGCGGGTGACCGAGCTGCCGGCCGCGGCGCTGGGCTCCTTGGCGCATTCGCCGGTGACGGTGCCGCCAGCGACCTCGGTGAGCGCGCTCCCGTCCACGGTCGCGGACAGCTCGGAGAAGGTGTCGCCGTCTGGATCGGTGAAGCGCACGCTCACCTCCATGGGCTCGCCGGGGATGATGTCCGTCGGCACGCACGCGGTGATGCACGGCGCGCTGTTGCCTTCGTCGGTGACCACGATGCGGTAGGCCGCCGGGTTGCTCTCGGCGTCGTCGATCTTCGAGCTGACCACGAAGGCGAGCTCGTCGGCGCTCTCTGGCGTCGAGAAGACGATGTGACCGTCACTTTGCTCGAAGCTCACGCTCGAGCCACGCGTCTGCTGCCAGTCGAGCTCGGCGCCGGGAGTCGCGTTCTCGGCGCTGGCGCGCAGCGTCACCGACGAGCCTGGGCGGGCGCGCACGTCGCTGCCGGGCACGAGCTGACCGGGGTGGAGGCCGTCGCCGGGAAGAACCTCGAGGATGATCTCGCTCGGCGCCGAGGCGAGCAGACCGTCGTAGGCGTGCACGCGGAAGACGAGCTGCTGCGAGACGCGCGGGATGGCGATGTCGAGCTGCGAGGCCTTGGCTCCGAGGGTCTGCAGCACCGGCGCGCCACGGGTCTGTTCCCAGTGGTAGCTCAGGCGCTTGCCCGCGTTGCTCGAGCCCGAGGCCGCGAGGACGATGGTGCTGCCGGTGGCCGCTTGCGCTGGACCTTCGGCGCTCGAGACCGGCGGCGTCACCGCGTCTTCGCGGGGCGCGTGGAGCAAGACGTAGTCGGGAGCGGAGGAGAGGCCGTCGCGCACACCGACGAGCTTGAAGATGCGCGGCATGACGTTCGCCGAGCGCGTGGTAGCGAGCGCGGCGCGGTCTGGCGTGACTTCTTCCCAGCTCACCTCGATGCCGCCTGCCCCGTCCGCGAAAGAGGGCAAGAGGCCGGCGTTCGTATCGAGCTCGACGCCGACCTGGTCGGGTCCGCCGTTGACGACTGGGGCGACGCGGGCGGGCTCGTTCTTCACGAAGACCGCGACCTCGTCCTTCACGGTGAAGGCGCCGTTGGTGACCGTCAAAACGAACTTGATGGTCTGCTCGTCGAGCGGCGCGATGAAGTAGGGTGTCGCGTCGTTGGGGTTCGAGAGGTAGACCGGCTCGCCTTCGCTCTGCTGCCAGCTCAGGGTGAGCGACGCGTCGTCGAGGCTCCAGGTGCCGGTGGCGTCGAGCTGGGTGCGGTAGCCGCGCAGCACTTCACGGTCGGGGCCGGCGCTGGCGAGGGGCGGGAGGGTGGCCGTCTTCTCTTGCGTGTCGGTGACCTCCCGGCTCGGCACGAAGTCGAGGTCGTTCGAGGCGCAGGCCCACAGCGGCGTACATGAAAGCAGCGCGATCGCGAAGCGGGGGAGGCGGCGCGGTGTATGGCGAAACAGATCCATCATGCGTCGAGTGGGGCAGCAGCAAAACATATGCCGGATGGGAGATCCCAGGAAATTTTCGGTTTTGGGCCGGTTGGGGGTCTGGGGGGAGGGGTGGAGCATGGCAGGAATGTCACAGGGGGTGCAGATAACCGTCTCCCCAAGACAGGTGTGCAACCGCCCGTCTCTCGTATAAAAAGCTGGGCCCTTGAACGAGAGCAGCATCATCGATCGTCGCCTGGCTGGTGAAACGGGCACTCTTCGCGGGCATGGCCGCCGTGGAATCGCGCTCGTTTATCCGAGCCCGTACCCGGTGGGGATGAGCTCGCTGGGCTATCAGCAGGTCTATCGCCTGTTGAACGCGCTGCCGGACACCGTCGCCGAGCGCGCCTTCATGCACGATGACGACGTGCAGCCGGGGCGGGCGCCGCTGGTCACCTACGAGAGCCGCCGCCCGGTCTCCGACTTCCAGGTGATCGCCTTCTCGGTCGCCTACGAGATCGAGATGATGGGCATGTTCACCTGCTTCGAGCGCATGGGCGTGGCGCCGCTGCGGGAGAATCGCCGCGAGAGCGATCCGTGGATCGTCATGGGCGGGCCGCTCACCTTCTCGAACCCCGTGCCGCTGGGGCCCTTCGCCGACATCATCGTCATGGGCGAGTCCGAGGGGCTGCTCGCGAGCCTCGCCGACGCGCTCTTCTCGGGCGCCACCAAGACCGAGACCCTGCGCGCTTTGGCGGACAGGCCGGGGTTCTACATCCCTTCGCTCCATGGCGAGCACACGCCGCCGGTCGCCGCCGCGCATGACGAGCTGTTGCCGGCGCGCTCCGCCATCGTCACGCCCGAGTCCGCTCTCAAGAACATGTTCCTGGTCGAGCCCGAGCGCGGCTGCTCGCGTGGTTGCACCTTCTGTGTCATGCGGCGCAGCACCAATGGTGGCATGCGCATCCTGCCTGTCGATCGCATCCTCGCCACCATTCCCGAGGACGCGCCGCGGGTCGGCCTCGTCGGGGCCGCGGTGAGCGATCACCCGCGCATCGTGCAGATCATCAGCAGCATCGTCGACAGCGGCCGCGAGATTGGTCTGTCGAGCCTCAGAGCCGACCGCCTCACGCCCGAGTTCGTCACCGCGCTCAACCGTGGCGGCTACAGGACGCTCACCGTCGCCAGCGACGCCGCGAGCGAGCGCATGCGCGACGCCATGCAGAAGCGCATCCGCGAGAAGCACCTCCTCCGCGCCGCCGAGCTTGCCCGCGATTGCGGCATGCAGCAGCTCAAGAACTACATGATGATCGGCGTGCCGGGCGAGACTGACGCCGACCTCGACGAGCTCATCGACTTCTCGCTGCGCCAGGCCGAAATCGCGGGGCCGCGCGTGCGCGTCTCGCTCGGCATCGCGCCCTTCGTGGCCAAGCGCAACACACCCCTCGACCGCACCGAGTTCGTCGGCGTGCGTGAAGCCGAGCGCCGCCTCGATCGCTTGCGTGATGGTCTCCATCCGCGGGTCGAGGTGCGGCCGACGAGCGCGCGCTGGGCCTGGGCCGAGTACCAGCTCGCGCAGGGTGGCTTCGAAGCCGGCCTCGCGGCGATGCAGGCCCACCGCGATGGCGGAGGCTTTGCCGCCTGGAAGCGCGCCTTCAAGAACGTCGTACCCATCAACCAACCGCTCGCGCGAGTGGGAACATGACCACCACGACCACGCCGCTGTCACCCGTCGCCCGCTTTCTCGTCATCGTCGGCTCGACCGCGGGTGGGGCGGGGCTCTCGCCGATCGCGCCGGGCACGGTCGGCACCGTCGTCGCGCTGCCGCTCTTCTGGTTGATGTCGCGCCTGCCGCTCGCGGCTTACCTCGTGGTGCTGGTGGCGCTCATCGGCCTCGCCATCTGGCTCGCGCACCTCTCCGAGCGTGTCTTCCCTGGCCCGGACAACCAGCACATCGTCATCGACGAGGTCGTGGGCCTGCTCACCACGACCATCGCGCTGCCGTTCGACTACAAGACCGCCATCGCGGCCTTCGTCGTCTTTCGCCTCTTCGACATCACCAAGCCCTGGCCCGTGCGTTGGATCGACGACAACGTGCATGGTGGCGCCGGCGTCGTCCTCGATGACGTCGCCGCCGGTGTCTTGGGCTGCATCGTCCTCCAGCTCGCCCTGCGTTTCCTCGGAGTCTACTCATGAGTCTGCTCGACGAGCTCGATGCGTCCCGTGGGTTTCGCGTCGAGGTGCTGGCGATCGGCGACGAGCTGCTCGACGGCCGCGTCGCCGACACCAACACGCTGCGTCTCGCGGTCGCCATCGCCGAGCTTGGCTTGAAGATCGCACAGCGCACGACCGTCACCGACGACATCGAGGTCATCGTGCGCGAGGCAAAGGCGGTCGCGGCGCGCGGCACGTCGCTGTGCGTGGTGAGCGGCGGCTTGGGGCCGACGCGCGACGACGTCACCAGCGAAGCCTTCGCGCGGCTCGCCGGCGTCCCGATGGTGCGCGACGAAGCGCAGGTGAAGCGCATCGAAGAGCGCCTCGTCCGCCGTGGCCGCCCGGTCACCGAGAATCAGCGCAAGCAGGCCGACCGTCCCAAGGGCGCCGAGGTCATCCTCAACCCCAACGGCACCGCGCCTGGATTCGCGATGCGCTACGGCGGCTGCATCTTCTTGTCCATGCCGGGTGTGCCCGCCGAGTTCGACGGCATCGTCGCGAACGACGTGGTCGAGCCGCTCAAGAAGCGCGCCGCCCCCATCGAGAAGCGCTCCCTCCATTGCTTTGGCCTCACCGAAGGCGAAGTCGACGCGCGCTTGGCGCCGCTCGCCGAGAGGTGCCCGGCGGTGCGTGTCGGTTTTCGCGCACACATGCCCGAGATCCACGTGAGCTTGTCCGCGCCGGCGAACAAGCGTGCCGCTCTCGAGGAGGCGTTGACGTTCACGCGCGAGCAGCTGGGCGAGAGCATCTTCACCGAGAGCAAGGAGCCCTTCGCGAAGGTCGTGCTCGATGCCCTCAAGAAGCGCGGCGCGACCCTCACGGTGGCCGAGTCGTGCACCGGCGGCCTCATCGGCGACTTGCTCACTGATATTCCTGGCTCGAGCGAGGTCTTCCTCGGCGGCTTCGTGGCCTATGGCAACGATCTCAAGGAGAAGGCGCTCGGAGTACCCAAGGGCCTGATGATCGACGGCGGCGTGGTGAGCGAGCCGGTGGTCATCGCCATGGCGGAAGGCGCCATCGCCATGACCGGCGCCACGTATGCTTTAGCGGTCAGTGGCATCGCGGGGCCGGGCGGTGGCAGTGAAGCAAAACCGGTCGGCACCGTCTGTATGGCACTGGTCGGACCCAACGTACGGGAATCACGCACCATGCGCTGGCCGTTCGACCGCAGACGCAACAAAGTAGTGAGCGCTTATTCGGCGCTCGACATCCTGAGGCGACACCTGTGACCGTTCTACTCCTTGCTTTGTTCCTGACGCAGTCTCCCGCCAAACCCGCCGGCTTCGTGGTCGTCCCGCAGACCTCGCTCGCGAAGATCGACGGCTCACCGCTGCGCAATCTGCTCTTGCACCTCGACAAGCCGCCGACAGGGCAGACGCTCTACATGGCGTATGACACGCGGGGCAGCGCGCGCCTCGCGAGCGCCGCGGAAGAGGTGACCATCAAGGACGCGACGGCCAAGAACAACGTCGAGACGCTGGCGCCGCAGGCCGACTTGTTCTTCGGTGCCGACCTGCAGCAGCTCGCCAGCAAGTACATGCCGGCGAACGGCCGCTTCGATGTGCCGCGCGCCATGCAGCGCTTGGGGCTCGACCGCTTGGGGCTCGCCGTCGGTGGCGCGCGCCTCGCCGGCAAGGATGGGCTCCGCGTCGATGGCCTCGTGGCCTATCCACCGCCGCGGAGTGGCTTCGTCGAAGCGCTCGGTCCGGCGATGCCCGCCGTCATCCCCGCGAGCGCCCCGTCTTCCGAGGGCCTCATCATGGCGTCGGTCCGTCCCTCGGCCGTCTTCAATCAGGCGAACCTCGCGTTCGCGGCGGCGTCCCCCGTCGATCAGGCGCTCTTCCTCACGCACTTGCGTGGGCTCGAGTCGCAGCTCGGTAAGCGCTTCGCGGACGACGCCTTGGGCGCCGGCCCGCGCACCTGGGCGCTCTACGGGCGCGACGCCGGGGATGCCGCGGTGCTCGAGGTCGCCGACGTCAACTTGGTGAAGCAGTTCCTCGAGCGCTACGCCGAGGCGCTCGCGGCGCTTGTTCCCGGGAGTGCCGTCGCGCGCTCGAAGATCGGCAAGCGCGACGTCATCACCGCGACCCTCCCCAGCAAGGAGACCATCGCCATCGCCTTCGACAGCAAGGCGCTCGTGGTCGCGCCTTCGAGCAAGGCGCTGCAGGCGCACTTCGCGGCCAAGCAACGCGGCAAGGCGACGACCCTCGACGGCAACGCCATCGCTTGGGGTAAAGCGATCGACGGCAAGAGCAACGCCACCTTCGCGGTGACGCTCGTCAACGACGGCTTCAAGCTCGCGGCCGACGCCAAAGTGGTGCACTAGTGTTCACCGGCCTCGTCGAAGCGGTGGGCACGGTGACCGCCGCCACGGGGAGCTCCCCAAGGCGCATCACCATCCAATCGCCCTACGAGCAGGCGCAGGTCGACATCGGGGCCTCCATCGCCATCGACGGCTGCTGCCTCACGGTGGTCGAGAAGGGCGCCCAAGGGCTCACCTTCGAAGCGGCCACCGAGACGCTCAAGCGGACGACCATCGGCAAGCTCCAGGTGGCCAGCCGGGTCAACCTCGAGCGCTCCTTGAGGCTCGGCGACCGCTTGGACGGCCACCTGGTGCTGGGCCACGTCGACGGCCTGGGGACCGTCCGCGAGCGCAAACAGGTCGATAGCGCCTGGTACGTGGCGATCGAGGCCCCCGAGGAGCTGGCGCCGCTGATCGCCACGCGCGGCTCGGTGACCATCGCCGGCGTCTCCCTGACCGTGGTCGGAGTCGAGAACCGGGTCTTTCAGGTGGGGCTCATCCCGCACACCTGGCAGGTCACGACCCTCTCGGACTACGCGGTCGGGGCGCCCATCAACCTCGAGGCGGACGTCATGGCCCGCTATGTCCAGCGCTTGTTGGATGCGAAGCGGTAATGTAGAAGCCCGGCTCAGAAATGAGCTTCGAAGCGGTCCAAAGAGCCCTGGCCGACATCCGCGCCGGCAAGATGATCATCCTCGTCGACGACGAGGACCGTGAGAACGAAGGCGACCTGTTCATGGCCGCCGAGCTCGTGACCCCCGAGGCCATCAACTTCATGGCGCGGCACGCCCGCGGGCTCATCTGCCTGACGCTCGACGCCGAGCGCATCAATCAGCTCGAGCTGCCGCTCATGGTCAGCGAGAACGGCTCGCCGTACGGCACCGCCTTCACCGTCTCCATCGAGGCGGCCCAAGGCGTCACCACCGGCATCAGCGCCGCCGACCGCGCCACCACCATCAAGACCGCCGTCGCCCCGAACGCCAAGCCAGCCGATCTCGTGCGTCCCGGCCACGTCTTCCCGCTGCGTGCCCGCGAAGGCGGAGTGCTCGTGCGCACCGGTCAGACCGAAGGCAGCGTCGACCTCGCGCACCTGGCGGGCCTCACGCCGGCCGGCGTCATCTGCGAGATCATGAACGACGACGGCTCGATGGCGCGCATGGCCGACCTCGAGCAGTTCGCTAAAACGCACGATCTGTGCATCCTCACCATCGCCGAGCTCATTCAGTATCGCTTGGCGCACGAGTCGCTGGTCCGCCGTTTGGTGTCGCGCGAGGTCGTGCACCCATCGTGGGGGCAGGTGACGCTGCACGTCTACGGCACGACGCTCGACAAGCGCCAGCACCTCGCGGTGGTGCGCGGCAACCTGCTCGACGGCGGCGCGCCGCTGGTGCGCGTGCAGAGCGGTTATCCGTTCCCGAGCATCTTCGGCGACATCTTCAGCGACGACCGCGCGAGCCTCACGGCGGCGCTCGCCCGCATGGGTGAGGAGCAGTCGGCGGTGCTCGTCTGCCTCGATCGTGGTGTGCCCAGCACGACCCTCGAAGAGCGCGTGAAGCGCTTGGGTGAAGCCGATGTCGACCCGGTGCCCGCGGGGACCGTGCGCGAGATCGGCGTCGGCGCGCAGATCCTGCGTGACCTCGGCCTCTCGCACATCCGGCTGCTCAGCAAGAGCACCAAGCGCCCGGTCGGCCTCGATGGCTTTGGTCTCGTCATCGATGATGTCGTACCATTCGAAGCTTCGCGCCCGAAGCCGGTCGATCCGATCCGACTCGAGGTCGTCCGCGAGAAGAGGTAAGAGCGTTGGTCATGGGTAAGTCATTCGTAGGCATGCTCGACGGACGTGACCTGCGCTTCGCCATCGTGGTGACGCGCTGGAACGAGCTCGTCACCGAGCGCCTCCTGGCCGGCGCGCGCGACGGTCTCACGCGTCACGGCGTGGCCGAGCAAGCCATCGACGTCGCTTGGGTCCCCGGTGCGTTCGAGCTGCCGCTCGCCGCCAAGCGCCTCGCCGAGTCGAAGAAGTACGACGCGGTCATCTGCCTGGGCACGGTCATCCGCGGCGCCACGTCGCACTACGACATCGTCTGCAACCAAGCCGCCGCCGGCATCAGCCGCGCCGCCATGGACACGGGCGTGCCGGTGGCCTTCGGCGTCCTGACGACCGACACCATCGAGCAAGCTCTCGAGCGCGCCGGTACCAAGGCTGGTAACAAGGGCTTCGAGGCGGCGACCGTCGCCATCGAGATGGCCCGCCTGCTCACCACGCTGCCGAAAGCCGGAAAATGAGACGTCGAGGCCGCGAAAGCGCACTCCAGCTCATCTATCAGCTCGACGTCGCCCGCATTCTGGGCACCCAGGATCAGACGGCGCTCGACACCGCCATCCGCGACTACTGGGCGAGCTTCGAGCCGGTGAGCCCCGATGACCGCGAGTTCGCGGAGCGCCTGGTGCGCGGCGTCGCCGCCGACATCGACGGCGTCGACGAGAGCATCACCAACGTCTCGCACAACTGGAAGCTCGACCGCATGGCCAAGGTCGACCGGAGCCTGCTGCGCCTCGCGGCTTACGAGCTCCTGCGCTGCCCGGACATCCCGCGCGCCGCGAGCATCAACGAGGCCATCGAGATCGCCAAACGCTTTAGCGGACAGGAGTCGGCGTCGTTCATCAACGGCATCCTGGACCAGCTCGCCAAGGACAAGCCGTGAGCGAAGGCCGGAGCGGGGTCAACGCGACGAAGGAGCGCCAAAAGACCAACCGGGTGGCCGCGGGGACCTTGGATGGTCTCGACGCCTGGGGTGGTGACAGCATCGGCTTGTTCCTGTTCAGCGATCAGAAGCCGCTCGCCGGCGTGGCGGGCTTCGTCGACTGGCGGGTGTGTGGGGCGTTGTCCCGCACGCTCGAGAACGCGTTGTTCAGCGCGGGGCGGGGCGAATCGATGCTCCTGCCCACCAAGATGCGCTCGTCGTTTCGCCGGATCTTCGTCTTTGGACTTGGCGTAAGCCAGGAATGTGACGAAGGGATTTACCGCAACGAGCTGCGAAAAGCGGCTCGCATCATGAAGGACGCAGGGGTGACCGATCTGGCGATCGCCGCACCGGCGTCACGAAAGCAAACAGGCGTCGAGCTGGCCTTCGTGAAAGCGGCGGCGAGCGCGGTTGCTCACGAGCTCCGCGTGATCTTCGTCGAGCAACCCACGGACGAGATGGCGAGTCTCTTCTGAAGGGCCGCCGCCGGGTCAGTGCGCTGGAGTGCTGGCACTCCATTGCCGGCGGCTGCTCGAAAGGGCAGATTCTGGCGAATCCCCATGAGTCTTGTCGGTAACCTCGCTGATCTCGGCTTGGGAGACATCTTTCAGATCGTCTCCCTGAGCCGCCGTTCGGGCTCGCTCAAGCTCGACACGCCAGCGGAGCTCGGTGAGATCGTCTTCGTGTCCGGCAAGGTCGTCGCCGCCGAGCGCAGCCGTCCGCCCGAGACCGTGGGTGACGTGCTGCTGCAGCAGAACGTGGTGTCGCCGCTCGTCTACCAGGAGATGCTGTCGCAGCAGGCGCGCGGCGTCGTCGGCCCCGAGCTCTTCGCCCAGTTCAACCTCGACGCCGACGCCTTGGACCGCGCGCTCGAGTCGCTCCTCACCCGCATCGTCTACGAGATGTTCGAGTGGGAGGAGGGCACCTTCAGCTTCGTCCTGGCGCAAGATCCGCCATTGTGGACTGGGTTCTCGCTGACCGCCGCGCGCGTCGTGCTGGCGCGTGGCCTGAACCCGCAGTACCTCGCCATCGAAGGCGCGCGCATCCGCGACGAGCGCCAGCGCCAAGATCCCCTCGAGAGCTTCCTCGCCCGCGCCCGGCCGCCGCGTGAGAGCTCGAGTCAGGCGACCGCCGAGCTGTCGACCGCGCTGCGCACCGCCGGCGACCCGGAGGTGCAGGAGCCGCACGCCGAGTACGATCTCAATCTCGACGAGCCGGCGACCCCCGACGAGAACATCATTCCGTTTCCGCAGGGCCGCCGCAGGCCCGCCGAGGTGGTGCCGCAACCCGCGCCCATCGTCGCCGCGCCGCGCGCCGGCGGTCATCCTGACTCCGCTTTCGCGACACGACCCGCGTATGCCGATGCGCTCCGCGAGCTGACCCTCGTCGTCGTCGATGACGACGTCATGACCGCGCGCCTCCTCGCCATGGAGCTCGGGCATCGCTTCGCCGCGGTGTACACCGCCGTGCGCGTGACGGAAGCCGTGGCCCTCGTCGAAAAGCTCACGGGCCAGCGCATCATGCTCGCGGTCGACCTCATCATGCCGCGCACCGACGGCCGGGGCATCCTGGGTGGCCTCGAGGTCATCGCGCAGCTCCGCCAAAACGACCTCGCGGCGCCCATCATCGCGTTCAGCGATTACAAGAACGAAGAGGGCGAGAGCCGCGCCCGCGCCATGAACGTCACGACCTTCCTCACCAAGCCCAAGAAGATGCAGGCGTTCGCGGACGGCGCCGGGAAGCTCCCGACCGAGCCGATGCGCCAGTTCGTGGGCAGCCTCGCCGCCGCCGCCGAGGAGAACGCGCGTCCGCTGCCCGTGGTGCCACCACCCGCGCCCATCGGTTACCGCTTCAGCGCTCCCTCTGGCGACAACGCCGCCACTCCAGCTTCGCCCTTCACGATCGACGAGCTCGGCGTGGAATTCGACGGCCTCGACGTTCCCGACCTGGGGGCCCCGCAGGCCGCGACCCAGACCGACTTCATGAACCTGCGGTCGATGCTCGCCGAGCTCATCGACCCCGCGAACCGCGACACCATCACGCTCCTCGTCTTGCGCTATGCGAGCGAAGTCTTCGAGCGCGGTGGCCTGTTCCTCGCGACCCGCCGTGCGTTCGTTGGCCTCGGCGGCTTCTTGAACACCGAGGAAAGCGACGGGTTCGTGGCCTTGGTGCGCCGCATCCAGATCCCGGTCGAGCAGGACTCGGTCTTCGCCAAGGTCGTGCAGTACCGCTCGACCATCCGCGGTCAGCTGCCGGAGACCGCCGCGAATCGCTCTCTTTTGACGGGAATGGGCGGTTGGCACGGCCATCCGACCATCGCCATCCCCATCGTTTCGGGCGACCGGGTGGCCGCCATCCTGTTCGGTGACAATCCAAGTGGCAAACCTTTGGGTGGGACCGACAGTCTTGAGATATTCTTGCAGCAAGCCGGGCTGGCCATGGACCGGGCATTGCTCGAGCGGCGTCTCGAAGAGTCCAAGAAGAAATAAGCAGAGGGCATGGTTTGCTGATGAAGGTAATGGTCGTCGAGGACAGCGCGGCCATGCGGGGGCTCATTGCCTCCGTGCTCGGGCAGATCAGCGGCTGCGAGGTCGTCGAGGTCGGGACCGGCTTCGAGGCGCTGCGCACGCTGCCGCGCGCCGGTGTCGACATCATCGTCACCGACATCAACATGCCCGACATCAACGGGCTCGAGCTCCTGGCGTTCATCCGCCGCACCCCGGCGCTCGCGAGCGTGCCGGTCTTGGTCGTCACCTCGGAGGGCAGCGACCGCGACAAGGAGAAGGCCCTGGCCCTGGGAGCCAACGCCTACCTGACCAAGCCGTTCGAGGCGGAGAACCTGCTCAACGCGGTGCGTGATCTCGCCCCGAAAGCGAAGAAATGACGAGCACCGGTGGGGGTGTGAGCCCAGAGTTCATCGCCGAGGCGCAAGAGATCGTCGATGCGCTCGGCCGTGACCTCATCGGTGCCGAACAAGAGCAGCGCGAGGGACGCGACGAGGTCGATCCCGACCGCGTCAACAACCTCTTCCGCAGCGCTCACTCGCTGAAGGGCTTGGCCGGCATGTTTGGCCTCGACGCCCTGGCGCGCTTGGCGCACGACCTCGAGAGCGTGCTCGACGCCCTGCGCCTCGGGAGGGTGCTGTTCGACAAAGCCGCGCTGGACGTGCTCTTCGCCGCCGTCGAGCGCGCTGGGGCTCTCATCGCCTCCGCCGCGGCCGGCGAAGACGTGCCTGTGTCTGCTATCGAAGACATGGGCGCGCGCCTCACCAAGGTGGCGCGTGGCGACACCAACGTGAAGGTCGCCGAGCCGCTCGAGCTCTTCGAGCTGGGCGAGGACGTGCTCAGCGTGCTCACCGAGTACGAAGAGCACCGCCTGCGCGAGAACATCTCGAAGGGCCGCCAGCTCTACATGCTGCGCACCTCGTTCGACCTCACGAACTTCGACGTGGGCCTGGCCGAGATCGACGCGACGGTGAAGAAGCTCGGCGAGGTCATCACCAAGCTGCCGAGCAGCAAGGCCGCCGACCCCGGCGCCATCTCCTTCGACATCATCGTGGGCTCCGACGCGACCAGCGACGAGCTCGCCAAGGCCATCGGAGACGAGCGCGTCGAGGTCGTGCCCATCCCGCGCCGCCGTCCGCAGGCGCGTCCTACCCGCGCCACGCCCGCCGCGGAGGGAGCCGCCGCCGAGTCGTCCGCCAAAGCGATGGCGCGTGAGCTCGTCGAGCAGGCAATCGTCACCGAGCCCGACATCGAGAGCGAGGCGACCAGCGTGCGCAGCGTCTCGCGCACCGTGCGCGTCGACATCCGCCGCCTCGACCGTCTCATGAACCTCGTGGGCGAGCTGGGCCTCACGCGCGCCGCCTTCATGCGCATCAGCGACGCCATGAAGCGCGAGCACGGCTTCAGCGGCCTCGCGGTCGACCTCTACAAGGAGGGCCGCAGCTTCGAGCGCCGCCTCGCCGAGCTGCAGGCGGGCATCATGGAAGTGCGCATGGTGCCGCTCGAGAACCTCTTCGAGCGCATGCAGCGCATCGGCCGCAAGATCGGCCGCGAGCTCAAGCGCGAAGTCCGCATCGAGACGCAGGGCGAGAGCACCGAGCTCGACAAGCTCATCGTCGAGGACTTGGCCGACCCGTTGATGCACCTCATCCGCAACGCCTTGGACCACGGCATCGAGCCGCCCGAGGAGCGCGTCGCCGCCGGTAAGCCTGGTGAGGGCGTGGTGAAGCTCTCCGCCACGGCGCAGGGCAACCACGTCGTCGTCGAAGTCAGCGATGACGGACGCGGCATCGACGTGAAGCGCACGGTCGCCTTGGCCATGGAGCGCGGCTTGATCACGCCGGAGCGCGCCGCCGAGCTCACGCGCCGTGAGATCTTCAACTTGCTCTTCCTGCCCGGCTTCTCGACGCGCGCCGAGGTCAGCGAGTACAGCGGCCGCGGCGTCGGCATGGACGTCGTCAAGACGAACATCTCGCAGCTCTCGGGCGTCATCGACATCGACTCCCGCGAGGGCATGGGCACGAAGGTCGTCGTCACCTTGCCGATCACGCTCGCCATCATCCCAGCGCTCATCGTCGCGGTGGCGGGGCGCATCTACGCCATCCCGCTCAACAACGTGCAGGAGACGCTGGCGCTCACCCACGCCGACGTGAAGACCATCGAGCGCCGCGAGGTCATCTCGGTGCGTGGCGCCACCGTCCCGCTGCTCGATTTGCGCACGCTCTTCGGGCTGCCCGACGAGGCACGGCCAAGGACGGTGTACGCCGTGGTCGCGGGGGCGGGTCAAAACCGCATGGCGCTGGTCGTCGACGACCTGGTCTCCCAGCAGGACATCGTCATCAAGTCTCTGGGCCGCTGGCTCCGTAACGTGCGTGGCGTCGCGGGGGCCGCGGAGCTCGGCAATCAGCAGACCATCCTCGTCATCGACATGGTCGAGCTGCTCGGTGAGATGTCCGCTGGAGCGGGCACATCCAACTCGGGCGGTAATCCGCGCCGGAGCACCCCGTGAGCCGCGTGAAGAACCCCGACGCCGACGATACCTGGCACGAGCTGGTCGCGGCCGACCCACTCGCGGACTTCTTCGTCGCACCCGATCAGCAAGATCACGTGGTCACGAGCTACGGCGGCGACACCTTCGGCGGCCAGCGCTTGGGCCGCGAGATGGCCGAGCTGCTCGTGTTCTGGATGGGCAACGAAGAGTACGCCATCGACATTCTCGAGATCCAAGAGCTCATCAAGCTGCCGCTGGTGACGCCTGTCCCGCGGACGGCGGAGAGCTGCCTGGGAATCATCTCGCTGCGCGGCACCATCGTGCCGGTCATCGACCTGTCGCGGATCTTGAAGCTCGGCGCCCAGCCGGTGACGCGCTCCACCCGCGTGCTGGTGTTGCGCGCGGAAGGAGATCCCATCGGGCTCGTCGTCGATCGCGTGACCAGCGTCGTGCGCATCGAGCGGGACAGCATCGAGCCCGTGCCGCGCACCATGCAGAGCGACGCTGGGGATCTGCTCTCGGGCGTGGGCCGCATCGACGACCGCTTGCTCATCATCCTCGATCTGCCGGCCATCATGGCGGTCGTGGAGCACCGCAAGTGAGCCGGCCCAACGAGAGCAAGGTCCGCGACGCCGACATCGTGCAGCTCGCGGCGTTTCGCGTCGGGACGGAAGAGTACGTCATCGACATCATGCGGGTGCGCGAGATCCTGCGGCCGCTGCCCATCACCAAGGTTCGCAAGGGACCGCGCTTCGTCGAAGGCGTCATCTCGTTGCGTGGGCAGGTCATCCCGATCATCGATTTGCGCCGCCGCTTCGATGTGCCCGCGGAGGACCACCGTCACCGCAAGGTCATCATCTTGATGATCGATGGCCGTGTCCTGGGCCTGGTCGTCGACGGCGTGACCGAGGTCGTGCGTGTGCCGCGTGGCGAGATCCGCGCGGCGCCGGGCCTGCTGGGTGCCGACCGCGCGCCGTACTTCCTGGGCGTCGTCCAATATCGCGGCCGCACCCTGATCTTGCTCAACGTGAAGAACATCGTCGCATCCGACGAGGACATCGGCGCGCCGTCCGCCGCCGAGATCGCGGAGGGCGTTCTGTGACCAGCAGCCCCCGCGTCTTGGTCGCTCACGAGTCGGAAGCTCTGCTCGCGGACATCGCCGGCGTGCTCACGAATGCTGGCTTCAGCGTCGTGTCCGTCAGCGATAGCAGAGATGCCTACCGTCTCATCGACACCACGCGTCCGGCCGCGGCCGTCTTCGACGTGGCGCTGAGCACGGTGCGCGCCTTCGACCTCATCGACCAGGTCCGTGCCCATGAAGAGCTCGCGGCCACCAAGATCGTGCTCGTCGCCTCGGTCTACAACCGCACCGCCTACAAGCGTAAGCCGGTGAAGCTCTACGGCGCCGATGACTACGTCGAACAGCATCACATCATCGACTTGCTGCCCGCGAAGCTCTTCGACCTCTTGGGGCTGCGCTCGCCGCCCGTGTCGATGCCGAAAGGCCATCACGATCCGGGCATCGAGGCACCGGTGTCCATTCCCACGAACGTGGTGAGCGCCGCCGACGCGGAGCGGGTGAGGGCGCTCGCGCACAGCATCGTCGCCGACATCGCCCTCTACAATCACGTTGGCCTCGAGGCCGTGCTCGGCGGCGGACAGGACGAGGCGCTCGAGAGCGCGCTGCTCGAAGGTCGGCGCGTGCTCTCCTCGATGGTGAGCGAGAGCATGTGGCCGGTCACGGATCCCGTGCGCGAAGCCTACGACGTGTTGATCATGCAGATGCGCGGAGGCTGGTCGCCGTGACCGACGAAGCGCAGCGATACGACGCCGCCGTGGCGCTCGCACCGTCGGAGAACGACGTGGCCACCGTCGTCGCCTGTCTCGGTGACGCGAGCTGGCGTGTGCGCAAAGCGGCGGTGCAGGGCGCGTTGCGCTTCGCCAAGGACGCCGCGCTCGTACCGGCGCTGATCGCCGCTTTGGCGGACGGTGAGAACGCTGGTCTGCGCAACGCCGCGAGCGAGACGCTGATCCTGCTAGGCGAGCCCGCGGTGCCTTTGCTAGCGCGGCACCTGACGCGCGGCGACGCCGATCAGCGCAAGTTCATCGTCGAGGTCCTTGGCGCCATCGGTACGCCCGACGCGCAGACCGCGTTGTTCGCCGTGCAAGACGACGCCGACGTGAACGTCCGCGCGGCGGTCGCGGAGAGCCTCGGCCGCATCGGTGGCGAGCAAGTCATCAACCGCCTGCGTGGCCGCCTGCAGGGGACGCAGAACGATCTGCAAGCCGCGGTCTACGTGCTCGACGCGCTTGCCCGCTCCGGCGCGCGCGTCCCGCTCGCCGAGCTGCAATGGTTCGCGACGAACCCGTCACTTGCCCGCTCGCTCTATCCAGTGCTCGGCAACACCGCCGATCCACGCGTGTTGCCGCTGCTGCTCGAGGCCATCGCCAGCGCTCCCGAGGGTAACCGCTTCGCGGCGATCCTCGCGCTCGACATCCTGGTGCACGACACCGGCTCGCAGGCCGAGCTCGGCGCCATGCTCGCCAAGCACCAGCGCGCCCACGAGCGCCTGCTGCGGTCGCTCGACGCCGAGAGCGACGCCGTCGTGGCGAGCGCCATCGTGTTGCTCGCGACCACCCGCGATCCACAGCTCGCGCCGCGCTTCCTCACGGCGGCGGCTTGCCGCACCATCGTCGAGACCGCGGTGATGGCGGTGCTCGAGATGGGGCGGAGCGTCACCCGATATCTCCTCGCCGAGATCGACCGCGTGGGTGTCGAAGCGCGCGTCCTCATCCTCGAGACGCTCGAGAGCCTCGCCGACCCCGCCGCCGTCAAGGACTTGCTCGAGCTGGCGCACGGCCCCGAGACGCGCAGCGCCGAAGCCGCGATGCGCGCGCTGGGGGCCTTTGGCGATGCCTCGGTGATCGAGCCGCTCGTGGAGGTCGGGCTCTCGGACGACCCGGAGCTGTCGCGCCAGGCCGCGTTTGCCCTGGTGTCCGTCGCCCTGCGCTTCCCCGAGGAGGTCGCTCACGCCGTACGCGCGCTCGTCGATCAGGGGGACTGGCGGCCCGAGTGGCTCACCGTGCTCGGAGCCATTGGCCGCGAAAGCGACATCGACGTGTTGGTGTCGGGGGCCCGTCACACCGAGGCCGAGGTGCGCTGCGCCGCCATCGACGCCGCCGCGACCTTCGCTGGCCGCTTCCCACGGCAGACCCTTGTGTTCGCTCTAGCGGACGAGAACGAGGACGTGCGCGCCGCCGCGACCCGCGCCCTCGCGAGCTACAAAGGTGAAGAGGTCGTCTCCGCCCTGGTCGCCGCGTGCACCGACCCGTCGCCTCAGGTGGTCATCTGCGCCTTGCGCTCGCTCGGCGCGGTCGGCGGCCCGCGCGCGGTGAAGACCCTGCTGACCGCGGTCGCCGCGACCTCGTCACCCGTCGCCATCGCGGCGCTGCAGAGCCTGTTCGTGGTCGCGCCCGCCGAGCTCGAGGATGCCGTCCGCGTTGGCGTACGGCACGTCGACCCGGAGGTCGTGCGCGAGGCCATCGACGTGACCCTGCGCCTGCCAGCCGCCGTGGCCGCGCCGCACCTCATCGCGGCGTTGTCCCACCATTCGTGGAACGTGCGCCGCGCCGCCGCCGAATCGCTGGTCAACCGCGCCATGGCGTTGCCGGGCGACGTCTTGAGCGAGTGCCTGCGCAGCGAAACCGAACCCCTGGTGCGTGACGAGCTCGAGCGGCTCTCGCGGGTAGGGGGACGCGCTTGACCTGGGGCACCGGCAGAGCGGTCACCATGACCGACGAGGAGTTCAGGCTCCTCCGCGATCTCATCACCGAGTACTGCGGCATCTATTTCGCCGAGTCGTTCAAGTACCTGGTGGAGCGCCGCCTGCAGCCGCGCTTGCCGGTCTTCAATCTCACGAACTTCCGCGACTACTACCGCTTGCTCAAGTACGGGAACGACCGCGCCAAGGAGTTCGACGAGATCGTCGAGCGCGTCACCACCAACGAGACTTACTTCTTCCGCGAGGCCTACCAGCTCAAGGCCTTCACCGACGAGATCTTGCCGATGGTGATGAAGAAGAAGAACCCGGGCGACCGCTTGCGCATCTGGTCGGCGGGCTGCTCGACGGGCGAGGAGCCGTACTCGCTCGCCATGCTCACGCACGACATGCCGTCATTGCGGCACGTGCCGATGGAGATCTTCGGCAACGACATCTCGCGCAAGGTGCTCAAGACGGCGCGCTCCGGCTCGTACCGCGAATCCTCGTTCCGTCAGACCGAGCCCCACTGGATCGACAAGCACTTCACGCGCGACGGGCGCATGTTCAAGCTCAACGACGACATCCGCAACCGCGTGAACTTCGGCCATCTGAACCTCATGGACGAGGCGGCGATGGCGATCATGAACAACGTGGATGTCATCTTCTGCCGCAACGTCATCATCTACTTCGCAAACGACGCCCGCGCCGCGCTCCTCGACATGTTCCACAAGAAGCTGCGCCCCGGCGGCTTCTTGCTGTTGGGCCACTCCGAATCACTCATCAACGCTTCGACGAAGTTCGAGCTCGTCCCTTTGACGCACGACATCGTTTACCGGCGGCCGCCTTGAGCCTGTGGCACAACTGGTGACGTCATGAAGAAGCTGCGGGTTCTGGTCGTCGACGACTCCGCATATAACCGCCAGGCCATCACCGAGATCTTGAACGGCCACCCCGGCATGGAGGTCGTTGGTAAGGCCTATGACGGCGAAGAGGGCTTGAAGCTGGTGGCGCAGCTCAAGCCAGACCTCGTGACGCTCGACATCGAGATGCCGCGCATGGACGGGTTCACCTTCCTGCGCATCGTGATGTCGAAGATGCCGACGCCGGTCATCGTCATCAGCTCGCACAGCCGCAAGCAGGAGGTTTTCCAGGCGCTCGAGCTCGGCGCCCTCGACTTCATCGCCAAGCCGGCCCACCACATCCCGCCAGACATCGCCGCGCTGCGGGAAGAGATCATCAGCAAGGCGCTCACGGTCCGTAGCTTGGAGCCGATCCCCTTCGGGAAGCGCGTGAACATGCCGATGCCCAAGGCCGAGCCGCGCGATCAGCGCAGCGGCGCGTCCGAGTGGCAGGCGCCCAAGCCTACGCAACCGGCGACGCGCTTGGTGTGCATCGGCGCGTCGACCGGCGGACCGCCCGCGCTCGAGTCGCTGTTCCGCGCCGTGGGCACGTCGCCACAGTGCGCCTTCGTCGTCGCGCAGCACATGCCGGCGAAGTTCACGCGCGCTTTCGCGGAGCGCTTGAATCGCATGACCAGCCTCGACATCCGTGAGGGTGAAGAGGGCATGGAGGTGATGGGCGGCGCCGTGTACATCGCGCCCGGCGGCAAGCACATGGAGCTCGTCCGCGTTGGCGATCAGCACCTCATCAAGTTGCAGGACGTGAGCGAAGGCGACCGCTACGTGCCCTCCATCGACCGGCTGTTCGAGAGCTCGTCGAAGGCCTTCGCCATGAGCATGCTCGCGGTCGTGCTCACCGGCATGGGTGCCGATGGCGCGGCCGGCGTGCGCACCGTGCGCGGCGCGGGTGGACGCACCTTGGCCGAGTCCCAAGAATCGTCGATCGTCTTCGGCATGCCGAAGGAGGCGATCCAGACGGGCTGTATCGACGAAGTGCTGCCCCTGGGGCAGATCATCGAGCGAGTCGCGAAGTTCGCGGCGCCGCCGGGCGCCTGACGCCGCGCTGGAATCGCCATTTCGGGGCTGTTTCCGGGTGTTCCGCCAGCTCGGTCGCGAAGTCCATGCGGCGGCGCGCGGGTGTGCTAAAACTTGAGCAGCGTCGATGTCACGAGACGACGAGGACGGCCCCAACGAGGCCGCAGCCGGGCACGGTAAGACCTCTGACGGGCCCGAAAACCGCATCGAGGAGTCGCTCGCCGCGCGCCAGGCGTTTTTGCAGGTTTTCAAGCGTGGCGAGGAGTTCGCCGAAGAGCTGATGCGGGAGAATGAGCGACTCCGCTATCGCGTCGCAGAGCTCGAGAAGGACATGGCAGGTGTCGAGGCGCAGAACCAGAGCTACGCCAGCCGCTACGTCGAGATCGAGCAGGAGAACAACAACCTCCTCAACATCTACGTCGCGACCTACCAGCTCCATTCGACGCTGGACTACGACGAGGTCCTGCGCGCCATCACCGAGGTGGCGCTCAACTTCATCGGCGCGGAGATCTTCACCGTCACCGCTGTCGAGTCGACGCCCAGCGGTGGCTGGGAGCCGCGCTTGCTGGTGGCCGAAGGGCTCGATTGGGAGACCGCCGCCCAGGTGCCCGTCGCCCCGGTGGCGCGCGAGGTCATCGCCACCGGCGTGCCCCATTTCGTCAATGAGCTCGAGGGAGTGGAGGCCGATCTCGAGCGGCCGTTGGTCGTGGTGCCGCTCAAGATCAAGGAGCTCACCATCGGCGTGCTATCGATCTACAAATTTTTGCAGCAGAAGAAGCTGCTTGCTAGTGTTGATCACGAGCTCTTCACGTTGCTGGCAGGGCATGCAGCGACTGCGGTCTTCGCGGCCAAGCTGTACACGGACTCGAAGCGCAAGCTGTCCACCATTCAGGGATTCATCGACCTTGTCACCTCGTCGTCCACATCGGAGTAGCGCGCGGGGGCTCCATGGCTGACTACGCAGCCCTCGTCGTCGAAGACTCGCCGACGATGCGCCAGCTCATCGTGTTCGCCCTACGTCGCTTGCCCGCCCTCAAGGTCACCGAGGCGGACGACGGTGTCGACGCGCTCAAGAAGCTCCAGGGCGGGAAGTTCGACATCCTCATCACCGACATCAACATGCCGATCATGGACGGGCTCAAGCTGGTCAGCCTCGTGCGTAAGGACGAGCTCCACAAGGAGATCCCGATCATCATCATCACCACCGAGGGCGCTCAGGAAGATCGGCAGCGCGCCCTGGCCTTGGGGGCGAACGCCTACATCACCAAGCCCATCCAGGCGCCGCACGTCATCAACACCGTCAAGCAGCTCTTGAAGCTCTAAGGTGCCGCCCGGGGCATGACGCGGGTCTTCATCATCGGGGCGGGGACGATGGGGAGCCAGATCGCGGCCTTGTGCGCCAAGGCGGGGCTGTCGGTGGTCGTCCACGATAGCGACCGAGGGGCGCTCGAGCGCCTGGGCGGGCGCTTCCAGACGGCCACGAGCCTCGACGCAGCCGCCGATGCCGATGTGGTCAGCGAGTCGATCATCGAGGAGCTCACCGCCAAGCGCCGCTTGTGGGCGGAGCTCTCGCGCATCGTCCGGGCCGACGCGCTCCTCACCACCAACACGTCGACGCTCTTGCCCTCGGAGATCGCCGAAGCCGTCGAGGCGCCCGAGCGCTTCCTCGCCTGGCACTTCCATCCGCCCGTCGAGCATAACCGCTTGGTGGACGTCATGGGCCACGCAGGGACGCTGCCGGCCGCCGTGACCGCTATCGCGGAGCTGACGCGGAGGCTCGGTCACGAGCCCTTGGTCATCGCCAAGGAGCACCGCGAGTACGTTTTCAATAGCATGCTCATCGCCGTGCTCACCGCCGCGCAGGAGCTCGCCATCGACGAGGTGGCGTCCATCGAGGACATCGACCGCGCGTGGCGCACCGCGACCGGCATGGAGCTCGGCCCGTTCGGCATCATGGACGTGATTGGCCTCGACACCGTGGCGCGCATCGTCGACGTCGCCCTCCAGCAAAATCCCAACGACAAACGCCTGCGTAGACTGCTCGCATGGATGAAGCCGAGGCTCGCGCGCAGTGAGCTGGGCGTGAAGACCGGCAAGGGGTTCCACCGCTAGCCGCAGCCCATGTCCGCTGGCGCGGTGTATGTGAGGGACGGAGGCGTCCCGTGCACATCCCAGGAATCCAGCAAACACCGTCTGGTTCGGCTGGTCATGTGACCGCCGACGGCGCGCAGCCGCGGCGCGTGAACCTCGACACCCGGCTCACCATGCCCGACCATGCCGTGGTCACCCACCGTGGCGGCCGCGACGTCGTCGATGAGCCCCTCGAGCGTCCGCGCACCCGCCAACAGCTCGACGCTATCCGCGATGGCGCACGGAGCTTCTGGGAGACCGACACCCTCGAGATCCCGGGGGAGGGCACCTATCGCGGCCCGGACGCGCAGCAGCGCTGGGACCGGCTGCTGAAGCAATGGGGCGACGGCCTGCGTGACCGAGGCTCGGCGCTACCACCGGCGGCGCCGCATTTCGTGCGTCAGCCCACGGAAAATCGCTGGGCCGGCAACGCCATGTTGAAGGCGCCGACCTGAGCGGCTAATTGATGGCCATGCTGAACGTCCTCGTCCTCACCGCTTCGTTGCTGCAGGCGCCGACCGAGATCCGTTGCGAGCACAAGCCGATGAAGAACCTGCCGGACAAGCTGCGCGCCGAGCTGACCGCCGATGACGCCGGCGTCTACACCTTCGTGCTCGACAATGCCGCCAAAGCGGAGAAGCGCACCGGCATGACGTGCCGCTTCCACCCGAGTGACGCCGGTGTCTTCTCGTGTCTGGGCTCGAAGGGCGCGTGGGGGGCCGTGGCCAACCGCATCCGCGAGACCGCCGTCGACAGCGACGGCAACGATACGAGCTTCGATGGTTACGTGGTCGAGCTCGTGAGAGCGCCGCTCGGCGAAGCGCGCACCATGCGTACCGTCCGCTTTCCGGCGAGCACCTGCACCGCGAAGTAAAGGATGCGCGTCGTCTGGCAGCTCATCGCCGCGTGGTGGCGGACACTGTTCGCGCGGCTGCGGCGCGGCCCGCTCCGTCCGAGCTGGACGTTCACCTTCGAGTGGATCGTGCGCTTCCTGCGGGCCGACTGGGACGCGTCGGCGGAGTGGTCCCCGCAGCGGCTGCGGGCGCACGTCGACGGGCGACCCTATCCGCGCAAATACCAGCGTCGCGTCGTAGTGCGTGACGCGGCGATCGGTGGTGTGCCGTGCCGGATCTTCACGCTCCCCGACGCCCGGCCCGGCCAGGTGCTGTTCTTCCACGGCGGCTCGTATGCCTACGGCTCGGCCCGCACGAGCCACGCCGAGCTGCTCGCGCAACTGGCTCTCGACTGTGGTCACGAGGTCGTCGGACCCGATTTTCGTCTGGCGCCCGAGCACCCCTTTCCCGCGCAGCTCGATGACGCGCTCGCCGTCATCGAGGCGCTAGGCACGCCGCGCGATCGGCTCGTCGTGGCGGGTGATTCGTCGGGCGGCAACCTCGTGCTCTTGCTGCAAATGGCGCTCCGTGATCGCGGTCAGCCGCAGGCGAAGGCGACGCTCCTGATCTGTCCGTGGGCGGATCTCTCCATGCCGGGCGCCTCGTTCCAGCGCAACGCCGACAGCGACTTCGGCACGCACGCGGTGCTGCTACGCCAGGCCCGCGACGTCGCTGGCGAGCTCTCGCTCACCGATCCGCGCATCTCGCCCGTGTACGCCAAGCTCGAGGGCCTCGCGCCGACCCTCGTCATCACCGGCACCGCGGAGATCCCCCACGACGACCACCTCCGCCTCATCGAGCGCTTGCGGGCAGCGGGCGTCAGCATCACCGCGCACATCGCGCCGGAGATGCCGCACAACCCACCGCTGCTCGCCGCCTATCATCCGGAGGCCGCGCGCGCCTTGTCCGTGATGGCGGACTTCGTGCGCGCTCAGCTCGGTTGACTTCGGTGGAGCTGCACGCGCCCCAACTCGGCTCGCTTCAGCCGGGCCTGACGCGTCCCAGCTCGGCGCGCTTCAGTCGGGCTTCGCGCGCCCGTTGATGTAGCGCTTGAGCCAAGCATTCGTGAGCAACGCGACGCGCTCCACCGCGCCATCTTCCTCGAAGTGCGGGCCCGCGCCCTGGACGATCTCCAAGCGCTTCGGACCTTGCAGCTTCTCCATGGCACCGCGGTTGAGCTCGAGCGTGCTCAGGTCACGGCTGCCGACGATGAGCATCGTGGGCGTGGTGACCTGCCGCAGCGCACCGAGCGCCAGATCGGGCCGGCCGCCGCGCACGACGACAGCGAACGCGCGCTCCGGCTTTTCGGCGAGCGCGCGCATGACCGCGCCAGCAGCCGTGCCGGTGGTGACGATGCCGACCTTGAGCTGCGCCGTGCGCTTGTCGGCCGCGACCCAGTCGAGAATGCTGCCGATGCGCTCGGCGAGCATGTCCATCTCGAGGCGGAGCTGCGTGGTCACGCGGTCGATGTGCGCTTCCTCTTCGGTGAGGAGCTCGACCGCCAGGGTGGCGAGCTCGTTCTGCTCGAGGCTGCGCGCCACCGTGGCGCTGCGGGGGTGGTTGTGATGGCTCACGCCACTGCCATGGGCAAAGATGACGAGGCCTTTGGGGTTACGGGGTAAGGTCAGCTCACCGACGAGCCGGCCTTCCGATACGTCGATGCGCACCGGCTTACCGCGGGGGACTTCACGAACGGTCTGCATGGTGTGCCTCACTTGGGGGGTAACACTTCATGCACCTAAAGTAATTCCGCTGACTTACTTCGGCAGGGCCCCCATGAAGACACTACGTACGGGCGGGCGCCCTGGGCGACTGAAAATGGCCCGATAATCATGGTGATCCACCACGATCATGTCGGCGCGCTCACCCGGCACCAAACGGCCTCTATCCTGCAATCCGAGCGCTTTGGCGCCGCCGCGGGTAATTCCCCACAGCGCCTCCTCCAGGGTCAACCCGCACTGCGTGGCCGCCAAGAGCCCACACAGCGTCAGGTCCAGCACAGGGGACGAGCCCGGGTTGCAGTCGGTCGCGACCGCCACCTCGCAGCCGGCATCGCGGAGCGCCCGGCCGTTGGGCCAGTCACGCAGCATCACGGCGCAGCCCGGGAGGATGCAGGCCACGACGCCACGGTCGGCGAGGGCGCGCGCTCCGGCGGCGCTCACGTGCTCCAGGTGGTCCGCCGACAGCGCCTCGAGGCTCGCCGCGAGCTCGGCGCCGCCCCCGTCAGCCAGCTGGTCGACGTGCAGCTTCGAGCCGAGGCCGTGGGCGCGCGCGTAACCGCAGAGCTTGCGGGCCTCGTCGGCGGTGAAGGCGCCGCCCTCGACGAACACGTCGAAGAACTTCACGCGCTTGGCGAGCTTGGGGATGACCTCGTCGTGCCAGGCCTTGACGGTGTCTTCGCGCTCGAGGCCGTTCGCTTTAGCGGGCACGTGGGCGAGCAGGGTGGGGAAGATCTCTTGCTTTGCCTGCTTGGCGGTGAGCTCGATGGCTTGCAGGTGCTTCTCTTCGAGCTCGGGCGTGAGGCCGTAACCGGTCTTCACTTCGACGGTGGTGGTGCCGCACGCGTGCATGGCGTCGAGACGCGCGAGCGACTGCGCCGCGATGTCCTCGAGCGAGGTCTCGGCCAGGTGCTGCACCGAGCGCCGGATGCCGCCGCCCGCCTTGGCGATGCTCGCGTAGGTCTCGCCGCGTGCCCTGCGGGCCATGTCGTCGACGCGGTCACCGGCGTGCACGACGTGCGTGTGCGAGTCGACGAAGCCCGGGATCACCGCGCGGTTACCGAGATCCACCTCCTCGGCGGCCGCGACGTCGGGGCTCGACTTCAGCAGCTCGCGCGGACCCGCCGCGACGACTACGCCATCGCGGACGAGGAGGGCGGCGTCCTTCGTGACCGAGACCGGATCCTTGCTGCTGCCGGCGTCGGCGTGGGGCTGCACCAGCTCGCTGATGCCCACATAGAGGGTCGCGCTCAACGGCTGATGCCCGGGATGCTGACGCCGCGGTGCTTCGCGACATCGACGGCGCGCTCGTACCCCGCGTCGGCGTGCCGCGCGACGCCCATGCCAGGGTCGCTATCCAGGACGCGCGCCAGGCGCTTCGCCGCGGCGTCGGTGCCGTCGGCGACGATGACCATGCCGGCGTGCAAGGAGTAGCCGATGCCGACGCCGCCACCGTGGTGGAAGCTCACCCACGAAGCGCCGTTCACCGCGTTGATCATGGCGTTCAGGATGGGCCAGTCCGCGATGGCGTCCGAGCCGTCCTTCATGGCCTCGGTCTCGCGGTTGGGCGAGGCGACCGAGCCGCAGTCGAGGTGGTCACGGCCGATGACGATGGGGGCCTTGACGGCGCCGGTGCGGACCAGCTCGTTGAAGGCGAGCCCGACGCGCTTGCGCTCTCCGTACGACAACCAGCAGATGCGCGCCGGCAAGCCCTGATAGGCGACGCGCTCGCGGGCCATGGCGATCCAGCGGTGCAGCTCGGGGCGGTCGACGGTCTTCATGACGCAGGCGTCGGTGACCGCGATGTCAGCCGGATCACCCGAGAGCGCGACCCAGCGGAACGGACCCGAGCCTTCACAGAAGAGGGGACGGATGTAGGCCGGTACGAAGCCGGGGTAGGCGAACGCGTCCGTGACCCCCGCGAGCTGCGCTTGGCCACGCAAGTTGTTGCCGTAATCGAAGACGTGCATGCCGCTCTTGGTCATTTGCACCATGGCGGCGCAGTGCTCCGCCATCGCGGCCATCGAGCGCGCGACGTACTCCTTGGGATCCTTGTCGCGCAGCGCCAGCGCTTCCTCGAGCGACATCTTGTTGGGCACGTAGCCACCCAACGGATCGTGCGCCGAGGTCTGGTCGGTGACGAGGTCGAACGTGTAGCCGCGCCTCACGAGCTCCGGGAACACGTCGGCCGCGTTGCCCAACAGACCGATCGAGATGGCCTCCTTGTCGGCCTTGGCTTTCTCGAGGCGCTTCAAGGCGGCGTCGAGCGTCGGCTCGGTGGTGTCGAGGTAGCGGGTCTCGAGGCGGCGCTGGATGCGCGTCGGATCGATCTCGACCGCTAAAACGGCCGCGCCCGCCATGGTGCCCGCCAAGGGCTGCGCGCCACCCATGCCACCCAAGCCAGCGGTGAGGATGGTGCGGCCCGCGAGGTTGGCATCGCCGAAGTGCGTGCGGCCGGCGGCGCAGAAGGTCTCGTAGGTGCCCTGTAGAATTCCTTGGGTGCCGATGTAGATCCAGCTCCCCGCGGTCATCTGGCCGTACATCGTCAGGCCCTTCTGCTCGAGGTCGCGGAAGACGTCCCAGTTGGCCCAGTGGCCGACGAGGTTGCTGTTGGCGATGAGGACGCGCGGCGCGTCGGGGTGCGACTTGAAGACGGCGACCGGCTTGCCCGACTGCACCAGCATGGTCTCGTCGTCCTCCAGGCTCTCGAGCGTCGCGACCATGGCGTCGAAGGCTTCCCAGTTGCGCGCGGCCTTGCCGGTGCCGCCGTAGACCACGAGGTCCTGCGGGCGCTCGGCCACCTCGGGGTCGAGGTTGTTCATGAGCATGCGCAGCGCTGCTTCTTGGACCCAACCTTTGCAGCGCTTCTCGCTTCCACGGGGCGCACGGATGACACGTGACATGGGACTCACCTCAGATTTCCGAGACCAGGGCCCTCGACGGCCCGTGCGGCGGCATACGCTGCTTCGCGTGCGGCGTCCATGGGCGAGGCGCCGCGCCAGAGCCCCGCGGTGAGCGCGCCCGCGAAGACGTCCCCGGCCCCGGTCGGATCGCGCTCCTTGGCGGGCGAGGCGGGCACGCGATAGCTCCCGCCCGCGTCGTACAAGGTCGCGCCTTGGCTGCCGCGGGTGACGACGACGATGGGCACGTGGCGCGCGAGCTCCGTGGCGAGCTCCTCGGCGCGCGGGTGATCGTGCTCCGAGAAGCACACCGCTGTAGCGGACGAGAACGACTCGGCCGGCGGCGGGTCGGAGGGCAAGATCTGTCCGTTACCGCTGACACCGCGCAGCCAGCCCTGCAGGCCGATGACCAGCGTGCTCCCCGGAAACCACTGCATGGCCGCGAACGGCACCTCGCCGATGACCGGCGCGAGATACACGAACGGCGCGCCTTCGCTGGGCTTCGTGAGCGGCATCGCCGTCTCGACCAGGCGCACCTTGCGAAGGGCGCCAGAGTAGTCGAGCGAGAACGTCGTGACCTTGCGGCTCTCCTGGCGCTCGATGCTGACGCGCGGCTCGCGCTGCAGGGGCTCCATGAGCATGAAGGTCGCGGGCGCCGCGGTGACGACGCGCACGCTCATGCCGAGGCGCGCGGTGGTCATGCTCACGTAGGTCGCGGCGCCGCCCAAGCGCGCGCCATCGCCGATGAGATCGCGCGTCACGTGGCCGATGACGAGGAGGTCCGCCATACCCACACTGCAAAGCCGCAATACGGCGAGTGATTGCAAGGGTGTTGTATTCGACCCCAGGATCGTGGTCGTTCACTGCTTCGCCCACCACGCGAAAGGAACAGCCCAATGAAAATGTCCAAACAACTCATCGCCGCAGCGTTGCTCACCTCGTCCGTCGCTTTTGTCGGGTGCCAGACCAAGACCGGCACCGGCGCTCTTCTCGGCGCCGGCGCGGGCGGCGCGGCGGGAGCAGGCATCGGCGCGGCGGTTGGCGGCGGTAAGGGCGCGGCCATCGGCGCCATCGTCGGCGCGGCGGTCGGCGGTACGACCGGCGCGCTCATCGGCCGCCACATGGACAAGCGGGCCGAGCAGCTCGACAAGGACCTCAAGGACGCCAAGGTCGAGCGCGTCGGTGAAGGCATCCTCGTGACCTTCAACTCGGGCATCCTCTTCGACGTCAACGAAGCCGAGCTCAAGCCCGCGGCCAAGGAGAACATCACCGAGCTGGCCAAGGTCCTGCAACGCTACGACGACACCGACGTGCTCATCGCCGGCCACACCGACTCCACCGGCAAGGCCGAGTACAACCACACCCTCTCGGAGAAGCGCGCCGACGCGGTCGCCAAGTACGCCGAGGCTCAGGGCATCAAGGGCATCCGCATCAAGACGGTGGGCGAGGGGGCCGACACCCCAGTCGCCGACAACGACACCGATGCCGGCCGCGCCAAGAACCGCCGCGTCGAGGTCGCGATCTTCGCGAACGAGCGCATGAAGAAGGCGGTCGAAAAAGAAGCCAAGTAGTTTCGCAGGCTTAGAGAGCGAATAAGCGCTCCGTGTCCCGCGTCGGAAGTCTTGGGATGACAAAGCGTGTCATAAGGTTTAAAGACCTCGTGCCACACTGCATCGTCGAAGCCAGGACGATCGCCCAGATCACGGCGATAAATTGACTTCTTTCTGGCCCGGCATCAGCTTTTGCCCGAGCCCAGAAGAACCCGACGAGGGACATGGACGCACTGCTGAACATCCTCCAGGGCCATCTGTCGCCGTCCCAGCGCGTCTGGACGGCGCTGGCTCCGACGATTTTGTTCTTTGCGTACTTCGCGATCGGCCTCGTCCTCTACACGATTCGCTACTTCATCAAGGGCGCCTACTCCGACAAGGAGATGGAGAACCGGCCCACCACGTTCCTCACGGGGATGTGGCTGCGCCTGTACTTCGCCTGGGTGATGCGGCCGCTCTGGTCGGCCGCGCTGCGCAGCGGGCTGCCGCCGAACGCGATCACCACCTTGTCGATGCTGCTCTCGACCGGCGCCGGTGTGTCGCTCGCCGCTGGCCGCTTCGCGATGGGCGGCTGGCTCTACATCTTCTCGGGCATCCTCGACGTCGTCGACGGCCGCCTGGCACGCTCGACCGGTAAGGCCACCGCGAGCGGCGCCGCGCTCGACTCGATCCTCGACCGTTACGCCGACGCCGCCGTGCTCGTCGGCCTCGCCTGGTTCTACCGCGACTCGTGGGTGCTGATGGCGTCGCTCATCGCGCTCGTGGGCTCGTCCCTCGTCCCTTACATCCGCGCCAAGGCCGAAGCGTCGGGCGTGGGCATGAAGGACATCGGCTTCATGCAGCGCGCCGAGCGCATCATCTATCTCGGCGGCTCGGTCGCGCTCTCGCCGGTCGTCGAAGTGTACTTCCATCCGCAGGACCCGCGCCCGATGCACTGGCTCGCGGTTGGCGGCATCGTGCTCCTCGCGATCTCGACGCAGATCACCGCGCTGCAACGCTTCAAGTTCTTGATCCAGGCGTTGAACGACG
>JBDHVB010000031.1:0-32468 GCA_039809465.1 Myxococcota bacterium
TCACGGCGGCCAGCGGCTGGAATCAGATCGCGAGCCCCAACTGGGTCGGGCGCAGGCCGAGCCGCGCGGCGACGGGCGCGAACGAGCGGCGGTGAATGGCGCACGGGCCAAGCTTGTCGAGCGCCGCGAAGTGCTCGGGCGCGCTGTAGCCCTTGTGCGAGTGGAAGCCGTAGCCCGGATATTGTTCGCTATAGCGAAGCATGAGCTCGTCACGATGCACCTTCGCGATGATCGCCGCGGCGGCGATCGACTGCGATAACGTATCGCCTTTCACGATCGGCGTCTGCTGATACGCGATGCCGGGCACACGGCGCGCGTCGACCAGCACGTGCTGAGGCGCGACCGCGAGCCCCACGACGGCGCGGCGCATGGCCTCGAGCGCCGCGTGATAGATGTTGAGGCGGTCGATGACGTCGACGTCGCAGCTGGCTATCGAATAGGCCACGGCGCAAGCACGCACCTCGGCGGCGATGCGCTCACGTGTCGGGGCGTCGAGCTTCTTGCTGTCGTCGATGCCCGCGATCGACGTGCCAGCCGGCAGGATGACCGCCGCGGCCACGACGGGACCGGCGAGCGGACCAGTGCCGACCTCGTCGCAACCGGCGACGAGCACCCCGGACTGCCAGAGCGGCCGCTCGTAGTTGAGCATGCACGCGACGCGCTCGGCTTCGCGCTCCGCCTCTTCCTGGACGGCGGCCCGGCGGGCGAGCTCCTTGCGGGCGAGCTCGCGGACGCCGGCGCGCTCGTCGCGCGCGAGCTTCTTGAGCATACGCTCGCTGGCGTCCGCGATCTGCTCACGCACTTCGGCGACCGTACGCTTCACACCACCGTTAGATCGGAGCCCGATCCAACCGTCAAGCCCGAAACGACGCTCCTCGAGCGCGTCTCCCGCGACTCAGAGCTGCGGCCACACCTTGCCGGGGTTCATGATGTTCTTGGGGTCGAACACCGCCTTGATGCGGCGTTGCAGGGCGATGACCTCGCGCGACTGCTCGAGCTCGAGCTCGTCGCGCTTGGTGAGGCCCACGCCGTGCTCGCCGCTCATGGTGCCGCCCATCGAGACGACGCGGCGCATGAGATCGAGGCGCACGACGTTCGCCGACTTGCGCGCTTCGGCGGTCTCGCACAGAAAGTTGATGTGCAGGTTGCCGTCGCCCAGGTGGCCGTAGGCGGCGGTCTTCATGCCGGTCTTGTGGGCCGCCTCTGTGGTCTGCGATAGCAGATCGGCGATCTTGCTGCGCGGCACGGCGATGTCGTCCGAGAACTTCAGCGGGTAGCGCTCCTTCAACGAGCTCGACACCAAGCGGCGGCCACGGCGCAGATTGTCGCGCTCCTTGTCGTTGCGGCCGACGATGGCGTTCAAGGCGCCGGCCTCGACGGCGATCTCGCACATCTTCAGCAGGTCGCTCTCGGCACGCTCGGCGTCGCCGTCGGCCTCGAGCAGCATGCATGCTTTAGCGGACGCCTCGATGGGGAAGGCGACCTTGGGGCGGACCACTTCGATGGCCACCGGGTCGAGCAGCTCCATCATGCGCGGCGTGAAGCCGGCGGCGAAGATCTTCTCGGCGGCCTTCGAGGCGACGTGCACGTCCTCGAAGTCGAGCCAGGCGGTCTCCACGGCGCGCGGCGCGGGGATGATGTGCATGGTCGCTTCGGTGACGAGGCCCAAGGTGCCCTCGGAGCCGACGATGAGCGACGTGAGGTCAAGGCCAACGACACCCTTCAAGGAGTGCTTGCCGGTGCGGATGACGTCGCCGTTCGCGAGCACCATCTGCACGCCCCACACGTAGCGTTGCGTGACGCCGTACTTCACGGCGCGCGGCCCGCCCGCGTTGGTGGCGATGTTGCCGCCGATGGTCGACGACTCCCAGCTCGATGGATCCGGCGGATAGAAGAGACCGTGCTCGTTCGCCGCCTTGTCGAGGTCGCGCGTGATCACTCCGGGCTGCACCACCGCGTAGAGATCCTGCGGGCGCATCTCGAGGATCTCGTTCATGCCGGTGAGATCGACGACGACCTCGCCTTCGGTCGGGATGCCCGCGCCCGCCTTGCCGGTACCACCACCGCGCGCGATGAGCGGCACACCCAAGGCGTTGGCCTCACGGGCCACGAGCACCACCTCTTCGACGGTGAGAGGTTTGACCACAGCCGAGGGCATCCCGTCCGGCAAACCGGACTCATCGCCCGCCGCGGCGGTCAGTGCTGCGTCTTCGGTCGAGCAACGCGCGCCCAGAGTCGGGCTGACGCGTGTCAAAAAGGTTTCGAGCCCTTGGGGTCGTTTCACGGCGGCGCATACTGCTGGAGCCGCACGAGAGACACAAGTGGGGCCAAAAGCTCAGCAACTACGGACAGTTGACGTCGTTTCGACGGTCGTCCTTGTTGCTCTGGCTGGTTGCGCCTACACTAGGCCGTCATGGAAGCAGGCAAGGAGCTCCCGCGGCTTACGCCCGTCAAGTCACCCGCGGAACAGCTGCGCGACATCTTGATTGGGCACCGGGGCGAGCGTCACGTCATCGCCATCCGCGGCTATCCCGATCCGGACAGCATCGGCAGCGCCATGGCGCACGGCTACATCTGCCAGCAGCACAACATCGAGCCGACCATCCTCTACTTCGACGACATCTCGCATCACGAGAACCGCGCGCTCGTGAAGAAGCTCGCCATCGACATGGTGCGCTATAGCGAAGGCATCGACTTGTCGAGCTACGACCGCATGGCCCTGGTCGACGCGCAGATGCTCGACCTGCCGCCCGAGCTCGAGCACATGCCCATGGTCAGCATCGTCGACCATCACAAGCTCCAGGGCGACGTGAGCGCCGAGTTCATCGACATCCGCGAGGAGTCGGGCTCGACCAGCTCGATCTACGCCGAGTACCTGGCGCAGGGCGTCTCGCCGAACTTCGACAAGGAAGATCCGGCGGCGAGCAAGCTCGCGTCCGCGCTGCTCTACGGCATCCGCTCCGACACCGACGATTATCTGCTGGCGCGCGAGATCGACTACCGCGCCGCCGCGTTCCTCGCGCCGTTCGCCGATCTCGATCTGCTCAAAGCCATCTCCATGCAGAGCATCTCGCCGCGCACCATGGAGATCACCCAGCGCGCGTACGCGAACAAGGTCATCGCCGACACGTTCTTGCTGGCGGGCGTCGGTTACGTCCGCGACGAGGATCGCGACAGCATCGGTCAGGCCGCCGACTATCTGCTCAAGCGCGAAGGCATCGACACGGTCATCTGCTACGGCATCGTCAACAATCAGTTCGTCGACGGCTCGTTGCGCACCACCTCGAACGTCGTCGACCCCGACCGCTTCTTGAAGGAGCTGTTCGGCCAGGACGCGCACGGCATGTTCTACGGCGGCGGCCGCACCGACAAGGGCGCGTTCAAGATCCCGCTCGGCCCGTTCGCCCGCTGCGGTGACCGTGACCTGCTCTGGCGTACGGTGCAGCGCACCATCGAAGACTTGTTCTTCAACAAGATCGGCATCAGCCGAGAGTAGCTACGCCGCGAGCGCGCGCGCCATGTCGGCGAAGCGCAGCCGGCGGTGGACGCTCACGAAACCTTGCGACAAGCGCTGATGCGCCTGCGCCAGGAAGAGCCTGGCATCGGCGCGCGCGCCAGCAGCGAGCGCCGCGGCGCTAGCGAGCAGCCAACCATCGGGGTACGCGCCGAGCAACGTCTCGAGCTGACGCAAGGCGCGGCCCGCTTCACCGCTCTCGAGGATCGCCTCGGCCAAGAGGAGCTGCGTTTCGAGATCGTCCGGGATCAGCGACAGCGCGGCCTGCGCGGCGGCGAGCGCGGGACGCGCGCGGCCGAGCTGCAGCAACAAGCCGGCGCGGCGACGCTGCGTGGCCCAAGACGTCGAGCCACCGACCAAACGCTCGGTCACCGCCTTGTCCGCGAAAGCGGCTGCCGCATCCTGAGCTTCGAGCGCGCGCTCGAGCAGACCACGACGCTCGCGCTCTTCGGCGCGCAGCGCCAACAGCTCGAGCGCGCAGCCTTCGAGGTGCAAGAGATCGGGCCCGAGCGGCTCCAACGAAGCGGTCTGGCGCGCGGTGTCGACCACGACCCGCGGCTCGCCCGCGCTCAACGCATGCACCGCGCGCGCTACGGCGAGGCGCTGCAGCGAACGGAACTTCGGTTGCTCCGCGGCGTGGCGCCAGCCTGCCTCGATGATCGGCCCCGCCGCGGCGATGTCGCCGGCGTTGAGCAGCTCGAGCGCGAGATAGCCGTACGGCACGATGTTGGTCGGGTCGCTCTCGATGCGTTTGCGCAAGAGGCGTTGATTGCGGTCGTCCTTGCCGCGCGCCGTCACCACTTCCTTCAGCGCTCCCAGGTGCACGATGTCGACGGGCAGCGAGGTGAGCTTGCCCTTTCGCTCGGCGAACCACTCGGCGACGCTCTCGTGAATCACGCCGCGGTACTCGACGCCCGCGCTCCGCCGGAACAGACGCGGCAGATGAATGGGCTCCCCCATGCGCGCGACGCCAGCCAGCACCTGGGCTTCGGCGGCGTCGCGTGACGTGGCGTTGTGCAGGGGGATGACCGCGAGATCGAAGTCACCGCGATTGACGACACGCCGCAGCGTCTTGGCCGCCGCGGAGGCCAGCCGTTCATCGGCATCGAGCTGCAGCACGTAGTCGCCCGTCGCGTGCTTCAACGCTTCGTTCCGTGGGGCGGCGAAGTCATCGTCCCAGGGACGCTCGACGACGGTGGCGCCGAAGCTCTTGGCGATCGCGATGGTGTCATCGGTGCTGCCGGTATCGACCAGCACGATCTCGTCGACGATGCCCTGCACGGACTTCAAGCAGTCGCCGAGCATCTCGGCTTCGTTCCGCGCAATCATGCAAAGCGACAGGCGCACCGATGCCTCCGAGGTCTGCCAGAGGTAACGGCTCAAGGAAGCCAAGGCTTGAGCGAATTCATGTGGGTAAACGACCCACTTCATGGCGCTCCGAAACGGGACGTTTGACCCAATGCGAAACTCAGCAAGGGGGAGCCTCGAGCTCATGTCCAACGTCACCACCTCGTACTACGGCTTCAGCCGTCCAGAAGTCGTCGCCGTCGTCCAACCCAAGGGCAAGCGCGTCCTCGACATCGGCTGCGCGGGCGGGGCGATGGGCAGCGCCATGCTCGAAGCCGGCGCCACCGAAGTGGTCGGCGTGGAGATCGTCCCCGAGGCCGCCAAGCTCGCCCGCGAAAAGCTCACGGCGGTCTACCAGCTCGATCTCGAGAAGCTCCCCGAGCTCCCCTACCCGGATGGTCACTTCGACGTCATCACCTTCGCGGACGTCCTCGAGCACGTCCGCGATCCGGTCGCCGTGCTCAAGCACCTGCGCCGCTACGTGAAGAACGAGGGCACCATCGTCTGCTCGATCCCCAACGTGCGTCACGAGTCGGTGCTCCTGCCGCTCGTCTTCAATGGCACCTTCAAGTACCAGGACGCCGGCATCCTCGACCGCACGCACCTGCGCTTCTTCACGCTCGCCGAGCTTCACGGCTTCATGCGCGAGACCGGCTTCGAGGTGCTCGCGCCCATGCAAGCCGTGCGCAGCCAGCCGGGTCAGCTCGTACCGCTCGTCGCCGAGATGGTGACCGCGGTCGGTGGTGACGGCAAGGCGTTCGCCGAGGAGTCGACCGTCATCCAGTACGTCTTCCAGGCGCGTCCCGCGTTCGCGGCGGTGACGTCGTCCGCTGAAACGGTCGTCGACCAGTGGACCGGCTCGCGGCCCCGCCGAGTGCTGTTCGTGCCTCCGAGCGGCGCCCATGCCGCTTGGGAAGCGACCCTCACCAAGGTCATCGCGAGCGAGCGCGCGGCGACGATCGGCGTCATGCTGCCGACCGCGGAGCTCGAGAGCCCGCCGCAATTCCTGGTGGACCTCGCCAACGCCGGCAGCGACATCTGCGTCATCGAGGAGCCCAAGACCTTGCACGGCTGGCAGCGCGTGATCGGTGGCGCCTCGAAGCTCGTGGTCATGCCGCAGCAATTCGAGCTCAAGAAGATGGCCGAGGCGATCGGCGTGGAAGCCGAGCAGGTGGCTGGCTCCTTCGCGACGCCCGCTTCAGCGGAGACCGCGCGTCCGACCAAGCTCTACCTCGACATGATGAAGCGCACCCTGAGCAACGTCATCTACGCCGACGGTGATCTCGCCCGTAACTCGGGCTTCGACATGCGTCACCGCGCGGTTGGCCGTGATTGGCCCGAGCGCGCCCACACCATGATCGGTCTCGCGCGTCTCGAGAACATCCAGAAGTGCGTCGAGGACGTCATCGCCCGCGGCGTCCCTGGTCACTTCATCGAGACCGGCGTCTGGCGTGGTGGCGCGACCATCTTCATGCGCGCCATCCTCGCGGCGTACGATGTCCGCGATCGCAAAGTCTTCGTGGCCGACAGCTTCGAGGGCCTGCCGCCGCCGAACCCCGAGCTCTACCCGGCCGACGCCGGCGACAAGCACTTCGAGCAAGAGGCGCTCGCCATCTCGCTGGAGCAGGTGCAACGCCACTTCGAGCTCTACGGCTTGCTCGACGAGCAGGTGCATTTCCTCAAGGGCTGGTTCAAGGACACCTTGCCGACCGCGCCCATCGACAAGCTCGCGGTCGTGCGCCTCGACGGTGACATGTACGAGTCGACGATGGATGGCTTCAACGCCCTCTACGACAAGCTGTCGCCCGGCGGTTACCTCATCGTCGACGACTTCGGCGCCGTCCCGGCGTGCCGCAAGGCGGTCGAGGACTTCCGCGCCGCGCGCGGCATCACCGAGACCATCGTGCCGATCGACTGGACCGGCGTGTATTGGCAGAAACGCTAAAGCGGATGCGCTTCGCCATCACCATCGTGGCGCCGCCCGGCTATCCGCACGTGGCGGCGTTCTTCGAGGTCGCGGAGGCCTTGAGCAGCGGTCTCAAGGCGCTGGGCCACGAGTGCGCGGTCACGACCCGCGGTGACATCCCTGGGTGTCAGCACATCGTGCTCGGCTCGAACTTGTTGCTCGAGTATCCCCTGCAGATCGCCAAGGACGCGATCCTCTACAACCTCGAGCAGATCGACATGGGCTCGTCGTGGCTCAGGCCCGAGCTCATCGCCCTCTTCAAGCGCCACCGCGTCTGGGATTACTCACGCCGCAACGCCAAGGCGCTCGCCGAGCTCGGCGTGAAGGTCGAGCAGGTCGTGCCCGTGGGCTATGCGCCAGAGCTCACGCGCATCCAGCATGCCGCTAAAAAGGACATCGACGTCCTCTTCTTTGGCTCGCTCAACGACCGGCGCAAGGCGGTCATCGACGGCTTCCAGAGCGCCGGCGTGAACGTCATGGCGGTCTTCGGCGCCTACGGCGTCAAGCGTGACGCGCTCATCGGCCGCGCCAAGCTCGTGCTCAACGTCCACTACTACGAGGCCAAGGTCCTCGAGATCGTTCGCCTGCAATACCTGCTCGCGAACAAGGTGGCGGTGCTCTCGGAGCGCGGCGCCGACGCGGCCGAGGACGCCGAGCTCGCTGACGGCGTGGCATTCGCGGATTACGGCCAGATCGTCGCCGAGGGGGTACGTCTCCTGGGTGCGCCAGAGGAGCGTGACGCGCTCGCGCAAACCGGCTTCGGCATCTTCAGCAAGCGCCTCCAGTCGAAATTTCTCGATTTCACGCTGAAGCAAGCAACTGCGCCACAGGCCGCCCGATAACTCTGTAGACCCTCGTCTACCGACAATTAGGGTGGAGTGTTGTCATGACCGCAGCAATTTCGAGCACCACTGACACCGTCAAGATTCAGCAGGACATCGCCAAGCAGAGCGTCACCTTCAGCGGTGAAGATCTCGAGAAGCAGGGCAAAAATGCGCAGCAGAACGCAGCCAGCCGGGCTTCGGTCAACGCCGCGCTCGCCAAGTCCGGTGGTCGCAGCGCCGTCGAGCGTGGTGGCGCCGAAGACATCGGCGTCCAGGCCGTCGCGTCACTCGGCACCGGCATCGGCGGCAGCCATCCCGACGGCAGCGCCCGCAGCGGCAAGCGTCCGCAGTCGTACCGCGTCACGCCACGCCAGGCTTAAGCCCCGATGAGGCTCAGCTGCTCGTTGATGTCGGCGAGCTGAGCCTCCCAGTAGCGGTCCGTGCCCCAATCGGGGAAGGCGCGCTTGAACGCCGGGTCTTCCCAACGCTGCGCGATCCACGCGGCGTAGCGCACATAACGGAGCGCCCGTAGCGTCTCCACCAGGCGCAGCTCGCCGCGGTCGAGCGCCCGGAACTGCTCGTAGCCCTTGATGAGCGCGTCGAGCTCTTGCGGCACGTCGCTCGGGCGGCCGGGCAAGAGCAGCCAGAAGTCCTGCACCGCGGGGCCGTGCGCCATGTCGTCGAAGTCGAGCACGAGCCAACCTTGCGGCGTGCGCAAGACGTTGCCGCGGTGGAAGTCGGCGTGGATGGGCAGCTTGCGGGTCTCGGCGAACCTGGGTGTGGCGTGGTCGATGAGGCGCCGCACGGCATCGCTATAGCGGGCACGCACGCCGGGTGAGAGCGTGGCTTTGCTCAAGATCGTGGCGAGCGCTTGGGTGCCGTAGGTCTCGGGTCCGAGCTCGGGGCGCGCCGTGAGGTCGAGCGCGGCGGTGACGTTGTGAATGCGCGCGATGAGCCTGCCGAGCTGCTCGAAGTCATCCGTCGTGAGGTCGTCGGGCGCGCGTCCGCCGCGGCGCGGAAACAGCGTGTAGTGAATGCCGTCGGCGGTGGTGTGCAGCGTCTCCCCGTCCTGGAACGGCGCCGGGGCCACCACGCTGATCTCGGCGTCCACTAAAGCACACAAGGCACGATGCTCGGCCAGGATGGTTTCTCGGGACCATCTCCCCGGCCGGTAGAACTTGGCGACGAGCCTGCTCCGGTCCTCGAGCTCGACCTCGTAGACCCGGTTCTCGAGGCTATTGAGCGCGTAACACAGCCCAGTCGTTTCACTTCCGCTCTCTTCGACGGCGGCGAGCACCCGGTCTGGGGTGAGGGAGAAGAAGGTGTCGAGCTCGGACATGCGTTTTACGCCTTAGAGCACGTTTGACAGTTAGTCACGAACCCGCCAGAACCTTGGCCCAAATGGCAGCCAACGCAATCGTCGCACAGTCGGGCGGTCCCACCGCGGTCATCAACCAATCACTCGTCGGCGTCGTCGAGGCCTTGAAGGCGGGCGGCAAGGACGTCGGCACGATCTACGGCGCCATGTACGGCGTCCGCGGCATGGTCGAGGGGAAGCTCCTCGAGATGAACGGCCTCGACGCGGCGAAGCTCGAGCGCCTCGCCCACACCCCGTCGAGCGCCCTGGGCAGCTCACGCGACAAGCCCGACGCCGAGTACTGCAAGCGCATCGTCAAGGCACTGGCCGAGCGCGACATCCGCTACTTCTTCTACATCGGCGGCAACGACTCGTCGGACACCACCCGCATCGTCAGCGAGATGGCGCAGTCGCAGGGCTACGACCTGCGCGCCTTCCACGTGCCGAAGACCATCGACAACGACTTGATGGAGAACGATCACACCCCGGGCTTCGGCTCGGCGGCGAAGTTCGTGGCCTGCGCCTTCATCGGCGACAACCTCGACAACCGCTCGCTCCCCGGCATCAAGATCAACGTCGTGATGGGACGCCACGCGGGCTTCCTCACCGCCGCGAGCGCCCTCGCCCGCCAGTTCCCCGATGACGGTCCGCACCTCGTGTACGTGCCGGAGAAGGCCTTCGACATCGACAAGTTCATCGGCGACGTCGACGCGGTCTACAAGCGCCTCGGCCGCTGCATCATCGCCGTGAGCGAAGGCGTGCACGACGCGGCCGGCGCGCCCATCATCACCAAGCTCGCCAAGAACCTCGACAAGGACGACCACGGCAACGTGCAGCTCGCCGGCACCGGCGCCTTGGGTGATCACCTGGCGGCCGCCCTGAAGGCGAAGCTCGGCGCGAAGCTCCGCGTCCGCGCCGATACCCTGGGCTACATGCAGCGCTCGTTCCCCGGGGTCGTGAGCGAGGTCGATGCCCGTGAAGCGCGGGAGTCGGCGCGCAAGGCCGTCGAGCTCGCCTTGAAGGGCGAGAAGAACGGCTCGATCGCCATCAAGCGCCTGAGCAATGAGCCCTACAAGGTCGCCTACGAGCGCATCGAGCTGTCCGCTGTCGCGGCCAAGACACGCCACATGCCGCCCGAGATGCTCGCGGGCGACAACGACGTGACCGCGGCGTGCCTCGCCTACTTGAAGCCCATCGTTGGTGAGCTGCCGGTGACCGAGCAGCTGCCACTCGTGAAATGAAGTGACGATGGACGTCGAACGCATCTATCGCCCGCGCGCTGTCGCGTCGCTCGGCTTGTGGCGCATCCGTAACTGGTCGTTCAAGGCCTACGGCGTGCATCACGATCCGCGCGCGGCCCGCATGTTCACGGCGCAACGGCTCGAGGCCGCCCGCATCCACGCGGGAGTGCAGCTCGAGCTCGCCGAGATGCTGGGGGATCACGATGCGGCCGGCTATCTCGTGCTGCACCAGGCGCCACAGGATCTCTGGCACCTGCAGCACTGGTGGACGCAGTCGAACATGCTCGCGGGCCTGAACTCGGTGTTCAACGGCGACAACATATTCGAGCGGACGAGCGAGCCTTACATCGCGACGGTCTGGGAGCTCATGATCATGGCGCACGAGCGCGCCGCCTGGATCGAGACGATGCTCGGCCCGAGCCCGGACATCAAGGCGTACCTCGCCAAGCAACTGCCCGACGGCTTGTATTGAACAGCCTGACGCTGCACGAAGCGCGCGCCTTGGCGCTCGCGGCGCAGGGGTTCGGACGCAAGCAACGCGTGGGCGCGGCGGATCTGGCGCGCACCATCGGGACGACGCAGCTCCTGCAGATCGACTCGGTGAGCGTGGTGGTGCGGGCCCACTATCTGCCGCTGTTCTCGCGCCTCGGTGTCTACGACCGCAAGCTGCTCGACGACGCGGCGTGGGGCGCCTCCAAGACGCTCTTCGAGTACTGGGCCCACGAGGCGTCGCTGCTGCCGCTCCCCATGCAGCCGTTGTTCCGCTGGCGGATGCGCCGCGCCGAGGAGGGCGTCGGCGTCTGGAAGGGCGTCGCCAAGTTCGGCCGTGAGAACCGCGAGCTGGTCGGCGACATGCTGGCGCGCATCCGCGATGAAGGACCCAAGGTCGCGGGCGACTTCGAGAAGCGCGCCGGCACCGGTGGCTTCTGGGGCTGGAGCAACGCCAAGCGTGGGCTCGAGTACTTGTTCTGGTCCGGCAAGATCACCACCGCCACGCGCCGATCGTTCGAGCGCATCTACGACCTCCCGGAGCGCGTCTTGCCACGCGCCATCCTCGAGCTGCCGACGCCCACGGATCACGAGGCGCATCTCGAGCTCACGCGACGCGCCGTGCGCGCCTTGGGCATCGCCGACCGCCGTGACATCCGCGACTACTTCCGCACCGCCATCGCGGACACAGATCCATGCATCGCCGAGCTCGTCGCGAATGGGGAGATCGAGGCGGTGAAGATCGACGAGCTCAAGGGCGCGTATTATGTCGCCGCCGGCGCCCGCGTGCCGCGCCGCCGGGACTACCGCGCCTTGCTCGCGCCGTTCGACCCCGTGGTTTGGCAACGCCAGCGCACGCATGATCTCTTTGGCTTCCACTACCGCCTCGAGATCTACACGCCCGCCCACAAGCGCGTGCACGGCTACTACGTGCTGCCGTTCCTGCTCGGCGACGCGCTGGTCGCCCGCGTCGACTTGAAGAGCGACCGCAAGAACGGATGCTTGAAGATCATCGCGGTGCACGCCGAGCCGGGCGCGCCACCCGAGACCGCGGAAGCTCTACGCGACGAGCTCGAGCTGCTCGCCGAATGGCTGGAGCTGACGCGGCTCACCGCGCCACGTCGCGGGAGCTTCGCGAGAGCATTGTCGCGAACGCTGAAGCAGACAGGCGCCGCTAAAACCAGCTCGCGTACTACGGCCAGAGCTTCGCGAAGACGTCCTTGACTCTCTCGCCGCTGATGGCCGCGCCGACGATGGCGATTGGCTTCGAGACGATCTTGGTCACGTAATTGAGCGCGAACGCCGTCGCGACGACGCCCGCGGCCGCGACGTTACCGGTCATGGCCGCGAAGACTCCGGCGGCGACGATGCCGCTGCCATTGACGAAGCCGGTCGCGAGCACCCCGCCCGTCGTCATCAAGGCGGTCCCGGTGTGGCTGCGCACCCCCGCGACGAAGAGGTCGATCTGGCTCTTGGGGGGCGGGATGTTCTGGAGCGCCGTCTGCGCGGCGTCCGCGGAGACGGCTGGCTGATCAGGTCTCGCGACAGGTTTGAGGTCGTTGACACCGAGCTGGAAGTTCACGCGGACAAATCCCGGCCAATTTGGTTCTGCTCACATTGTCGCGGGAAGAAGGCTAAAGTTGCGGGCGGAAGGTATGCCAGACCGCACCAGCACATGGGCCGCGCTTGGGTTATAAATTGCCGCACATGACCCAGCGCGTGAGTTTGGCGCAATTAGCTGGTTTTTCAGCATTTTTAGTCGCCTGTGACGCGACCCTGGTGACCCCTCCGGACGCCAACATCATCTGCTCCAGCGACGCCGAGTGCCCAGACGACCGCCGCTGCCAGGTGCTCGTGGGGCTCTGCTACGACCCGACCATCGCCGACGAGAGGCCCCCGCTCCTCCTCACCGCGAACGCCGTGGACAGCACCCAGGTCGTCCTGGACTTCAGCGAGCGCATGGACCCCGGGACGCTTGGCCTATCCGGTCTCGCCATCGACCCGCCGCTCGACCTCGCCGACCCGGTGCTCCTGCCAAACTATCGGCAGCTGCGGATCATCACGTCGTTGCAGGAGCCCGGCGTCGCGTACGCCATCACGGTCAGTGGCGCGGCGGACATCTCGGGCAACGTGATCGCGGCGGGGGCGACAGCGAGCTTCTTCGGGTTTGGCGCGGCGCCGGATCGCGGTCCGCCGGCGATCCTCGGTCCAAGCAATGCGCAAGCGTATAGCGAGACCGCGCTCACCCTGGTGTGGACGCGTCCGCCACTCGCGCGTAGCTACACCGTGGAGGTCGCGTATGACGCCGGCTTCACGCGGCTCCTCCCGCGCTTTCCGATGACGGTCGATGATCCGACCAGCAGCGTCAGCTACGACTTCGTGGAGCCCGTCCGCTACTACTGGCGCGTTCGCGCGAACACGACGCGTGAGGGTGAGTACGCGACGTCGACCTTCGATCGCTTGGGCGGCGTGTTGCATGTCTACTGCCCGGCTGGCGTGCCGTGCAGCGATGTCGACGCAGAGGGCCGTCCGCGGCCGGGCAACGCGAGCGCGCCGATGCAGACGGTCGCTGGCGCGATCAACACCGCGAAGGCTCTCCTCATCCCCGAAGTCCACATCGCGGCGCGTGGCAATGGCGAGGCGTATCGCGAGCACTTGGTCGTCGATGACGTCACGCTGCTTGGCGGCTACGAGTCCACTTTCACGGACGCCCCAAGTGGCACCACCAACCCGACCATCATCGAGGCCGACGACGAGCCTGCCGTGTTGATGCTCGGCGGCGGCGCGAATCAGCGCCTCGCGAGGTTGACCTTGCGCAGCACGACGGACGCCGCGCTCGGCATCGCGGGCGCGTCGAACGCGACGGTCGAGGATTGCGACATCGCGGGCGGCCGCGCCGGCATCGAAGCGACGAACTTCGGCAACGCGTTGATCCAGCGCAACACCGTCCATTCGTTTCCTGGAAGCAACGGTAACGGCGTCGTCATCTCGTCGGCCGAGCGCGCCGATGTCCTCCACAACGTCATCAGCGTGTCGACGTGTGGCGCGGGGCGCTGCCAGGCTCCCGCGGGTATCCGCGCGAGCGATGTGTCGGTCATGGTGGCGAGTGACAACACCATCGATGTTCGAGCCACCCCCAACGCCGAGCGCACGTTTGGCATCACGACGAGCGACGTTGGGGTCGACCTGCAGCGTAATTGGATCACGACGGGCGACGGTATGACGACGGCTCTCGAGCTCAGGTGGGGCACCGCCATTCAGTTCGCGTCGGCCACCAACAACATCGTCCTGGCCGGCGGCTCCACGGCCGCGGAGCACGAGAGCTACGCGCTCATCGTGGCGGACAACGATATATTCAACGCGGAAGAGAACGTGTTCGTCATCGCCAACAACCTCTTCTATGTGGGAGGCGGGCCTGGATCGGCGGTCGCGGTCTTCGATGGCCAGAACCGATCCACCTATGTGAACAACATCATGTTCACTGGAGCAGCCGCGACGCGTATCTGCTTCAGTGACTCGGCGCTGGCGGGTCACATCGTCGCGGACTTCCGCAATAACCTCTTGTTCGAGTGCCCGACGGCGCTGTTCAGTGACCTCTCGCCATCCGCGCCGACCAGCTTTCGCACGAACATCGCCGATGTGAACGACGCCGCCACCAGCACGCAGGGCGCGGCGGGCAGCGTCGGCGGCAACATCACGGCAACCCTCTCGCAAGTGGCGCTCGTGTCGTTTCCAGCCGACGTTCATCTCACTTCTGGAACGCTCGCCTCTATCCGCTTTGGCGGAATGGACGCGACCGCATCCATTTGTGGCTACCCCGGCAATCTTGGCTGCGGCGCCGTGACCCACGACTATGATGGCGTCGCGCGCAGCTGCCCGACCCCCGTGACCAGCTGCTTCTCCATTGGTCCTTACGAGCTCGACCCATGACGCGCATTCTTCTCGGCACGTGCGCGTTACTCGTGGCCTGCGCGCCGGCGCTCGACGTCCCACGCGACCTGGTCATCAACTGCGACGGCGACACGCAATGCCCAGCGGCCATGAGCTGCCGCGGCCAGGTATGCATCCGCGACGCGGAGCTCGACCGCGTCCCACCGACACTGGTGTCCGCGCAAGCGGCAGGACCACAAGCGGTCGTCCTGACCTTCAGCGAGCGCGTGAAGCGCGAAGAAGCGGAGAACCTCGCCAACTATGGCGCGGTCCCGCCACTCGCCTTCGTGAGCGCGACGCTGGGCGGCGAATCACAGACCGTGGTCATCGCGGTCCAGCGCCAATCGGCTGTGACCTACGAGCTCACGGTGGCGAACGTGCGTGACGAATCCGACAACGTCATCGCGCCCCCCACGAACAGCTCGCGCTTCAACGGCGTGCCGCCTCCCATCGACACGACCGCGCCAGAGCCCTTGCTGCCGGCCCTTCATCAACGCTTCCTCGGCGCAACACATGTCGAGCTGCGCTGGTCGGAGCGCTCGGGCGCCGCGCGTTATCAGATCGATCTCGCCTTCGACGTGGCGTTTCAGAATCACGTACCGGGGAGCCCATTCACGGTCCTGCCACTGGCGGAGGGCGGCGTTCCAGAGACCACGCTGCGCGTCGCCGCGCCGGTGGCGGTCACGTATTTCTGGCGCGTGCGCGCCGACACGACGGAAGGCACGCCCATCGTGTACGACTTCGACGTCGTTCGTGACGCGCTGCACGTGTACTGCCAGTCGTATCCAGGCTGCGACGGGGCGGGAGCGGCCGGGAACGTGACGCGCCCCTATCCCACCATCTCGCGCGCGCTCGCCAACGCCAAGCTCGACGGCATCAAGCGTGTGCTCGTCGCTGGCCGCGGCGTGGGCCAACCCTACGAAGAGCTCGTCACGCTGGTGGATGGCGTAAGTCTCCATGGTGGCTACGATCCGACGTTCGACGAGTCACAGCGCAACGCCGAGACCCGCATCCGCGGCAGCTCGACGTTCACCATCTACGCGGAGCGCATCACCCAGAAGACCACGGTCGAGCGCTTCACGATCATGGGCGGACATGGCCGCTTGGTTCATACCGTCGAGGCCAAACTAGCGGACGGCCTCCTGCTCATCGACGACGTCATCGACAACGGGCATGGCCAACACGAGTCGATCGCCGTGCACATCGAGGACTCCGGCCGCGATGGCGGACTCAAGCCGGCGCTCATTGGCTGCTCGGTCGTCGACGTCGACGAGGCGGAGACCCAGGATGTCGCGGACACCGAGCGCGGGGTCGATGCCATCCGCAGCCACGTTCGCATCGAGCGCTCGACGATCGCGAGCGGCGACGCCAACGGCGAGAGCAGCGCGGTGCGCGTGAGCGGCAGCGTCATGATGAGCGACAGCTCGGCGAGCAGCGGCGCCGTCCCCGTGGCGTCGGGGTCCAGGAGCCACGGCGTGTGGCTCGAGCTGCGCGCGGGCGCGCCGAGCTCGCGTATCGAGCGCAACGTGCTCCAAGGTGGCGCCGCGGACGAGTCCGGGGGCCTGTATGCCACCGGCTCCGGCATGGAGGCGCCCGTGATCGTGAACAACGTCATCAGCTCCGGAGTTGGCGGGTCGGTGAGCCGCGGCGCGCAGCTGTCGCATGGCGTCTTCGTGAACAACACCGTGAGCGTCCTGGATTGCACGCAGGGCACGAGCTGCCAGCGCTTCGCCGTCCTTGCCGTCCTCACGACGATGCCCAACGCGAACGCCACCGTCATCGCCAATAACATCCTGTTCGGCCAAGGCGACCGCGATCACGGTGCGTGCCTGGGTATCGGCACGAGCGCGGCCTTCCCTTTCAGCCCGCAACGCATCGAGAACAATCTGATGTTCGATTGTCCCGACGCCTTCGTGCGCTATTTGCACAACATGGCGCTGGGAACGGAGCTGGTCGCCATGGCGGACGTGAACGACGTCACGAAGTACCTCGGCGCGCCGCCCACGAGCGCGACCGGCAACGTCACCGACGCCGCGGCCGCCTCGTACTTCACGAGCTGGGCCACCGGCGACTGGAGCTTGATGGAGGGCACCCCCGCCGCCATCGCCGGCGGTGGCCTCGACGCCTCCAGCGCGACCTACGGCGCCGTCACGGTCGACATCACCAGCTCCGTCCCGCGCACCTGTAACGGGCCCGGCGCCTGCTTCACGATGGGAGCCTACGAGCTCGACTAGCTCTTCTGCGACAAGCCGTAGATGACGAGCGCCAGCAGCAGCGCCATGAGCACCGCGAACGCGATCTTCCATGGACTGTACGGCCGCTCACCCTGCACTTCACCCGTGCCGGCGTTGACCATGAGCTGATAGCTCTTGTCGCCATAGCGGTACGCGAGCATCCACACCGGCAGCAGGATGTGCTTGAAGGTGAGCGCGCTCATCTGCGTCTCGATGCTGTGCACGCGTTGATGGTCGCCGCCGATGCGCTCGCACACCTCGGTGTGGATCATGCCGTCGATGCGTTGCTTTGCCGCATGGAAGCCGGCTTCGAGCGTCTGATCGTAGGTGAGCGCCTGATAGCCCGAGAGCGCGTCGGGCGTGAACGGCACGACCTTCTCGAGCGGCCAGGGCTCGAGCGCCGTGAGGATCTTGGTCTTGCTGTCGTTCGCGGCGCACACCAGCACGTCGTCGAAGAAGCGGCGGAAGGAGCCGGCGGCGTGCGTCCAACGGGTGCGCGTCTCGGTGCGGCGGTCGTTGCCGCTGCCGACGGTGACCGTGTAGTTGTCGCCGCGCTCTCCGCGATAGCGGTTGTCGGTCATGGCGTCGAAGGTCCAGTACGGCAGGTAGACGCCGTTGAACCTGCCGGTGACGCCGTAGCGCTTGAACTCGTTGGGAGCGAACCAGCGCGACTTCACCCAGTCGCGCATGTTCTCGGTGGCGACTTGCTTGGTGACGCCGAAGGGCAAGACGCCGCTGACGGTGATGCGCTCGACGGCTTCGTGGATGGCCGCGTCGACGACGGGCGCGCCGCAGAAGGCGCACTTGTCGCTGGTGTTGCTCGCCTCGAAGACGATGGTCGCGGCGCAGCTGTTGCAGCTGAACTCGCGGCGCCCCGGGGCGAGCGGCGCCGTGGTGCGCATCCGCGCGAGCTTGTGCAGCATCTCCTGGAGATCACGCTCGGCGACCGGCGCGTCGTTGGTGAAACCGAGCTCACGCTTGTGACCGCAGTGCGGACACGCGAGCGACTGCGCGCCGATGTCGAACGTCAGTTCGGCGCCGCAGGCCTCGCAGGGATAGCGGCGCACATCCTTGGCTGTCTCCACGCTAGCCCTTCGGTGGGGGTGGCGGCGGCGGCGCTGCGAACAAGTGCGCCAAAGCGGGCACCGTACCCGCGGGGACCCAGCCGTTCATGCCGTGCGCCCAGACGAGCGTCGCGCTGGTGAGCTGCCCCTGCGCGACGGCCTGCGCGAGCTGCTCACCTTGGAACGGCCCCACCGTCTGACCGTTCATCGCCAGGTGAAACAGCGTCGCCTGTGGAGGCGGCGGTGGGGGAGGCGCCGAGGGCATCATTTGCTGGGAGAGCGTCGCGCCCGCGGCCGCGCCGATCCCGAGCCCCATCCCGGCGGCGGCAAAGCCTCCACCTGGGTTCGCCGCGGCCACCGGCATCGAGGTCGCCACCTGGTACTGCGTGTAGCGCTGCATGTCGCCGATGACGCCCATGCTGCTGCGCGTGTCGATCGCCTTCTCGACCTCCGGCGGGAGCGAGATGTTGACGATGTTGAGCTGCGGCACGTCGAGGCCGTACTCGTCGTCGATGCGCTCGCAGACGAGCTTGCGCAGAGCGTCGGAGAGCTGCTGGTAGCGCGCCGCGAGGTCGAGCACCGGGATGTTCGCCTTGCCGAGCACGTCCGCGAAAGCGGTGTTGATGATCGAGCGCATGAGCTCGTTCACCTCGTCGGTCTCGAAGACGCTGTCGGTACCGACGAGCTCTTTCAAGAGCGCCTTGGCGTCGATGGCGCGCAGGCTGTAGGTGCCGAAGGCGCGCACCCGGACCGGGCCAAAGTCGGCGTCGCGCATGATGATGGGGTTCGGCGTGCCCCACTTCAGCTCGGTGATCTGCCGCGTGCTGACGAAGTAGACCTCGGCCTTGAAGGGGCTCTCGAAGCCGTACTTCCAGCCTTGCAGGGTCGAGAGGATGGGCAGGTTCTTGGTCTCGAGCGTGTAGGTGCCGGGCTCGAAGACGTCGCCGAGCTTACCGCGGTCGACGAAGACGGCGATCTGGCCGGGGCGCACGATGAGCTGGGCGCCGTGCTTGATCTGATTGTGGTAGCGCGGAAAGCGCCACACCAAGGTGAAGCGCGCGTCGTCCACCCATTCGATGATGTCGACTAACTCTGCCTTGAGCTTCTCGAAGATTCCCATGGGATGGGATCTTAGCGTTGGCGGGCCCCCGTGTCACGAACGGCCCTAGAACATGGTCCCCAGGCCAAAGTTCAGGAGCAGCTCGTCGTCGCCGCGGTCGCGGTCGCGCAGCTGGACGTCGCTCTTGAAGACCACCTGGCGGATGGGACGGTACGAGACGCCCATGGTGGTCTCGACGACTCTGAGGCGGCGGTCGCGGGTGAAGCCGGCGGGGAGGCCGGCCTGGTTGTCGTACATCTCGATGCGGACGAACGGCAGGAGCTGCTGCTCGGTGGCGGTGACGAACCGCAGGACGTCGTAGGCGATCTCGGCGTAGGCGCCCCAGAACTTGCTCGGGACGACGCCGCTCACCTGGGGATTCGGGTAATGGCGCGTGCCGTTCTCGTCGTAGCTGCCGATGAGCTGATCGGCGTGCGGGAAGAAGAAGGCGGCGCCCAGAACGCGCGCTTCGAGGCCGTGTCTGCGATAGCGTGCATCGAGATCGAATCCGTAGATGGGGAGCGCGAGATCGATGTGGGAGCGGTCGGGCTCGAAGAACCTGGAGCCGCCGCCGAGATCGCCTGCGATGGCGGACAAACCCGTGAGAAAGCCCAGGATGGGCTCGGCTTCGAGGCGGCCCGCGACCATCCAGCTGTTGGCTGGAGCAAGTGACCCCTGCGTGAGGGCGCTGCGCAGGCCGAGGGAGTCCATGTTGAGTGGATCGGGGGCGGTGAGGGCGTAGAGCTCGTAGTTGAACATGCCGAGCGAGCCGGTGATGCCGATGCCGATCTCGCGCCAGGTCGTGGGGATGATGAGCTGGTCGACCATGGGCCTCGAGACGCCGTGGAAGACCGGCGGCTCGTGCCACTGGTTGACGATGCCGAAGGGCACGAGGATGAGGCCGGTCCGGAGCGTGAGCGCTTTGCCTCGGATGTGCCAGTCGAGGAAGGCTTGCTCGATCTCGGCGGAGCCGTTGCAGTTGCTGCACGCGATGGCGTTCTCCCACTCGAACTCGATGTACGTCTGGAAGCTGTCGTTGAAGGTGTGCGCCACGAAGAGGACGAGTCGGTCGATGTTGGCCTGACCGGTGAACGGGCTGTTTCTCCCCTCCTCCGTGTAGGTGACGCGCATCTGCGAATAACCGCCGATGACGGTGCCGCCCGCCCCGAGACGCGCCGGCTGGAGACCTTTGAGGAGGAGCTCGTCGGTGACGTCTTGGTCGCTGACGCCGAAGCGGAGCTGGGTGTCGGCCGTCCGTTGCTGCTCTTCTGGTGGAAGATCGAGCGTCGGCTCCGCTTGAACCGTTTTAGCGGTCAACAACGCCGCTAGTGCAGCTGCAAAGGCGCACTGTTGACGAAGTCGTTCGATCTGCTGGCCGCGTGGCATGCGTTACAATCCGGTGAGGCGTTGGTGGTGAGGAGACAGCGGTAGTTGCGGCCTGCCGGGGGCTCGGTGCCGCGCCATTCGGCCGAGGGCTGGCCCGCGCTATCGCGGACGAGCTCGAACCATTCCCAGTTGACGGCCCCGTTGCCGTTGAAGCCGCCGCCACGCTTCACCATGGCGTAGATGTCCCATTGGTCGCGCGGCAGCTCGGGGTCCTCGAAGACCTTCACCAGCTTGGTGCCGATGGGAAACTCGCTGGCGCCAGCCGGCGGCATGGCGCTGACGTAGAGGACGCGCCGGCCGTACGGCAGTCCCTCGACGATGGTCTCGCCGAGGTCGAAGGACTGCCAGGTCTCGAAGCCCACGAAGTCACGGTCGAGGGCGATGAAGGTCGTCGCTTGCGCCGCGCTGTTCTCGTCTTGCTCGTTGTCGAGGCACGCGGCGAGCGCGAGCACGGCGAGGACGCTGTAGCGGACGACCTTCATGGGCGCTCAGTTGTCCGTCGGGATGCCGAGGATCTCGGCGCCGGCCATCATGCGCGCGACGAGCGAGTCGGGGTTGGTCTCATCGCTCTCGCCGACGAGGAACACGAAGAGCGAGCCGTACTCGGTCGAGGTGTCCGGCGCGTCCGGGTTCCAGCCGGCGGGGATCGGCGGCAGCGAGTCGCCAGGAAGAGCGGCATAGCGCGCCTGGATGGCGTCGAAGCGCTCGATGATCTTGGTGTCGGCCTCCTGACCATTCGGCTGGTCCTTGAGCCAGTCACGGAAGGCGGCGTAGATTTCACGGCCACCCGCGAGGTTCGCGCGCATGTCCGCGAGCGTGTGGCGCGCGTAACGCGACTCGTCTTCCCCGGTCGCGGCGAGGTTCACCTTCTCGACCTGCTCGGCCATCGAGCCGATGACGCCGCGGTACGCGTCACCGCTGTCCAAGGCGAGCGGGCGGAAGCTGTCGCGCATGACGGCGAAGTCGTCGACCAGCCGGCCGATGAGCTCGCCCTTGAAGGTCGCGCTCTCGCTGTCTTGGCTCGGGTAGGCGGGCGCGACATAGCCGGAGAGGCCACTCTCGAAGGCCACGACCTCGTCCGCCTGCTGGTCGGCCCAGAGGATGCGCTCGATGCCGTGCATGCCCATGACGTTCGCGCCGTCGAAGAGGTCGTCGTCGGGGCCGTTGTCCTCGAGGAACATCTCGTAGCGGGCGTCGGTCGAATAATCGAGGTCTTCGAAGAGCACCGCGATAGCGCCCTCGATGCGCTCGTAAGCGTTACGGGCGTCCTTCCAGTCGGCGCGCATGAGATCGAGCTGACCGGGGCTGCTTTCGCGACTCCAGGCGTTCTGCGGCGCGTGACCTTGCAGGCTCACGGCGGCGGCGTAGAGCGCGTCGAGCTGACCGTTGATGTAGCTCTTCACGTCGAGGGTCGCCTGCTCGCGATCATCGGTCTTCGACGGGTCGTCACCGCACGCGGCGAGACCGAGAGAGAAAAGGAGTACCGCGGAAAACTTACGCATTGTCATGAGCTCCACTCAGAGACTGTCCACGAAGGACAAAAGGGCTTCGCGGTCCTCGTCCGAGAGACCGCGATAGCGTTCAATAGAGTCGTTGGCTTCGGAGCCAGGGCCGGCGTGGGCTTCGATGGCCTGCGCGACCGTGGTGGCGCGGCCGTCGTGCAGGTAGCTGCGGAGGTGGCGCAGGCCCATCAGCGGAGCGGTGCGCCACTCGCGGCTGCCGGCGCTCTCGTCGGTGAGGCCGTCGGCGAGCTCCGTGCCCATGTCGTGGATGAGGAGGTCGGAGTAGATGGGGGCGTCGATGCCCGCGAGCTGCGGGATCGGGTAGTCGGCGCGCGTCGGGAGTGATGGGGTGTGGCAGACGTCGCAGCGCGTTTGCTCGAAGAGCCGTAGCGCGTTCGCCTCTGCCGCGGCGCGCTTGGGAATGTCGATGACGCGCACGTAGTCGGCGACCAGCTCGACTTGCTCGAGGCTGATGTCCGGGCCCGGTTTGTCGTCATCCGCGAGGCCGTCGGGGTTGGGGAGCTCCTCTGGCCGCATCGGTGAGGTGAGGCCCATATCGCCCTGGTAGGCGTCGGCGACGAAGTCATCGATCACCGCGATGCGCGCCTTGACGCCGAAGCGGCCAATCAGGTTGCTCGCGCCCGCGGCATACCGATGCGTTTGCGATAACGGATTAGGCTGCGAGTGATAAGTGACGTAGTTGATGCGGCCGCTGATGCCATCGGTGCGCGCCTCTTGGTTGCGCGCGTTGTCTTCGATGGCGTCGTCGTCCACCGCCTCGATGTAGCCTCTGCCAAAGACCGCGGGGCCGAAGCGCGTGCTGACCTTCGTGCCCTCGGGTGGCGTGACGCCCGTGACCGCTCCAGCGGCCAGTTGATTGCGCGTCGTATGGCCATAAACGAGCGCGGACTGATCGCCCGGCGTGTAGCCATCGGCCTCGACGACGGCGAACTTCTGCACCGAGCCTGGGCCGCGCGTGTCGTCCTCGTGGCAGGCGCTGCAACGGCTGCGGATGAAGAGCGGCCCCAAGCCTTGGGAGGCGCGGGCGGCCTCGTCGAACTTCGCATCCCCGGCCAAGAACCGCGCGCGCTGCTCGGCGGAGAGCCCTCTCAGCGGCGCGTCGCTAGGGTCGGCCCTGATCACCTCGATGCCATCAAGGGCCTGATTTTCTTCGTCTTTTGGTTTCCCACACGCACCCTGCGCGAGGGCGCAGAGGCTCGCCAGGAATAGCGGCCAGTCAAGAATGGTTTTGCGACGCATTCTTAATTGCACGCTGCGGTTGCTACCGGGCGGCCCCCAGGTTGTCAATCACGTGGGCCGCTTGGCTGCGCCTCGTCTCGCGTGGCATGGGTCGCCGCCATGGCCGCAAACCAATCCTTCGACATCACCAGCGGCGTCGACATGCAGGAAGTCGACAACGCCGTGAACAACGCCAACAAAGAGCTCGGTCAGCGCTACGACTTCCGCGGCGTCGAGTACGAGCTCGAGCTCAAGCGCGCCGAGAAGGTCATCCACATCCAGGCGGAGGATGAGTTCAAGCTCAACGCCATCTGGGAGGTGCTCGCCACCAAGATCGTGAAGCGCAACGTCCCCATCAAGAACTTGAAGCGCGAGGACGTGGAGAAGGCGTCGAGCTTCGCCGTGCGTCAGACCATCACGCTGCAGCAAGGCGTGCCGATGGAGATCGCGAAAGAGATCGTGAAGTTCATCAAGGATGCGAAGCTCAAGAAGGTGCAGGCGCAGATCCAGGGCGAGCAGGTGCGCGTCATCTCGCCGTCGCGCGACGAGCTGCAGAACGTGATGCAGCTGCTGCGCGGGCATGACTTCAAGCTCGAGCTGTCGTTCGGGAACTTCCGGTCGCAGTAGCTAGCGCTCGCGCACGTAGCTCCCTGGAGCGTCCTCCATAGCGGCGTGCCGCTTGCTGCCGACCTTCGGCGGTGCCTGGCGCTCGCCGGCGCGTGTCGCGATCCAACGCGACCATGCGGCCCACCAGGTCTCCTGGTGCTTCTTGGCGGCGTCGAGCCATGTGTCCGGGTCGGCGTCGAGCTCGATGCGTGACCAGTGCGCGGCGTTCTTGCTGGGCGGATTGACCACGCCCGCGATGTGGCCCGAGGTGCTGAGCACGAGCTCGACCTCGCCGCCGAGCTTGTGCGCCGACTGGAAGACCGAGCGCCACGGGGTGATGTGGTCGTCCACGGCGGCGACCACGAAGGCGTCCGCCTTGACGGACATGAGATTCAGCCGCTTGCCGCCGATCTCAATCTCGCCTCTCGCCAGCGCGTTGTCCAAGTAGCAGCCGCGCAGGTAGTCCGACAGGAGCTTCGCGGGGATGCGCGTCGCGTCGTCGTTCCAGGCCAGGAGGTCGAACGCCGGCGGCTCGTCGCCCATCATCCAAGCCGAAGTGACGTAGTTGAAGTGCAGGTCGTTCGGCCGCAGCATGTTGAAGGTGCGCGACATCTCGAACGACTCGAGGACGCCGGCGCGATCGACGCGGCGGAGGAGGCGCTCCACGGTGGGTCGGTCGGTGAAGGCGCCCAGCGGGCCAGGCTCGCTGAAGTCGAGGAGCGTGTTCATCAGCGTCAGCGAATTCAGGGAGTCGTCGCCGATGCCACCCAAGTACGCCCCCATCATGGCCGCCAGCGTGCCGCCGGCACAGAGCGCCGCGACGTTCACCTTGGACGCGCCGGTGATCTCCTTCACGACGCCGAGCGCTTCGAGCGGGCCCTCGCGCAAGTAACCGTCGAAGCCCACCTCGCGCAGGCTCGCGTCGGGGTTGCGGTAGCTGATGCAGAAGGTCGTGTGCCCCTCCTTCACCGCCCACTCGACGAAGCTGCGCCCGGGCGCGAGATCCATGATGTAGTACTTGTTGATGAACGGCGGGCTACAGAGCAGTGGCACCGCGAAAACGGACTCGGTGCGCGGCGTGTACTGGATGAGCTCCATCACGCGGTTGCGGTAGACGACCTTGCCGGGCGTCGCCGCGAGGTTCTTGCCGACCTCGAAGCCCGAGCTGTCGACCAGGCGCGGCCAACCATCGCGCGCGCGGTGATCCTCGAGCCACTTCTGGAGACCTTTGAGGGCGCTCGCGCCGTTGGTTTCGATGGCGCGGCGCAACGCCGTGGGGTTCGTGAAGAAGAAGTTGGTCGGCGCCAGCGTGTCGACGAGCAGCTGACCCGCGACCTTCGCCTTGCGCGCGGTGACCTCGTCGAGGCTCGCCGCTTCGAGCAGATCACGGGAGAGCTTCTCGCGCAGCAGATGCTGCTGCATGAGCCAGAAGAAGAAGGGGTTCTCGTGCCAGACCTTGTCGGTGAAGCGCCGGTCCTTCGCGGGGACGGGCATCGGCCCCTCGGGCTTGGCGCCGGTCACGCGCACCGCGCTCTTACGGGTCGCCTTCATGGCGCCGCTGGTCCAGCTCAGCAGGGCCTTGGCTGCCGACAGCGGGTGACGCGATAGACCCGCGGCTTCGCTCGCCAGGGCTTGGCCAAAGCCAACCGGGTCGACGCGGTCGAGGATCTTGTCGGCGACCTGTTGGAGCTCGTCGCGGATCTTGAGGGCTGCCATCATGAGGTTCCTGTGGGTGAGCGTCGGGAGTCGCGGCGGCGCTGCATCGAGGCGAGCGCTTGCCGCTGAGTCTCGAACAATTCGGGATCGACCTGGTGGGCCGCGAGCGAGGCGCCGAGCTTGCGCCGCAAGAAGGCGCTCGAGGTATAGCGGGTCACGCGCTCGTAATAGCGGTCACTGAGCTCGCGGACCATCGTCGCGTAGGCGTCCGCCAAATGCGCTGGGACGCTGAAGCCGTCGTAGTCGACGACCACGTGCACGCGATGACCGATGGGCTCGCACACCTTGCCGACAGCGCTGGCGATGTCGCGGAGATCGCCCTCGTTGCGCACGGTGAGCCCGGCGAAGTTGATGAAGAGCATGTCCTGCTGCGCGTCGTAGGCGATGCGCGAGGCGAGCGGACGCGCGTCGTGAAGCTCGCGCAGCCGCATCGGCGCCGCGGCGAAGATGCTGGGGTCCATGGTGCGCAGGGGCTTTGCGATCTCGGGCACGAAGCCCATGAGGCCCAAGACGTCACGCTCGAGATCTATTCCGGGCGCGATCTCCTCCAGGCGCAGACCACTATCCGTGAGCCGGAACACCGCGCGCTCGGTCACGTACATGGTCTCGTGTCCGCTTTCGCGTGCCTGGGCGCCGCTGAACGTGACCTGCTCGACCGCCTTCACGAACTTGCGCGTCTTGCCCTCCTGCAAGATGCGCAGCCGGCCGTCGCCGATCGCGAGCGAGAGGCCACCGCAGGTGAAGGTGCCGAGGAACACGACCTTGCGGGCGTTCTGGCTGATGTTGATGAAGCCGCCACACCCAGCGAAGGTCCGGCCGAAGCGGCTGACGTTGACGTTGCCGGCTCCATCCACCTCGGCCATGCCGAGATACGCTTGGTCGAGCCCGCCGCCGTCGTAGAAGTCGAACTGCTGGCATTGATCGACGAGCGCGTCGGTGTTCAGCGCGGCGCCGAAGTCGAGGCCGGAGGCAGGCATGCCGCCGATGACGCCGGGCTCGGCCGTCAACGTGAGCAAGGGCAAGAGACCTTCCTCGGCCGCGACGCTCGCCACCGACTCGGGCATGCCGATGCCGAGGTTGATGATCGAGCCGGGGACGAGCTCGGCGGCGGCGCGGCGGCCGACGATCTTGCGGGCCGTGAGCGGCGCGGGAGGCACGTGCTCGAGGGGCATGCGCAGCTCGCCGGAGAACGCCGGGTTGTACGCCGTAGCGTACGTCTGCCGGTGATGCTCGCTCGGCGCCACCGCGACACAGTCGACCAGCGCGCCGGGGATCTTCACCATACGCGCGGGGATGGAGCCGGAGTGGGCGATGCGCTCGACCTGGACGATGACGAGCCCGCCGCTGTTCTTGGCGGCCATGGCCATCGCGAGGTTGTCGAGGGTGAGCGCCTCACGCTCCATGCTCACGTTGCCTTGAGGATCGGCGGTGGTCCCGCGCAGGAACACCACGTCGATGGGGAAGGCGCGGTAGAGCAACCAGTCCTGGCCATGGAGCCGCACGAGCTCGACCAGGTCTTCGGTGGAGCGCGCGTTGACCTTGCCGCCGCCGTTGCGTGGGTCGACGAAGGTGCCGAGCCCGACGCGTGACAGCGTGCCTGGCTTGCCCGCGGCGATGTCGCGATAGAGGTGCGAGATGCAGCCCTGCGGAAGATTGTACGCTTCGATCTCGCCAGCCAGCGCCATCGCGCCGATCTTGGGGATGAGGCCCCAGTGGCCACCGATGACCCGCTTGAGCAGACCGGGCGCGGCGAGCCGGTTGAGCCCGAGCGTCTTGCCGTCGCCCTGCCCTGCCGCGAAGACCAGCGTGAGATCCGCGGGTTTACCCTGCGTGGCATGGGCGCGGGCGAGCGCGTCGAGCAGACCGTCGGGTGTGCCGATGCCGACGAAACCCGAGGTCGCGAGGGTGCTGCCTGGCTGCACGAGCGCAATGGCCTCGTCGAGACTCACGACCTTGCTGACCGACGTCGATGACATTCCACGCCTCCGTTCTGCGGACCGGCGCGGATCGACGGCGAGAACGGCAGGTCGCGCATGGCGCCGGCGCCCCAGAGCGGATGGGCTCTTCGAAGGTACCGGCGCGCGCGGCGGACTTAGTTCTTGGGGCTTACGAGGTCAAGCGTGCGCTGGGCGTAATCGGTGACCGCCTTGCGCCACTGCGCGCTCAGCTGCTCGGTCAGGTTGATGGCCTCTTTTGCCACGCGGCTCGCCTCGTCGACCGCCGAGATGGCCTTGGCGACGCCCTGCTGCTCGAGCTTCTGGACTTCGCCGAGGCTCGCGGTGAAGCGCGCGGCCGAGTCGGTCATGAGCTTGAGCCAGTCGTTGCCGGCCTGCTGCATGTGCGAGAATAATTGCTTGTCATTCATGGTCGTCTCCTTCTGAGAGTTAGCCTGATGCGCTGCTAGCGCGGCCGCCGGTGCGTCGTCAATCGATTTTTGCTGCACTGCAACATTTTCAGTCGGTTGCTCTTTGCGCGCCATCGCTGATCTCCTGGTGGAATGGCTTTGGTTTACCTATGGAGAAGTGGCACCGGCATGCCGGAGTCGTCAAGGACGTTCTGCTGCGACGCAGCAATCATGCCGCGGTTGCAGCAAAAACATCAGCGGCGGCGGGGCTTCTTGGGCTTCAGGCTGCTGCGGATCTCGGCAAGCTCGCGACGGAGCTCCTTGATCTCGTCGGAGGCTTCGCTGAACGGCGTGGATTGTGGAGCGGGTGATGGTGGAGGGGGCGGTGGTGGCGCGGCGAACCCGCGCAAGGCCGCGAACGGGTTGTAGAGGCTCGAGAGCCCGGCACGCGCCTGCATGTAAAACTCGAGCGCCCAGCTCACGTACTTGCCAAGGAACTCCGCGAGCGGCTCGTCGCCCATGCGGATGAGCTGGAGGAGGAGCGGCACGGGCAGGAGGCGCGCCGCGTTGCGGTCCTCGAAGATGATCTGGGCGAGCGTGACGGCGGTGAGATCGGCGTCCGTCTTGGCGTCCACCACACGGACGTCGGCGCCCGCGCGGATGCGCTCGGCGATCTCGTCGAGCCGCACATAGCGGCTCTTGTCGGTGTCGTAGAGGCGCCGGTTGCCGTACTTCTTCACGAGCATACGACGCCTCTTATCAGACAGTCGCGCCGAGGCCCATTCATGTGCACTTGCAGCAAAAAAGCTGGACTGCCGGCGCATAACGGTCAAACTTGAGCACGATGTACGTTGCATATGACCTTGGCCGTAGCCTCGCGCGTCCGTTTCACTCCTGGGCTTCAGCGATGCAGTCGCTCTGGTCCGAGAACCCTTGGGCCGCGCTGCCGCCAGCACGGATGATGGCGGCGACGACCGAGCTGCTGGCGCGCGCCACCGCCGACTATGCCAAGCCATCGTTCGGATTGCCGCGGACCACGATTGATGGCGTCACGGTCGAGGTGCGCGAGCGCGTGGTGCACGCCACGCCGTTCTGCAAGCTCGTGCATTTCGAGCGCGATGTCCGCCGTAGCGATCCGAAGGTGCTGATCGTGGCGCCGCTGTCGGGCCACTATGCGACCCTGCTGCGCGAGACCGTGCGCGAGCTCCTGCCCGACCACGACCTCTACATCACCGACTGGACCGACGCGCGGCTCGTACCGCTGTCCGCTGGAGCGTTCGGCCTCGCCGACTACGCCGATCTGCTCATGGAGCACCTGCGGCTCCTCGCTGGCGAAAGAGGGGGCGACACGCACGTGCTCTCGATCTGTCAGCCGGCGGTGCCGACGCTGATCGCCGCCGCGCGTCTTGCCGAGCTCGGTGACGCCGCCCAACCCCGGAGCATGGTGTTGGTAGCTGGCCCCGTCGACACGCGCGTGAACCCGTCGTCCGTCGGCCGCTTCGCGCACAGCAGCTCGCTCGCCGCGCTCGAGGCGACGGTCATCCACCGCGTTCCGTTCGGCCACCCCGGCGCTGGCCGCCGCGTGTACCCGGGCATCTTGCAGCTCATGTCGTTCATGTCCCTGGACCCACAGCGGCACGTGAGCGCGCACGCCGATCTGTTCAGCGACATCGTCAAAGGCAATTCCGCTTCGGCGGACAAGCGTCGCAAGTTCTACGACGAGTACTTCGCGGTGATGGACTTGCCGGCCGAGTTTTATCTCGAGACCGTCGACCATGTGTTCCGCCGGCACAGCCTGCCGACTGGCACGATGCTGCACCGCGGTACGCCCGTGCGTCTCGCCGCCATCGAGCGCACCGCGCTCCTGACCATCGAGGGCGACCAAGACGACATCACCACGCCAGGTCAGACGTTCGCCGCGCACGCGCTCCTCACCGGCATTCCAGCAGCGCGCAAGCAGCACTACCTGCAGGAAGGCGCCGGCCACTACGGCACGTTCAGTGGCCAGCGCTTCAGGCAGCACATCGCGCCGCGCATCCGCGCGTTCGTGCGCGAGGCCTGACCGACGTGCTATTTGGGCCCGCATGAGCAGCAGGTTCGCCGATAGCGGTCTCGACATGCCCGATTTTCTCGCCGCGGCCCTGAAGAAGGCCGGCATTCGCGAGATCACCGACGTTCAGCGTGAGGCCATCCCGGCGATCCTCTCGGGCAAGGACGTCGTCATCCAGTCCGCCACCGGTACCGGCAAGACGCTCGCCTACCTGTTGCCGTTGCTGCAACGCGTCCGCGCCGACGCGACCTTCCGCGTCCTGGTGCTCGCGCCCTCTCCCGAGCTCGCCATTCAGATCTTGCGTGTCGTCGAAGCGTTCGGCGGCCCTGGCGTGACGAGCGCCTCGCTGGTGGGCGGCGCGAATCCCGATCGGCAGCGCGAGCGCCTGAAGAAGCACCCGCGCGTCATCGTGGGAACGCCTGGCCGCGTCATTGAATTCATCTTCGACCGCCGCTTGAAGGTCGCGCAGATGAGCGCCGTCGTGCTGGACGAGACCGACGAGATCTTGTCGCCGTCGAACGAGAAGAACCTGCGCGAGATCGCGTCGCGCCCGGAGTTCAAGCCACAGCTGGTGTTCACGTCGGCGACCTTCGGCGAGAGAGCCTCGAGCCTCGCGAAGGATCTGATGCGCGACGACTTCGTGCGCTTGGCCCCAGCCGCGCAGCCCCTCCCAGCGAGCGTCACGCACTACTTCACGACCTACGACGAGCGCCGCAAGGACGTGTGGCTCGCGAAGCTCATCGAGGAGAACCGCATCAAGCGCGCGCTGGTCTTCGTGAACAAGGCCGAGAGCGTCGGGCATCTCTATCGCTTCCTGAACGAGAGCGGCGTGCCGACGGTGACCATCAGCGGCGAGCGCGGGAAGAAAGACCGCGAGCAGGCGGTGCAAGCGTTCAAGAAGGGCAAGGCGCGCCTCCTCGTCGCGACCGACACGGCGGCGCGCGGCATCGACGTCCCCGGGCTCGAGTGGGTCGTGCACTACGACGCGGCGCGCAGCGCGGAAGTCTACGTGCACCGCATCGGACGGACGGGCCGCGCCGGCAAGAGCGGCGCGTCGCTCATGATGGTCGCTAAAGCGGAGAAGTTCTTGTTGGAGCGCTATAGCGAAGAGCTCGGCGTCCGCTTCGAGCGCCTGGGTGGCGAGCGCTAGAGACCGCCCGGCTTCACCTTCACGTTCATGCGTCGCGCCAGCGCCTCGTCGATGGCCCGCGCGGCAGCGGCGTCGAGCGCGTCGGCTCGCCTGTCCGCGGCGTCGATCTGCTCTTGCAGACGGTCACGTCGCGCCGCCATCTTCAGCGCCGTGGCTTTGCGCTCGCCTCGCGCGTGCCAGAGAGCGGCGAGCAACCGCCATGCTTCAGCGCCGTCGAGAGGTCTCACGGGGAGCAAGTTCAACCCGATCAGCATCAGGTTCGTGTCCGTGAAAGCGTGCACGAGCTGGCGCTGGAAGCCGCCGTGCGGGCTCAACCAAGCGAGCGCGACGATGGTGCACGCCCACAAGACCGCCTGAGCGCACACCCCACCCCAAGCGATGATTGCGCGCTGCGTCCGTGTGACCTCGCCGCGCCAGCCGCACTCACCGCCGAACGGCAACAAGTCGACGGTCAGCACCTCGGCCCCGAACGTCCATACCGCCACGGCGTGTCCGAGCTCGTGGACGAGGACCACCGTCAGAATGCCCAGCCACCAGCCGGGGATGAACCGAAACTCGGCCAAGGCCCAGAGCACGAGCGGCGTCAGCCAGTGGATACGGATCGGCACCCCGCGCACGCGGGCGAGCTTGAAGTATCCGTGCTCGAAGATCGTGCTGAGCGTCATGGGGGGCAGGCGATTCTACATCGGCGGACATCGGTACGTCAGCCGTGAAGCGATGCTCAGAGCGGCCGCGCCAGCAACCAATCGGTCTGCTCGTCGCTGCCGAGCTTGAACACGTGCTCGCCGACGCGCTCGAAGCCGTACTTCTTGTAGAAGGCGACCGCGCGGGGGTTGCGCTCCCAGACGCCGAGCCAGATGGTGCGCGCGTCGCTCTTGCGCGCCGAGTCGATTGCCGCGTCCATCAGCGCTTGCGCGACGCGCTGCCCGTGCCACTGCTTCGCCACGTAGATACGCTTGATCTCGATGGGCACCGGACCGCGCACCGATGCTGGTGCCGGGCCACGGACCATCTGCGCATAGCCCGCGAGCTCGGGCCTGCCGTCCGCCGTGAGCACTTCCGCCAGCAACACGGTGTAGCCGCGGTCCGCGATCTCGGCCGCTTGCTTTGACGGACTGAAGTTGTCCTCGAGAAACCGCCCCATGTCTTCGCGCGAGTTGAACTCGGCGAAGGTGTCGCTGAAGGTTCTCGCGGCGAGCTCGCTCAAAGCGCTGGCATCGGCGGCGGTCGCGAGGCGGATGGTGGCTGACATCGCGCGGCAGCTTCACGCGACTGCACGCTTGCGTCTAGAGGGGGCACGCTGTCCCTGCGGTTTCGTTACAAGTCACGGATCGCCGCCGTTGCAAGCGGGACAAGCATGGCGCACAACCGTCGCGATGAAACGCTATCTGCTCCTGGCTCTCGTGGTGC
>JBDHVB010000032.1:0-32231 GCA_039809465.1 Myxococcota bacterium
GTCGATGATGGCGGCGGCAAGGCGGCTGCCACGTGTCGCGAGCTCCTCGGTGGTCGCCGGCTGAAGAAGAGGTGCCGACGGCGCGCTGTACGGATTGTTGATGTCAGTCATTTCACACGCCTCGCTTTGCCCCGTTGAGCAGGTGGTCCGCGGCATCGCCGCCCGTTGGCCGCGTTGGTCGCGGCTCCTTAGACTCTCACGCCAATGCCGGTGACGCGAATGATCTCGTCGAAGCTCGTGACACCCGTGCGCAAGCGCTCGAGCGCCGAGACGCGCAGCGGCCGCATGCCCTCGGCCACCGCCTTGTCGCGCAGCTGTTCCTCGGGAGCCCCTGCTTGCAGCGCGCCCGTCAGCCCCTTGGTGGCGCTCAGCATCTCGAAGATGCCGACGCGGCCGTAGTAGCCGGTGCCACGGCAGCTCACGCAACCCGCGCCTTCGCAGACGCCGGCAAACGCCGCCCTCTCGCTCTCGGAGATGCCGAGCACGAGCAGCTCGTCACCGCTCAGGGGCGATGGTGTCTTGCAGTGCGGGCAGATCCGCCGGAGCAGACGCTGGGCCATGACGCCGACGAGCGTCGAGCTGATGAGGAACGGCTCGACCCCGAGGTCCACGAGGCGCGTCACCGCGCCGACGGTGTCGTTGGTGTGCAGCGTGCTGAACACCAGGTGGCCGGTGAGCGCCGCCTCGACCGCCATCTGCGCGGTCTCGCCGTCGCGGATCTCGCCGATCATGATGATGTCGGGATCCTGGCGGAGGATGCTGCGCATGGCGCTCGCGAAGTCGACGCCGATCTTGGGCTGCGCCTGCATCTGATTGAAGGCGTCGGTCACCATTTCGATGGGGTCTTCGACGGTGGTCACGTTGACGTCGTCGCCCGCGAGGCGCCGCAGCGTCGTGTAGAGCGTGGTCGTCTTACCGCTGCCGGTCGGGCCGGTGATGAGCACCAGGCCGTGGGGCTCGGCGATCCAGCGCTCGAAGCTCTGCTGGTCGTCGGGCTCGAAGCCGAGGTCCGGGAGCTCTTGCAGGAGCACGTTGGGGTCGAAGATGCGGATGACCACCTTCTCGCCGAACGCGACCGGGATGCACGAGACGCGGAGCTCGACCTCTTTGTCCGCCAAAACGGTCTTGATGCGGCCGTCCTGGGGGCGGCGTTTCTCGGCGATGTCCATGCGCGCGATGGTCTTGAGGCGCGAGGCGATGGCGGGGTGGACGCGCTTGGGGATGGTGTGGACGTTGTGCAGGACCCCGTCGATGCGCAGGCGCACCTGCGAGTCACCCTTGCGCGGCTCGATGTGGATGTCGCTCGCGCGCTGGTCGAAGGCATAGCGAAAGAGAAAGTCGACGGCGTTGACGACGGGCTGGTCGGTGCCCTCGATCTCGCCGACGTTGCGTAGCTTCACGAGCTGCTCGAAGTCGCCACCGCCGGTGCCGTACCCCGCGCTCTCCTTGGCGGCCGACTCGACGCTCTTGCGGAAACCGTAGATCTCGGTGATCGCCTTCAGGATGTCGCGCTTGCTCGCGACGACGCGCTTGAGCTTGCCCGGATAGATGCGGCGCAGGTTCTCGACGACCTCGACGTCGAAGGGATTGTCGATGGCGATGGTCAGCTCGCCGTTGCCTTCGGCGAGCGGCAGCACCACGTGCCGCAGCGCGAATGGCCGCGATAGCGTACGCGTGATCAGCCCCATGTCGAGCTCGAGCGGGTCGACCTTCTTGTAACCGAGCTGGGATTTGGCGGCGATGATCTGGGCGAGCTTGTCTTCGTCGAGGTCGCCGCCCCGCCGATCCGCGAGCTTGAACGAGGCCACGAGCTCGGCGGGACTGACGGTGTAGTGCGCCCCCGCCGGGAGGTCACCCGACCCCAGCACTTGCTTGATGAGCCTCGCCCGCTGCTCGCGTTGCTGCACCTCGACGCTCTTGCGCTGGGCGTTGTCGATGATCTGGTTGCGCTCGAGGACGTCGAGCAACCACTCGACCGAGTAGGTGGCTTGCTGAGCGGGCTTGGGCGGCGGTCCGCTTGAGCTGGTCGAGGTCACGGCCCAGCTTAGCACGGGCCAGCTACATGAGCACCAAGCCCTCTTCCTCGGAGAACTTGAGCTGGCCTTTCATGATGGCCTGCGTGGTCTTGCTGCGCTCGTCGGAGAGCTCGGCGATGTGGGCCAGGAGCTGCGGGTGCGTCGAGGCGATCTCCGCGAAGACGCGGCGCGGCAGCTTCAAGACGATCGACTTCTTGAGCGTCTTGATGTTGGCGCTCACCGGGTTGTTGGTGAGCAGCGACATCTCGCCGAAGACGTCGCCCTCCTTCAGGTGCGCGAGCACTTGGCGCCTGCCGTCGACCTTCTTCGAGACCTCGGCGCGGCCGGAGAGCAGCAGGTAGAGACCGTCGCCCTTCTCGCCCTCTTCGAGGAGCTTCTCGTTGGCACCGACCTCGCGGCTCTTGAACTGCTCGATGAGGGTGCGGCGTTGGTTGGCGTCGAGGGGGCGGAAGATGGGCGAGGTGGCCATCAGGTTCGAGAGGAGGCGCTGGCGGTAGAAGCGCAGCAGCGCGTGCTTCACGGACGGATAGCTGTCGACGACGCTCGCCAGGACTTCGCGCGAGACCTGGAACAGGAGCGTCTCTTCCTCGGCGATGACGCTCGCGGTGCGTGGTGACTCGGAGAGCAGCGCCATCTCACCGAAGAACGCGCCGTCGCTGAGGTGCGCGAGGACGATCTCTTTGCCCTCGTCGCCGGTCTTGGTGATCTTCACGCGGCCGCTCGAGACGATGAACATCGAGTCGTCGACGTCACCCTGGCGGATGATGACCTCGTCGGGCGTGGTGTTGCGCATCTCCATGCGCTCGAGGAGCGCGATGAAGGCGTTCTTCGGGAGCTCGGAGAAGAGCGGGATGGTCGGCAGCTCTTTGACCTCCGGAGCCTCCTCGATCATCACGATGTCGTCGTCGCCGAGCTCTTCGACCTCGGGAGCGGCTGCTTTCTGCTTTAGCGGAGGCGGTGTCGCGGCGGGCGCGGTCGCGGCGTGGCCGGGCTTGGCGCTGCCCGGGGGCGGCGTGAAGGCGGCGGGCAAGGACGGTGGCTGACCGCTACGGCCGCTCTTCTTGGCGTAGAGGTCGGCGATGATCTTTTGCGTGTCGGTGTGCTCGGGGTCGATCTCGAGGATGAGCTTGCAGGCGGCGATGGCCTTCAAGAGCAGGCCATCGGCGGCGTAGGTCTGCGCGACGCTGATGTACTGCGCGATGGCCTTGTCGCTCTGGTTGAGCTTGCGGAGGATGTCGCCGCACTTCAGGCGCGCGGTGATGTCGCCAGAGTCGGTGGCGAGGACCTCTTCGTAGACCGCGAGGGCCTTCTCCAGCTTGCCCTTCTGGACGAGCTGCGCTGCTTCATCTTTCAGCTTACGGAGCTTTTCGCTCATCGGGAACCGATTCTAGCGGGGGACTGGGGCTGGTCAAGCTACGAGTTGGCTTCGGGCGATCGGCGGCTCAACGGCGCGGTCCACCACGGCTGCCCCCTGAGCGCGGTCCCCGGCTCCCAGCGCTTGGGCCACGGCCGCCTGCTCGCGGTCCCCGACTTCCGGCGCTCGGCCCACGGGCTCCGGCTCGCGGCGCCCGGCTCGCGGCGGCGCCCGGTCCCCGGCGCTCGGCTCCTGCTCCACGGCTAGCTCGCGGCGCGCCGTGCTCTCCACGTGGTGCTCGGTCATCCCGCATCGGCCGCCCACGACCCTCGCCTCTCGGCGCACCGTAGTCCCCACGCGGCGCAGCGCCATCGCGCATCGGCCGGCCACGACTCTGGCCACGCGGTGGAGCACCGTCACGCATCGGCTGACCGCGGCTCTGCCCACGCGGCGGACCACGGTCATCGCGCATCGGCTGGCGGCGACCTTCGCCGCGTGAAGCGCCGCCATCACGGACCGGGCGACCATAGCCCTCGCCACGCGGAGCGGCAGCGTCGCGCATCGGACGCCCGCGACCTTCGCCACGCGGAGCAGCGCCGTCACGCATCGGACGCCCGCGGCCTTCACCACGCGGAGCAGTGCCGTCACGCATCGGACGCCCGCGGCCTTCACCACGCGGAGCAGTGCCGTCACGCATCGGGCGTCCGCGACCTTCGCCATGCGGAGCAGCGCCGTCACGCATCGGGCGTCCGCGGCCTTCACCACGCGATTCACCGCGAGGTGCGCCGCGCTCGGCGCGCTCGCGGGGAGCGCCATAGCCCGATTCGGTTTTGTCGCGGCGGTACGCTTTGGCGGTCGTGCCCTTGGCGGAAGGCTTGCCGAACATCATCTCGCTGGTGCGCGGGCCGCGCTTCTTCGCGAGCAGCTCGCCGACGTTGCCCTGGCGCCAGGCGCGCAGGAGCTCGACCTCGGCGTCGGTCAGGAAGCGCCAGTAGCCCACGTCGAGCTCGCCCAGCTCGATGCCGCCGAACTCGGTGCGGATGAGGCGGATGAGCTGCACGCCGACCGCCTCGAACATGCGCTTGACCTGGTGGTGGCGCCCTTCGTGGATGATGACCTCGAGCCACGTATTGGCCGGGCTCTCGCGCACGATGTTGACCTCGGCGGGCGCCGTCGGCCGCGACATCGTGCCGTCCTCTTCGCGCAAGCGTACGCCACGGCGGACACGGTCGAGCGCGCGCGGGTCCGGCCGCCCTCTCACCTTCACGACGTAGGTCTTCGGCACGTGATAGCGCGGATGCAGCAGGTCGTTCGACAGCGCGCCGTCGTTGGTGAGGATGAGCAGGCCTTCGGCGTCGAAGTCCAAGCGGCCCACCGGGAAGATGCGCGGCATGTTGCCTTCGAAGCTCTTGGGCCCCGTGGCGCGCGTCATCTCCATGACGTCGATGATGGTCTGCCGCTTCTCGGGATCCTTGAGCGTCGTCATCACGTGGATGGGCTTGTGCATGGCCACGTAGACCAGCGGCTCCGCCGCGACCACGCCGTAGCCATCGACCTCGATGGTGTCGTTGTCCGGGTCGGCCTTGGCGCCGAGATCGCTCACGACCTCGCCGTTCACCCGCACGCGGCCCTCGGTGATGTACTTCTCGGCCGCTCGGCGTGAGGCAATGCCCGCCTGAGCGAGGATTTTCTGGAGGCGTTCTTCCATTTTAGGTGCCGGTTTCCCGTTCGGGCACGACAGGCGCTTCGGGATTCTCGGCGGCCGGGTCGATGCTGATCCCCTGACTCGCGAAAGCGTCGCGCGTCTTGGTCTCGGTTGCGTCGAGCCCCATAACAGCTTCGTCGAGCTGTTGCACCGCTGGCTCTTCGTCCAAGCGCAGTTTCTTGGCGTTGCGGCTCAAGTCATCGAGCGACGGACCCAGCGTCTGGGTGATCTCCTCCTGCGACTCCTCGGAGAGCTCGCTGAACTCGCGCAGCGACGGGAGCTGTCCCAGGCCTGGCAAGTTGAAGAAGCTCAGGAACTCCTTGGTGGTGCCGTAGAGCATCGGCCGGCCCGGCTCGTCGCGCTTTCCGACGATGCGCACCAGGTTGCGGTCGAGGAGCAGGCGGATGGTCGCGCCGCAGTCGACGCCGCGGATGTGATCGATCTCGGGCTTCGTGGCGGGCTGGCGGTAGGCGATGATGGCCAGCGTCTCGAGGGCCGGCCGCGACATGCGCACGGGCCGCTGCTCGTTGGTCGAGCGCAGGAAATGCGCCCACTTCGCGTTCGAGCGGAAGGTGTAGCCGTCGGCGACCTCGACCAAGTTGAAGCCGCGCGTCTCGGCGTCCACTGCCCAGCGCTTCTTGAGGAGCTTCAACGCGTCCTTGGCGAGCGACAGCTTGTGCGCCCGAACGGTCTCGTGCTCGTCGGAGAAGGTCCGCTCGAGCACCTTCTTGATGTCGCTCAGGCTCACCGGCTCGCCGGCGGCGAAGATGACGGCCTCGATGGGGTCGACAAGCTCGTCGGCGCGGATGTCGTCGAGGTTCGGCAGCTCGAGCTGGACGGCATCGCCCATTGCGGCGCTTGGCTGGTCGTCGTCGGCGACGAGGAGCTCTTCTTCCTCGTCGGCGGCAGCGTCGGTCGCTTCGGAGTGGTCAGCTTCGACGCTGGCGGCCGCTTCCTCCTCGCCTTCGGCCGGCTCTTCGGCGGCCTGCGCCGCGATGGCCGTGTCGGCGCCCGCGACGTCGGAGCTTGCGTCGACATCCACGTCGGCGTCGTCAGAGACAGAGTCATCGACCTTGTCCGCCTCAGCGGATGCTTCGGGCTTGGCGCCCGCGGCTTGCAGCTCCGCGGCGACCTCGGCGTCGCCATTCTCGGCGTCATCCAGCGTATTGCGATTCATCCAGACCCTCGAGGCGCGCGAACGCCAAGCTCACATCATCGAACTTCGGATGCACGAAGATCACGCCGTCTTCGTCTTGGAAGATCCGCAACAGCTTCAACTTGCCCATCTCGAGCAGCGCCAGGAACGTCACGACGATGTCGATGCGTCGGTGCGCGTCCTCGAGGAGCTTGTCGAAGCGCGTCGGCTCCTGACTTTCGAAGCGTTGCACGAGCACGCGGATGCGTTGCCGCACCGACACCTGCTCGAGCATGACCTGGTGACGAACCTCTGGCTTCTGCCGATCGAGGACGCCCTGGAACGCTTTGACGAGCGCGAACAGACCGACCTCTTTGAGCGGCGCTTCGCCTTCGAGCGGCGGCGCGGGCTCCGCTTCACGGCCGAACGTATCGCGGCCGAAGCGGTCGAGCAGCCCGAAGCGCTCCGCCACGTCCTTGTACTTTTGGTACTCGAGGAGGCGACGCACCAGCTCGGCGCGTGGATCGACCTCCTCCTCTTCGGTGGTCTCGCCCTCGGGGCGCGGCAAGAGCATGCGCGACTTCAGGTGCAGCAGCTCCGACGCCATGAAGAGGAACTCGGAGGCCACGTCGATGTCGAGGTCCTCCATCACCTTCAGATATTCGAGGTAGCGCTCGCAGATGAAGGCGATGGGGATATCGAAGATGTCGACGTGGTGCCGCTTGATGAGGTGCAGCAGCAGATCGAGTGGACCTTCGAAGCCGCCGAGCTGCAGCTGGTAGAGCGCGTGCATGCTCTCGGCGGTGGCCACGTAGTCGGTGGGTGTCTCGACCTTGGGGATGGGGTTGCGGAAAGCCGGCGGCGGCGGACCGATGGGGGCGTCCTCGTCTTCGATGTCGGCCGTGGCGCTCGCGGCCATGTCCGCCATCGCGGCGGCAGCCCGGGCATCGGCGTCGGAGGGCATCTCGGCCACGGCTTCCGCCGCTGCGTCGAAGGTCTCCGCCGCCGCGAGTGTTTGCTCGACGGCATCGGCGACCGCATCGAGCGTCGCGTCATCGGTGAACGATAGGCCTTCGCTGACGGCCTCGTCGGCGGGCTCACCTTCGTTCTGCATCGCGGCAACTTCAGGCGGCAGTGGCTCGTCGCCGGCCATCGCGATGAACTCGGAGAGGCTCGGCTCGCCCACGGCAGTCGGCTCGGCAGTCGCGAAGAGGTCCGCGGTCAGCGACTCTTCAGCCTCACCCGTCGCTTGGACGTCTCCCGTCGCAGCCTCTTCCGTCGCCTCGGCTTCTCCTGCCTCAGCCGCTCCAGTCGCCTCGGCTTCTCTCGCGTTAGCCTCTCCGGTCGCCTCGGCATCTCTCACCTCAGCCGCTTCTGCCTCGAAGTCCGCGGTCACGCCCAGGCTCGCCTCGGAGAGCTCCATGGGCTCGGATGCCTCGGTCTGCGGCTCTTCGCTCCCATTCGAAGCTTCGACCCCTGCGCTTACCGCCGCGCCGGCGTCTGTTTCGGCGCCGGCTTCTGCGAGCTCGGCCGCCATGTCGTACTCGTAGTACGGGTCCGCCATGACGGGCGGCGGCGACCACGGCTCGTCTTCGATGCGCTCGTCGTCGTCGCTGGCTTGCGGAGCCGCTTCCTCGACGGCCTCGGGGTGCGTAGTGGCAAACGCCGTGTTCGCAACCTCTGCCTGCGCCATGGCGGCCGCGAGCTCCGCATCGATCTCGGCGTCGCCGGTCTCGGTCGTGCTGGCGACGAGCTCTTCCGAGATGTCGTCTTCGACGAGCGGCTCGTCCAACACCGGCATCTCGGCCACAGCCGGCTCGACGACCTGCTGTTCCTCGTCGGCGGCTTGGAGCACGGCCTCGAGCGCCACGGGCTCGACCACGATCGCATCGGGCGCAGTGACCGCTGCGCCAGCGGTCGCTTCCACCGCGGACGCGCCGACCACCTGGACCGGCGCCTCCGCAGCCTCGGCCACGAGGCTCGCCTCTTCCGCTGCCTCGCTCGATGCCGTCTCTTCGACGGTCATCGGCGCATCTGGCGCAACCCAAGCGTCCTCTGCGGCCATGACCGCCGCGACACTGGGCTCGATCTCTCCAATGGGCTCCGCCGCCTCTGCAACGGGCTCCTGCTCGAACGACGCAAGCGTGGCGGCCGACTCGGGCTCCGCGATGTCTGCTTGGGATTCGAGGGATTCTACCTGCGGAGACGCGAGCGCCCCCTCGTGGGGAAGCTCCGCCTCGAGCTCGTCATGCCGCATCGATGCGGTGAATGGCTCTTCACCGTATTGCTCCGGCGCCACATCAGCGACCGCGTTTGCCCAAACGGCAGCGTCCTCGGCGTCGGACGTGACGAACGCCCCCTCTTCGACCGGCGCTTCGACGACAGGCTCCTCGCCGACCGCCGCAGCAATCTCCACAACAGGCTCTTCGGCCGGAAGCAGCTGCGCGGCAGCTGGCGCAACATCGAGGACCGGCGCTTCCTCGGCAGCCGGCACGTCCACGCCTGGCCCCTCGGCAACAGTCGGCGCATCGTCGACCAACACCGCTGCGACGTTCGCTACATCGCTGCGTGGAGGCTCGCCAACCGCCGCGGCCATCTCGCCAAGCTCCGCCGCCATCTCGGCGACCGGCGCTTCCATCACCGCCGACTCATCCGCCAACGTTCCTACCGCGGCCGCCGGCTCCTCGACATCTGCCGGCGCGACGATCTCCTCGGCCTCCGCCATCTCGAGCTCTTCGGAGCCAGCCGGCTCCATCAGCCGCTCGGCGATCATCTGCGCGACGACCTGCTCACGGACCGTCGGCCCCTCGATGAGGAGCTCGGGATTGACCGCTTCCGCGGACACCTTCGGAGGCGGAACGTCGCCCATGTTCATGAACATGTCGACGCGCGCGATGAGGTCGGCGACGGCTTTGTCTTCGAGAGGTTGATCGGGCTCGACGAGCGGTGCTGGCTTGGCGATCACGGGCGCGGCAGCCGGCGTAGGCCGTGGCGCCGCGAGCTTGGGCTTCGAAGCTTTGACGTCACGGCCGTACTTCGGTGTCCGGTAGCTGGGCTCTCTCGCCACAGGCTCTTCCGGCTTCGAAAGCTCGGCAGGCGGCGACGGCAAAGGCACATCGACGCGCGTCGTCTCCACGGGCGGGGCAATCTCGACCCGCGTCGCCTCGGCCGTGGGAGCGACATCGACCTTCGTCACCTCGGGCGCCGCATCCAAGCGCACCCCCGGCGGCTCCCCAAACCTCAGCGTATCGATTGGCCGAGGCGGCACCCGTCGTGGCGCTTCCGGAGCCGCGGCGTTGACGCTCGGCTCCGCCGCCAGGGCCGCGCGGATCTCCTCGAACTCGAGATCGATGACCTCGCGTGTCACCGCCGGCTTGGGCTCGTCAGGACGCGGTGGCGTGAGTTGCACCTCGGTGCGCCCCGCTTGCGTGGGGAAACACCAGCGCCATACGCGCTTCAAGACACCCGAAACACGGGCGAAGAATCGACCGAGTGTGCGCTTCACGGAACCTCTGGCTCGCGGAACTTCACGAGACCCTGCTCCTACAACGAGGGTCCGACAACACGGCCCCGCGCCGCGCTATGCGAGCCCCGTCAACTGAGCCACGCCGCGGATCAGCATGCCCACGAACGGCCTCAAAACCGGCCCAATGACGAAGAACAGCGGCAGCAGCAACCAGCCGCCATACTGATAAAAGAAAGCGTCGTAGCGGCTCGCCATGTCGGGCGGCAGCAGCCAAGCGAGCACCTTCCCGCCATCCAGCGGATGCATCGGGATGAGGTTCAGCGCGAACAAGCCCGCGTTCATCGTCATCATCGCGATGCACAGGTCGTTGAACGCCGGCGGGATGCTGTAGAAGTGCACCGAGACCGACAGCACGCCAGCCGCCAGGATGAGCAGCAACAGGTTCGACAGCGGACCCGCGAACGCCACCAACATCGTCCCCGTGCGCATGTTGATGTCGCGGCGGAACCGCGACGCCGTGAACGGAACGGGCTTGGCCCACGCGAAGAACGGCATGCCGGTCTTGATGATCAAGATGAGCGGCAGGATGATCGTCCCCAGGAGGTCGATGTGCGACAGCGGGTTCAGCGTGAGCCGCCCCAAGCGCTCGGCCGTATCGTCACCCAGCTTCTTGGCCGCCCAGGCGTGCGCGAACTCGTGCACCGTCAACGAAAGGATGAGCGGCACCAGGTAGAAGACGGCTTTCGAAAAGATGTCCATGGGGGTGCGGCCTCGCCTACTCCGCAGCCCGTAATAAGGCAACAGCTGGGCACTCCTGCCGAGAATTCGGGACGTGGAAATCGACAACCGAGGCAGGCTCGCGCTCGAGTCGGCAACGCCTACCCTCCGCAACGGTCACGCCGAAGTCGCCGGCACGCCCGATGGCCCGACGATGTGGCGCGCCGGCAACGTCCCCGCCGACAGCCGCGTCATCCGCGTGACCACCACCGCGACCCCCGAGCAGCTCGCGCGCTTCGGTTGCCGTGACGGTACCGCAATCGCCAACAAAGACCGCCTCCTCGACGACATTTGGCGAACGCTGGGCAGCAAACCAAAGCTCATCTACGGGCTAGCCGAGCTCGGCAGCGACTACGGCCACGCCTTCTGCGCCTTCGAGGCACCGCACCCGACCACCGGCAAGCCCACCTTCATGGTCCCGAACATCGTCGGCGTCCCCGGCGAGAAGATGGTCCAGTGGATCGAGCTCACCGAGTACCTCTTCGGCGTGAGCGAGTTCAAAGGCGCGAACCGCCAGCGCGGTGTCTACAACCGGCCGTTCACGCTCGTGACCATCGACGACCCCAAGATCGACGTCCAAGCCGTGAAGCACTACTTCGACGACCTCGCGGCAAGAAACCAAGCAGGTACGGCAAAGTTCTCACTGGTCTTCCCACGCATTCTCAATGTCGTGACCGCACCGCTGCGCTGGCTCGGCTTGTCCAAGACCGAGTACGGCAACTGCGCCCGCTGGAACTACGAGGCCATGAAGGCCGGCAATATCTTCAGCAAAGAGATCACCCTCGCGAATTTCTTCACGCACAACACCATGTGGCCCAAGCGCACGGCGGTGCGGCTGCTCGACGGTTTGGCGAAGGTCAAAGCGGGCGCGGTCGTCTACTTACCCAGGCCCGAGCACGCCAAGGTCACGGCGCGCGGCAAGAGCGAGGGGCGCACCTACGTGAACGTGTTCACCCGCATCGCCGACTTCCTCGGGCTGGTCACCGCGCGCGGCCGTCACTACGCGAGCCTCGAGAACCTCGCGAACGTCGTGGTCCGGGTGCCCGATCAGACCATCGAAGCGCAGCTCGAGACCCACACGCCCAAGCTGCTAGCGGCGGCCTAACGGGTGATGCTTGTCGACCGCGGCGCGCAGCGCGTCTGACTCGACGTGGGTGTAGATCTCCGTCGTCGAAATGTCGGCGTGCCCGAGCATCTCCTGCACCGCGCGCAGATCGGCGCCGCCCTGGAGCAGGTGCGTCGCGAACGCGTGCCGCAATTTATGCGGAGAAAGCTTGCGCGTGATGCCGGCGACCTTTGCGTAACGTCGAACGATTTTGAACAGCGCCATGCGCGACAGCGGCTTTGCCGAGTTGCCGATGAACACGAAGTCCGACGGCCTGCCTTTGAGCAAGCGCGGGCGGCCGATCGTGAGATAGTCGTTCAGCGCGGCGAGCGCGGGCTTCCCCACCGGCACGACACGCTCCTTCGACCCCTTGCCGGTCGGACGCACGACGCCGAGCTGGAGATGCAGCTCGTCCATGCGCAGCCGGCACAGCTCGGTGGCGCGCAGCCCCGAGGCATAGAGCAGCTCCAGCGCCGCCCGATCACGCAGCAAGCGCGCCGGCACCGTGCTCATCACGCTCTTCGCAGCGTGCCCGCTCGGCGCCTCGACCAGCCGCTCCATCTCGACGCGCGACGGCACTACCGGCAATGGCCGGCGACGCTTGGGCCCAGTGACCTCGGCCATCGGGTTCACGGCAAGCTCACCCTCGCGCACCAAGAACGCGAAGAGCTGCCGCGCCGCCGACAACGCCCGCGACTGCGACGCTGGGCTCTTCCCCGCCACCGCGAGGCTCCGCAGCCAGCGCGTCAAGTGCACCGGCCGCGCCGCCCCAGGCTCGCTCACTCCGCCCGCCGCGAGATTCGCGATGAGCCCCTTCAGGTCGCGCTGATAGGCTTCGACGGTGTGCGGCGACAGATTGCGCTCGACCCGCAGCACCTCGAGATAGCGTTCGACCTCGGCTTCCACGATGCGAGCTTAACGCCACCGTGCGACAGGCGGTAGAAGTCGGTCATGGCTTCCGTGCGCGAGCAGGCTCTCCTCCTCCAAAAGGACGGCGCGCCGACCACCTTCCTCGACGCGCTCCAACTGGTGCGCCGGCCCCAAGCGCTCACCGCCGAGGACATCGAAGCCCTCATCACCCTGCACGACGCCAAGACCACCACGGACGGCGCCCGCGAGGTCATCGCCGACTTCTTGCGCGGCCAAGCTCAGAGCATGGCGCACGAACGCCAGCACGCGGACCGCCTCCTCACGCTCGCCGACAGCGGCAAGAGCATCCGCGGCCGCAAAGGCACCGCCCTCCAGCTGAAGCTCGAGACCCGCACGCATCGCGGCGGCATCTGGGACGTGAAGAGCAAGAGCGACCACGTGGTCTGGGAGTTTCTGGGCCTCGACAAGGACCGCCGCTACACCTTGAGTCAAATCAAGCTCGAGAGAGGTGGCACCGCCCACATCGAGCTCGTGGAGTTGCTCGCGCCCCCCAAGAAGAGCCACGCCCGCTCGCAAAAACCGGTCGACGACGAGCGCACCTTCACGATCGAGGTCGTCATCGAGAGTGAGCGCCAGGCTTAGCGCCAAGTGCTAACGGCGGCGCCTGGTCTTGCGCGAGCGCGGCGGCTCTTCGGGCTCGTCATCGCCCTCGTCGAACGTGGGCAACGTGCCCTTCATGGTCTTGGTCTTCATGGACACGCCCGTGCCCTCGTCGACGAAGCGCAGCTCGACCTTCGCCTCGACGCGCATCCCCGAGATCGCCTTGCGCAGCGCGCCGCCCATGTCGAGGTTGCCGAGGAAGCTCTTCACCTCGTCGGAGACCATGCGGTAGAGCTCGCGGCGGGTGCGTTCGGTCTGCTGCGCCAAGAACGCTATAGCGTCCTTCGGCAGGCGCATGTCGGAGACCGCGTTGCGGATGCCCTCCTCCGTCATCAACACCGCCGACAGACCACCCACGACGGCTTTCTTGATGGAGTCCGGCAACCGGCTCTTCCCCTCGCCGCCACCCCGTGGATTGTCGTCGTCGTAGATCATCGGCGATTCACCTCGAGCTCGAGCGCCAGACCATAACAATTACTCCTGAGGGCGGCCCTATCAACTAGCTGGAGGCCCAAATCGACCTTGGTGCCGTTGGAGATGCCGTCGTCGAAGCGCAGGGGTAAGATCAACGTCCCTGATGTCGCACCCTCCTCGAGCGCGCTCTGCTTGAAGGCGGGCAAGAGCGGCTGCGTGGCCGCGCTGTCGCTCTTTCTCCCCAGGAAGAAGACCACCGAGCCATCATCGAGATCGGCGTTCGCGTCCTCGAAGTCGATGGAGAACACGAGCGTCCACGTGTCTTGCTCGAGCTGCTTGACGAGCGACACGTCCAGCACGCGCGGGGCGTTCGCGTCGTGCGATACCGTGACGTCGTCACCACAGGCACCCGAGCCGTCACACGCGCTCGCGGCGAGAGTCAGTAATGTGAGCCCCGCCAGCGCGAGCCTAGTGACGGGCATCGGCGCGCCGGTCACCTGGCGTGAAGGTGAGCGCCACGAAGCGGCCGTTCGCGACTTCCTTGTCCTTGTCGAGCAGCTCTTGGCGCGGGTTCACCATGAAGCCGGTGCCCGCGGCCTCGAGCATCATCGGCACGTCGCTCGTCGCGCTGTCGCCGAAGACCATGAGCGGCGGCACGCGCACCCACTGGCGCAGGACCGGGCCCTTGATCTCGTAGGTGCTGGTCACGACGTTGCCGGTGTAGCGGCCGTCGACGATCTCGAGCGAGCTGCCGATGGCGTGCTCCTCGTCGATGCCGACGGCGCGCGCCGCGGCCTTGGCGAGCACGTCGAGGGTCGCCGAGAGGAAGTAGATGGCGATGCCGCGCGCCTTGAGCTTGTTGATCATCGCGAGCGTGCCGCAGCCCGAGGCGTCGGCGTGGAAGCGCGTGAGGATGGCCGGCGCGTTGGCGGCGCCCTTGTGCATGGCGATCTCGGCGGCCTCCTCGACGGTCGCGGCTTCCAGCCCGGCGAGGACCCGCGAGGTCAGGAAGAAGGCGTCCTTGATGCTGACGCGCTGCTCCTTGGGGAGCTTGGTGTCGGTCGCGCGCTCGTAGGCGAGGCGCAGGTTGTCGTGCACCGACGATTCGCGGACCTTCTTGGCGTCGATGCCCGGCAGCGCGACGAGCAGCTCGATGATCGCCGCGTTGGCCTCGGGCTTCACCATCTTGCGCTCGGCGAGCACCGCCAGGAACACGTTCGAGATGTCGCCGTTCCACAGCGTGAAGTCGAGATCGGTGACCGCCGCGGCGGGCAAGCCGGCGCGCTTGAACGAGGCCAAGTCGAGCGTGTCGATGGCGAGGCACAAGGTCGGCGGGCTCATGCTCTCACCGTTGTAGCCGGGGATGTGGCGGGCGAGCGCGCCCGACACCAGCGCGTCCGGCTCCCAATCGACGACCGCGGCGAAGCGCGCTTGATCGGCGAGCCACTGCGCCTCGATGAGGAAGGCGCGCGCGGCGGTGTTGTCGGCCGCCTTCGGCAGCTCGGCCTCGGCGTCCAGCGTGAAGGCGCCCCCCTCGTAGATGCCAGCCTTGGTGGAGGCGTCGACACCACGGGCCTCGGCGGTGAGCTTGGCGCGGCCCAAGAGACCATCGACGGCGGACAGGTCGTTGGCGTCGACGCGCATGTCGTGCGTCACGTCGAAGTCGGCGATGGTGCGCTGGTTGCTGGGCTTCTCGATGAGGGTCTTCAGCGCGGCGTCGAACGCGGCGGTGTCGAGCGTCGGCTTGCGCGCGTCGGGGGTGCCGCCGCAGGCCGCTAAAGCGAACAGCCCGAGAGCGATCCAACTCTTCTTGAGCAGCGCGCTATTGGACGATGGGCAGGATACGGCGCTTCTGTTCGCGCTCGCTACGTTCGGCATTGACGACCTCGACGAGCTTTTGCAGCTCGGCTGCGATGGCTGTGAACGATTTGGCACTTTCGCTCTGCGGAAATGCCGAGACGACGGGCTCACCTGCGTCACCGCACTCGCGCACGGCGGGCTCGATAGGCACGCGACCAAGGAAATCGACGCCGAGCTCGCGCGCCGCCGCCTCGCCGCCGCCGTTCCCGAAGATGTCGTAACGCTTACCGGTGTCGGGAGCCTGGAAGTAGCTCATGTTCTCGATGAGCCCGAGGGTGCGGATGCGCACCTTGTCGAACATCGTCTTGGCGCGGATGACGTCGACCAGCGCGACCTTCTGCGGCGTGGTCACGAGCACCGCGCCGGTCACCTTGAACTTCTGCGCGAGCGTGAGCTGCACGTCGCCAGTGCCCGGCGGCAGGTCGACCACGAGATAGTCGAGCTTCCCCCAGGCCACGTCTTGCACGAGCTGGGTCGCCGCGCCTGCGAGCATCGGACCGCGCTAGACCATGGCTTGGCTCGCGTCGACCAGGTAGCCGATCGACATGAGCTTCAGGCCGAACTTCATCGGCGGGATGATCTGCTTGTCCTCGCCGGGGCGCGGTGACTCGGTGCGCCCCATCATGGTCGGGATGGACGGGCCGTAGATGTCGGCGTCGAGCAGCCCCGTCGCGTGGCCGGCGCGCGCGAGGGCCATCGCCAGGTTGGTGGCGACCGTCGATTTGCCGACGCCGCCTTTACCGCTCGCGACCAGGATGAAATTCTTGATGTCAGACGCCATCGAAGGCGGCTACTTAGAGGACCCGCACGACATGGTCAATCGATGAACACCGACTTCTCGCACGAGCTCTCCGTCGCAAAACGCCTGGCACGTGAAGCAGGCGCGCGCATCCTCGCGCTCGACGACGCGGGCCTCGCCGTCGAGTACAAGGGCAAGGACGATCCGGTCACGCAGGCCGATCGCGAGGCCAATCAGATCATCGTCGACGGGCTCGCCGAGGCCTTCCCCGACGACGCGATCCTCGCCGAGGAGTCGAAGAACAGCGCCTCCCGCCACGCGCGGACGCGGCTCTGGTGCGTCGATCCGCTGGACGGCACCCAGGAGCTGGTCAACCGCAACGGCGAGTTCGCGGTGATGATCGGGCTCGCGATCGCGGGCGAGGCGCGCGTCGGCGTGGTCTACCAGCCCACCCAAGACACGCTCTGGGCAGGCTTCGGCAGGACGGCGACGGTCGAGCGCGGCGGCGCGGCACCGGTGCGCCTCTCTCCTACCCGCTGCATCGATCCGCGAAAGGCGACGCTCGTGGGCTCGCGATCGCACACCTCGAGCGCGGTCACCGAGGTCCTGACGGCGCTGGGCATTCCACGCCACGACCGCTTGGGGAGCGTCGGCCTGAAGATGGCCCGCGTCGCCGAGGGCGGCGCCGACGTTTATTTGTCGATGTCGGCCAAGACGCACGAGTGGGACGCGTGCGCTCCCGAGGCGATTCTGCGGGCGGCTGGCGGGTTCGTCACCGACTGCTTCGGCGACCCTCTCCGCTATAACAAACCGTCCACGAACACGCCGCGTGGCATGTTGGCGACGAATGGACTGTTACATGCAGCCGTTATAGCGGCTGCACGTCCAGTTGCAGGCGAACGCCTCTAAGTGTTGCTTTCGTGAACTACGGGGGAACCGTCGTACTACTGCAGCGCTAGAGATGGCGTTAGGCGCGCTTCTTGGGGCTGACCAGCATCATGGCCTGGGCGACGTTGCGCTGAGCGCCACGCTGGAGAAGCGCACGACCTTGCATGAGCTTCTTCTCGTCCTTGGCAGCCTTATTGAGCGCTTCCTGCGTACCACCGCTCTGAAGAGCAGCCGCCCGCTGTTCGGCATGGGCCCCCGAGAGGGGCTGGCCGACAGGGCGCACAGGTGATGGAAGCGATCCCGAAATCATGACTCAAAACTCCCGACAGGCTCGTCTCGCCAGGTGTATCGGCGAGGGGTGCATGAAGTTGCGCCCGAGTTGAATTATCGGGCTGAAATGGGATCGGTGTGCGAAATCGCACCGCGCCAGATCGCCGCCGTTTTGCCGTTTGCAGGGCCTTCTGACACGCCGTGTCGTGAACCTGGGCGATCCATCAGGGGTTTTGCGCCGACGCGTCACCGGTGCTTCGGGCACCCGTGACCCGAAGTCACCGATACAGGCCAACCGCCCACTCCTTTTCGGGGATTTCCATGACCAGCCTCCAGCCTTCGACGTTCCAGAGCCGCACCAGCGCCTTCCTTCGCGCCACCGACCTCGACACCATCCGCCCCTCGGCGGTCGTCAGCGCCGCCACCGCGCAGCGCAAGACCATGCAGAACAACGTGGTCAACGGCCTGCTCTACGGCATCAACACCGTGGTTCCGTTCAGCGGCGCGATCCTCAACCCCATCGCCTGCAGCATCAAGGTCGGCATCGCGATGGTCGCCATGGCCTTGTCGCTCGGCGCCAAGGGTGAAGCGCAGGAAGGCTACATGAAGCTCTCGGCCGACCTCATGAAGTCGGGCGTCGAGAACCTCGCGGTCGGCGCGGCGGCGTGCATCCCCGGCGCTGGCCAGTACATCGCCGGCGCCATGGCGGTCCGCAGCTTCGTCGATGCGAAGAGCGCCTAGAGCGCGCTTTCCTTGCCGCGCTCCGCTCGAACGGCGGAGCGCCGTGACGCCGCTCGAGCAGGCGCTCGCCGTTCGGCGGGCGTCGCTTGCGGCTTTGCGCTCACGCTCCGCGCGTTCGGCTGCGCGAGCGCCACCGTAGGCGCCCTCGCGGTTCGGTGCCTCAGCCGCCCTGCGTCGGGGGCGTGGCGCCAGCGGCCGGCGCCTGATTCTTGTTCTTCTCCGCGAGCTCCATGGCTTGCAGGTACGTCTTCGCCTGGCTCTTGTACTTGCCGCCGGCGCCGATGATCTCACCGAGCACCTTGCGCGCCTCGTCGACCTTCTGGGTCTGGGCGAGCGATGCGCCCAGCAGGAAGCGGATCTCTTCGCGCAGCGACGGGTCGCGGATGTTCGACAGCTCACGCAGGACCGGCTCGGCCTCGTCGTAGCGCTTCAGGCTGAAGAGCTCGGTGGCGAGCAGGTAGCGGACGTTCACGACGTAGCGGAAGTTCGGGTCGAGCGTGAGCGACTTCTTCAGCATGTCGACCGCTTCAGCGGACTTACCGCTGGTCTCGGCGAGCCTGCGGCCCTGCTCGTACGCGTCCTCGGCGGCCTTCTTGCGCAGGTCACCGACGCGCTTCTCCATGAGGCGCGCCTCGAGCTCGGTGAGCGTCGTGAGGTTCACCTGGTCGAGCATGTCGACCGCGGCCTTCTCGTTGCCCTGGTCGAGGAGGTCCAAGACCTTCTTGCTGACCTGCGCGGAGTCGACGGCCTTCTTCTTCTGGACGTCGAGCTCGGCCAAGCGGCGGTTCAAGTCCTCGCTCTGCTTCTGCGCCGAGTCGCGGGCCTGCTGGGCGTCGGCCTGCGCGCGCTCGGCGTCGGCGATGTAGCTGCGCGAGCGCGCCGAGAAGACGAGGTAGGCGGCGATGGTGATGACGAGGCCGACGAAGACGTTGACCGCGAGGCTCGTGAACTTGCCGCGCTTTTCGATCTGCTCGAAGCGGCGCTCGAAGTTCTTCACGTCGAGCGAGAGGTTCTTGACCTGGTTGTCGGCTTTGATGACGGTGTTGCGCGTCTCGAGCACTTCGCGCTTCAGGTCGACCAGCTCACGGCCCGTCGTCTCGTCCATGTTCCATCCCCCTCGTGACTGCTCGGTGAGCGTAGAGAAAGTGGGTGGTGCGAGATTCGAACTCGCGACCAACGGATTAAAAGTCCGCTGCTCTACCGACTGAGCTAACCACCCTCGAAGGCGGCGCAACCTACTCGTCGAGACGCAGTGGGTCAATGCGCTCCAGACGATCGTGCAGGCTTCGCGCCGGGCGCGACCGATCGTTCTAAGGAGCCGCGGCTCCGCGCTTCTTCTCGAGGAGACGCTCGAGCTTGCGGAACAACATGGCGAACTGGAGCGGCTTGGTCTCGTAGTCGTCGGCGCCGAGCTCGAGGCCCACGAGCCGGTCACTCTGCTCGTCACGCGCCGACACGAAGACGACCACGGTCGCGTCGAGCATCCCCGAGGCCTTCCAGCGCTTGAGCAGATCGCGCCCGTCGATGCCGGGGAGCTGGACGTCCAGGAGGATGACGTCGGGCGTTTGCTGGGCCACCGCCTCGAGCGCCTTGGGGCCGGTGTCGGCCACGCGAGTCGCATAACCGCGTGACTTTCCGAAGGTCGAGAGCGCGCGTCCAATCTCGGGATCGTCTTCGACGACTAGCAGCGAGAGCTGGCCCATGACCTGACTATCCCGCAGGTCGTGGACCTTCTCAACTCGCCGCTGATCCGGTAGGTGAAACGCCCATGAAAGACGTCGTCATCCTCTCCGCCGCACGCACCCCCATTGGCTCGCTCCTGGGCACTCTCTCCTCCCTCCCGGCGCCGCGCCTGGGCGCCGTGGCCATCAAGGCCGCCATCGAGCGCGCCGGCATCGACGCGGGCGAGCTTGGGCAGGTGCTCATGGGTAATGTCTTGCAGGCGGGTGTAGGCCAGGCTCCCGCGCGCCAGGCGATGCGCTACGCCGGAGTTCCCGACAAGGTCGGCGCCACCACGGTCAACAAGGTCTGCGGCTCGGGCATGCGCGCCATCATGGACGGCGCCAACGCGATTCGCCTCGGCGAGTACGACATGGTGGTCGCGGGTGGCATGGAGTCGATGTCGAACGCTCCGCACATGCTGCCGGGCTCGCGCCGCGGCACCAAGATGGGCGAGTGGAAGATGGTCGACGCGATGATCGTCGACGGCCTCTGGGACCCCTACGGCAACAAGCACATGGGGAACTGCGGCGAGCTCACGGCCGCCAAGTACAAGTTCACCCGCGAGATGCAGGACGCCTTCGCCCTCGAGTCGTTCAACCGCGCCAAGGCGGCGATCACCGGCGGCCACTTCAAGAACGAGATCGTCGCGGTCGAGATCGCCGACAAGAAGGCCACGAAGGTCGTCGACACCGACGAGAACCCGATGAGCGCGCCGCTCGAGAAGATGACCACGCTCAAGCCGGCGTTCGATCCGAACGGCACCATCACCGCCGCCAACGCCCCGCCGGTCAACGACGGCGCCGCCGCCCTGGTGCTCGCTTCAGCGGACAAGGCCAAGGCGCTCGGCAAGAAGCCGCTCGCGAAGATCCTCGCGCAAGGCTCCTTCGCGCAGGAGCCCGACTGGTTCACCACCGCCCCGTCGCACGCGGCGAAGCAGGCGCTCTCCCGCGCTGGCCTCACCCCCAACGACATCGGCCGCTGGGAAGTGAACGAGGCCTTCAGCGTCGTCGCCATGGCGTTCATGCGCGACATGGAGATCGACCACGCCAAGGTCAACGTGCGTGGCGGCGCGGTCGCCTTGGGTCACCCCATCGGCGCCTCGGGCGCGCGCATCGTCACCACCCTGGTGCACGAGCTCATCGCCAGCAAGCAGCGCTACGGCGTCGCGGCCATCTGCTTGGGCGGCGGTGAAGGCACGGCGCTGGTCATCGAGAACCTGACGCTCTGACGCGCCTGCGATAGGGGCCTCACCAAGCCGCGTGTCGGGGAGCGCCGCGCGCTTGGGGGCAACGTTGGCTCCGGCCAGCCGATACCCAAAGAGACCCCAGTACAATGCGGACCTTACCTAACAAGAGCGCGGAACCTACCGTCGTTCGACGGTCACGTGTGCTTCGCTTCGGCCTCGACGGTTCTCGGGCCGCGGGCCTTGCGCCGGAGCCGCGTCGTGCTCTCGCCCTGCTCCGGGCGCTGGAGCTCGCGGGCAATGGGGATGGCGCCAAATCGCTGCTCTTCTTCGGCGGCGCCAAGATGGAGCTGGAAGCGACGACCCCGACCATCGAGGCGTCCACTTGCGAAGGTATCGCCCGCGCCATGCGCGACAAGGGGTACCCGCTCACCGATCGCGGCGTGAAGCTGTTCAAGATGGAACATGGCTTCTCGGGTTTGGTGCGTATTGGTCCGGACGTTGCCCAAGCGTATGTGCGCTGGGCCGGCGGCAAGAGCACCCGCATCGAAGCCTCGCAGGTCGACGAGACCTCACGCGAGGAGCGCCGCGCCATCGAGATCCTGCGCATCATCGGCCGCGAGCCCGACGAGCTCAAAGCGGTCTTCAAGCTGCTCGACCTGCCGCGCTTTCGCCGCGGCGAGACCCTCGATCTGGGCAAGAAGCACGGCCAGGCCCTGCTCGCCTGGGCCGCGAAGATGTCCTGGTCCTTCGATGACGGCGGCTGGAAGCGCGTCGCCAAGGCCGCGGGCGACCGCGACAATCACGGCCGCGTCACCGCCGCTATCGCGGGCTTCGTGCGCGACGCGCTGTTGGGCGCCGGCGAGCCCGAGCACGACTACCGCCAGCAGACCTTGGGCGAGCACACGGTCAACACCCGCACCCTCAAGATGCTGCAGCATGCCCAGCGCGCCCTGCATGGCCGGCTCAAGGTCCGCATGGTCCGCGGCTCCTATACGACCGGCGGCGAAGGCGCCCATCCGCATCGCGGCGGCGGCGTGGTCGACGTCTCGGTCCGGGGCATGGGCAAGGCCGACATCGACCAGCTCGTCCTCGCCATGCGCGAAGCCGGCTTCGCTGCCTGGTTCCGCGACCGCGAAAACCGCCCGCACGTGCACGCCATCGCCATCGGCGACCGCGAGATGTCCGCCTCGGCGGCCTGGCAGGTCCGCAACTACTTCCGCGGCCGTGACGGCCGGAGCCAGGCTGGTCCCGACCCCCACAAGCACCTGAGCATCCGCCTACCCAAATGGCTCGCGCGCTACCGCTTGGGCGCGTGATCGCTTATTCTCGTAAAACTCATGTACGCGACCGCCCTCGAGCCGAGCTTCCGCATCGCCACCCCTGCGGACCACGCCATCGTCGTGCGCTTACTCGAAGAGCTGGTCGACGAGCTCGGCCCGGTCGACATGGCCGCCAAGGTGAAGGCCCGCCTCGACGACGACATCGACGCCGCCTTCCAGACTCCGCGGGTGCGCATCTTCATCGCCGAGATGGGCGCCCAGGTCGTGGGCTTGTCGCGCGCCGACGTCCTCACCACCGACCCCATCTTCCGCCTGCGCGATGACCGCCGCTGCGGCTACGTCGACCAGATGTTCGTGCGCCCCGCTTTCCGCGATCGCGGTATCGGCTCGCACCTGCTCCGCCTCTGCGAGGACTGGTTCCGCGAGCAAGGCATCGCCCACACACTCCTGCACGCCGCGCCCAAAGCCGTCCGCTTCTACGGACGCGAGGGCTACCAAGCGAACCGCGAGATGTTCAAGCGGCTTTAGGCTACGTCACGCGAAGAGCTTCTCCAGCTCGTTTTCGCCGAGACGGCGGTGGAGCGCCGGGCAGTGCTCGGTATCGCTCGCGGCTCCCCATTCATCGAGGGTCGCGAGCAGCGCCGTGATGGTGGTCGTCGTGACCGGGGCGTGACGGGCGCAGCGAGCGAAGACCTCGTCGCGCGGCGCCGGCAAGGTAGCGACGAGCTCGGCGACCAGCTCGCGCACGTCGGCGCCGACCAACGGGCCCGGAACCGCGCGCACCGCGAAGCGCTCGGGCCCCACCGGCTCGATCTCGAAGCCGAAGGCGCTGGCGCTCTCCCACTGCTTCTCGAGCGCCGCGGACGCCTCGATGGTCTCCGGGAACATCAGGGCCTGAGCCGCGATGGCGCCGCTCGTGTCCTCGCGCTTCAAGCGCTCGTAGGCGATGCGCTGATGCGCGGCCTTCTCGTCGATGAGCACCAGCCCGCCGTCACCTTCGCAGATGACGTAGCGCCCCAAGGCCTGACCGATCGGCGTGAGGCTCGCGAAGTAACCCTTGCGGTCGAGCGGCAGCTCTAGCGGCGCGTAGGCGATGGGCTCGCGTGGCCGGTCCGCGACCGAGGACAGCGGACGCTCGCTGAACGTCGGGTAACGCCAGGGCTCGTGAGGCTTCTTCTCGAAGTACGCCTCGGTGGCCCGCCGCACCCCGGCGAGCTCGCCTTGCAGCCACGGGGTCGAGGCGAGGACCCCAGTGAGCCCGGCGCTGATGGCGCGAAACACCGCCTGACCGTCGCGAAAGCGCACCTCGAGCTTCTGCGGATGCACGTTCACGTCGACCGCCGAGGCGTCCAGCTCGATGTGGACGACGCAGACCGGATAGCGGCCCCGCTCCACCAGCTCACGGTAGCCGTCGAGCACCGCGCGCTGCAGCATGCGGTCGCGCACGAAGCGGCCGTTCACGAAGAACCAGAGACCCTTGGTGTCACTGCGCGCCGCCTCGGGGTGGGTCACGTATCCGCTGACGCGGACATCATCGAGCTCGCGCTGAAAGGGATAAACCTTCTCGACCTTGGCCCCCAGCGCCGCGACCATGCGCGCCTCGTCGGTCGCGTCCTCGGGCACGTCGAGCAAGCGCCGCTCCCCGTTGGTGACGACGATGCCGCACTCACTCGCCCCCAGCACCACGCGCAGCGCCGCCTCGACGACGTGAGCCTGCTCGGTGGCCGGCGAGCGCATGAACTTACGCCGCGCCGGCGTGTTGAAGAAGAGGTCCGCGACCTCGACGCAGGTGCCGACCGGCGCCCCCACTTCGCTCACGCTCTCGACCTCACCCGCCACGACCACGAGCCGCGTCGCGACCGCGTCGGAGGCACGGCGCGTCGTCAGCGTCATGCGCGCGATCGACGCGATGGCCGCGAGCGCTTCACCGCGAAAGCCCAGGGTGCGGATGGAGAAGAGATCGTCCGGGTGCGTGAGCTTGCTGGTGGCGTGGCGGAGCAGCGCCGTCTTCGCGTCGCGCGGCGACATGCCCCGGCCATCATCCTCGACGACGATGCGCGACAAACCACCATCCCCGAGATCGACCCGCAGCCGTCGCGCCCCCGCGTCGATGGAATTCTCGATGAGCTCTTTGACCACCGACGCCGGCCGCTCGATCACCTCACCCGCCGCGATACGATCGATGAGATCGTTGGGCAGGACGCGAACACGCGCGTCGTCATCCAGAATCTCGGCAGAAGCGCTCACCTCGGCGACCATGCCCGACCGTCCCATGCTCAGCAACACCGCAAGACGATCGCTCCCCACGCTGCTCCGCTTCCCCCGGAGGCTCTGCCGCCACGGAGATGATTGCGCACTCGCGTCACTTCGCTTCGGCTTCTGCCGCGAACGGATTCCAAGCACGGACGCTTCCGTAATAGCGGCCGTGCTGGAAGTCTTCGGAGAGGATCTGCTCCAACGCATAGTACTCGGCGTAGGCCCAGATGTGTGCGTCGAACCACGATAGCCTGTAGGTGGCCGAGCCGCGGACCGCGAGGCGGACGATCTGCTCGTTGGGGTACAGGATGGTGAACTGGGCGAGCAGGTCTTCGACCTCGCGTCGGGCATCGTCGAAACTCAGTAAGGCTGGACCGTCGGAGCGAGGGCGTGTCGTGGCGGCCACGAACTCGACGAGCGCTTGGTGTGGCACGCGCGCTGAGTCGTCGGCGATGCAGGCCCGTAAAAGGTCGGTCGCTAGCGTCTGCTTTCGCGGATCCCGTCCATCAAAGCGATAGACGAGGACGTTGGTGTCAATGAGGACGGCCACGATCGTAGAGCTCGTCGCGCGTCCACTCGCGACCTGCATCCGCTGAACGAGGACGGTTAGCGTCGCGTGCGGCTTGCCGCGCTGTCGCCTGGTCGAAGAGATCGAGCCGTGTCTCACGCGCAAAGGTGCCTGCGGAGCGTGCGCGTGGCTCGAGGCGGATGATCTCACCAGCAGGCACGAAGTCGACGTCATCGCCAGGCTTGAGGCCAAAGCGCTCGGCGATCGCCTTGGGAAGCGTAATTTGCAACTTCGAGGTGATCTTCCCCATTTCCTTACTCTAGCAAGGACAACTTCCTTGTCAATCGCCAAGACGTCCTGAGTCTGACCAAAGGCCGTGCAGCTTGGCTGTGGTAGATCGTCGTCGTGCGACGCTGACCTCGAGATCACCTGGGCAAGCGGTTAGGCCACCCGCTTTAGCGGCCACTAAAGCCAAACCGAAAAAAACTCCAACTGATCGCTAGGCACAGACCTTGTTTCGGCCAGTTTGCTTCGCCTGATACAACTTGGCGTCGGCTTGCGCGATGAACTCGGTGCCGGTCATGTCGGGCTCGGACTTGCTCGTAGTGCGGATGCCGAGGCTCACCGTCACCTTGATGCGCTTCTGGGCAAACATGAAGTGCTTCTCTTCGATCTTCGAGCGCAGCTTCTCGCAGACCTGAATGGCGCCATCATTCTCGACCTCGGGGAGCACCAGCGCGAATTCTTCTCCGCCATAGCGGGCAAAGACGTCCTCGCGGCGGATGTTCTGCGTAACGATGTTGGCGAGCTCGCGCAGCACGTAGTCGCCCGCCAAGTGGCCGTGCGTGTCGTTGATCTGCTTGAAGTGGTCGATGTCGAACATGACCAGCGACATGTTGCGGCCGTAGCGCATGGCGCGGTTCAGCTCGCGCTCCAGGGTCTCCTGGAAGTAGCGCTTGTTGTAGGCCTGGGTGAGACCGTCGATGGTCGTCAGGCGATAGATCTCTTCGTGGAACTTGCTCTCGATGTTCGAGCCCGAGAGGTACTTGAAGATGGTCTGGCCGAGGCGGATGACGTCGCCGTCGCGCAGCTCGCGCTCCTCGGCCGGGTCGTCGTTGACGAAGGTGCCGTTGGTCGAGCCCATGTCGAAGAGCGTGAAGCGGCCATCGCGGTTCACGATCTTGCAGTGCTGGCGCGAGATGCTGTCCTGATCGACTTGGATGTTGGCGGACTCGGAGCGGCCGATGATCTGCTCGGGCTTGTCCAAGAAGTAACGACGCCCGATGTTCGCGCCGTAGAACACGACCAAGCATGCCTGTCCGCTTGGACGTACTCGCTCGCCAAGTCCCTGCGTAACGACGGTTACGACGGTTTCGCGTTCACGAGCCATTTGCTGCGCTTATGGTATCCGATTTTTGACGGCTTCACGCGTGAGAACACGATCTGCGTCACGCTCGTAGCCAGGCCTACCTAGGAGTCCAGCTGCCATGCGCTTACCTGCCTCGATCCCGGGCTCGTCGAACGGGTTGATGCCCATGGTATAGCCGGTGCAAGCGCACGCCGCCTCTAGAAGCACGAACAGGCCTCCAATGTGGGCGGCGTCGATCCGATCCAGCCGGATATCGAGCACCGGGACCCCCGCATCAAGCAACATGGCACGGGTAGCCCGCAATTCCGCCGCGAGCACTTCTCCCAGGTCCCGGCCGCCCAGAAAGGCCGCTTCCTCGCGATCTGACAGCTCGTCAGGGACCGGCAGAGCCCGCTGAAACTTCTTCACCTTCACCAGGACGACGGCCTTGTCCTTGGGACCCTCGATGAAGAGCTGGAGCTGCGCGTGCTGGTCGGTGACCCCCAAGGCCGGCACGGGCGTCTGCCCGGCGTTCACCACCTGACCGTGACGGTCGAGGCGCTTCCCCAAGGATTCGGCCCAGAGCTGCACGAACCAGCTGGTCACGACGCGTAGGGAGTCGGCGTACGGCATCATGACCAGAGTGCGCCGGCCCAGCTCGCGCTCGACCATGACCGCCCAGGCCGCCATCAAGGTCGCCGGATTCTGCTGCAAATCATCGCTGGTGACCCGCTCGACCATGTCGGCGGCGCCTTGCATGACCTCGCGGATGTCGACGCCGCAGAACGCGGCCGGCAAGAGGCCCACCGGCGACAGAACGCTATAGCGGCCACCGACGTTCTCGGGGATCTCGAAAGAGCGGATGCCCTCGGCGTCGGCGACCTCACGTAGCAAGCCGCCGCTCTTGGCGGTCACGAAGGTCATGCGCGAGCGCGCTTCGCCGGCGCCCAGGGTGACGCGCAGCCAGCGCCGCATCACCAACAGCTGCGCCAGGGTCTCGACCGTGCCGCCGCTCTTGCTGATGACCACGACGGCGCTGCGCGAGGGGTCGAGCTTGTCGAGCAGCATGCCCACCGAGTCGGGGTCGATGTTGTCGACGAAGTGGACGCGGCCGGGGCGCTCGGTAGTGTGGCGCAGGGCCGCGGTGAGCGCCTGGCCGCCCATGGACGAGCCGCCGATGCCGAGCACCACCAGATCGTCGGCGATCGAGCGCAGGCGGTTCACCTCGTTGGTGACCGAGCGCAAGAGGTCGTTGCGCGACGGCAGGTCGTAAAAGCCGATGTCCGCGCCACGGCGGCTCATGAGCTCGCGGTGCGCCGTCTTGAGCTGTGGCGCCAGCTTGGCCAGCGCTTCTTGCGACAAGCCCTGCTCGAGAACTGGCGCGAACAGGCCGTCGATGCCGACCGAAATCATCCTCCCTGGGCTTATGGGAGGGTCAGGGAGGCGGTCAAGGCGGGAGAAGACCGAGCGGATTCTCGGCGACCGTCCCGCGGCGCACTTCGAAGTGCAAATGTGGACCCGTGGCGTGTCCCGTGGAGCCAACGGTCGCGATCGCCTGACCCTGCTTTACGCGCTGCCCTTTGTTCACGAGGTTGCGGGCGTTGTGGGCGTAGACGGTGACGAGGTTGTTGGCGTGGCGCACCAGCACGAGGTTGCCGTAGCTGCCGTGGGTGTCGGCGAAGATGACGTCACCCGCCGCGGCGGCCTTGATGGTCGTGCCGGGAGCGGCGCCGATGTCGATGCCGTCGTGGCCCTTGCCGTTACGCGATCCGAAGCGCGAGGTGAGCACGCCTTCGACCGGCCAGACGAGCTGGTACTTGCGCTTGCCAGCGGGCTGACCGAGCGGCGAGCCGCTGACCGCGCCCTTCCCGACCGGGACTGGCGTCGTGGGCGTCGGCGGCGCGCTGACGACGGTGGGCTTGGCGGCCGTCGTGTTGTCGGCGACGCCGCTGCTCGTGCCCGTCGACTTGAGGCGCGCGAGGGCGCTCTGGGTCTCCGCCGAGGGTGCGTCCGCCTTGGAGGACGATGTGGTCACCTGACCGACGACGAGCGTCTGGCCTACCCGCAGGCTGTTGCCGTCGAGGTTGTTCTTGGCGCGTAGATCCGTGACCGACATCGCGAAGCGCTGCGAGATGCGCCATAGCGTATCGCCGGGCTGGACGACGTACTGGCTCGCGGCCGCCGCCGTGGCCCCTGCCGAGGTCGAGGCGGCCGAGACCCGCGCCGGAGCCTCGAGGCGCGCCGCCGAAGCAGGCGCCGAGCCGACGAGTGGCGCGGCGTAAGCGCTGGCGCAGCCGCTCGCGGTCGCGAGGAGAACTGCAAGGAGCGCTGAAGATCGCTTGGCCACGACGCACCCTAACGTAGGCGCGTGTGGTCGAACAAATTTTGCGTCGCGTTTTCTAGCAACTTCCGCGCTTCGCGATCGACCGGTCGCGCATTACGGCTTGGGCATCACCGGGTGCGGCAGCGCCGCGTCGCCGAGACCGTCGGGCTGGCGTGGGAAGCCCTCGACCACGATGGTGCGCGCGACGGCGAGCGACCGGTAGTCGGTGAGATCGTAGTGGATGGGCGTGACCGAGACGAATCCATCCGCGATAGCGTTCACATCGGAGTCGGGGATGTCGTCGTTGCCTTGGCGGGTACCGCCGATCCAGTAGTAGGGGCGGCCGCGCGGGTCGACGCGCTCGTTCACCTTGTCGGCCCAGTTGTTGAAGCCGAGCCGGCAGATCTTCATGCCCTTCACCTGGGCGATCGGCTTGTTGGGGACATTGACGTTGAGCAGCACCCCGCGCGGCAAGGTCACGTGCTCGAGCGACTTCACCAGGCGCGCCACGAACTCGGCGGCGGTCTCGAAGTGCAGGTCTTGGGGATCGGAGCCGTTCTCGCCCAAGCACAGCGACACGGCGATCGCCTTGAAGCCGAACATGGCGGCCTCCATCGCCGCCGAGACGGTGCCCGAGTAGATGACGTCGTTCCCGAGGTTCGGCCCGTGATTGATGCCGCTGACCACGACGTCCGGCGACTGCGCCAGCAGATGATGCAGGCCCACATACACCGAGTCTGTGGGCGTCCCGCTCACCGAGTATTCACGCTCGCCAATTTTACGCACCCGCAGAGGCACGTGCAGGGAGATGGAGTGCGACGTGGCGCTCTGCTCGCGGTCCGGCGCGGTCACCCAAACCTCACCCAGGTCGGCCAGGCGGGCGGTTAGGGTTTGGAGGCCTTTGGCGTGGATACCGTCGTCGTTTGCTAAAAGAAGTCGCATGGTAGCCGCGCCCCATAGCAAGCAGCACCGCTTCGAACAACCAAGGCTTGCGCTCGCCGCCCCGAGTACGTTACACGGCCCCCCTCATTTGGTCGGGGCGTAGCGCAGCCTGGTTAGCGCACTTGACTGGGGGTCAAGGGGTCGGAGGTTCAAATCCTCTCGCCCCGACCATACTCACACCACACGGGAACCCCAGACCGGTGGCTTTTTTCCCTCGCTAGACTCCACACTTGCGACGTAATGCCGTTTGACGGGGAAGATACCCCGCGAGTATTTTTCCAAGCAGCCCCACGTCCACATGCGTAACCCCTCCTACGCAGTCATCGTCCTCGACTCGAATGGCCGCACGGTCGCGCGCCGGCGTGTCTTGCGTAGTACGGTAAAGCGGACACTCTGGGCCGCGGGCGCATGTGTCGCGCTGTGCCTCTTCGCGCTGGTGCATGCGCTCATCGCCCGCCCGCAGGCCCAAGCCGCGCGCGTCATCGCGCTCGAGAACGCCGAGCTGCGCGAGCTCACCCGCCGCCTCGATGCCCAGCTCCCCGAGCTGCGCCGCATCGCGCTGGGCGCCGGCGTCGAGTTCGATCAGGTCTACGCCAAGAGCGGCCTCGGTGTGCGGGCGCGGGGGCTCGCGCTGGGCCCGTTCGAGTCGACCGCCAAAACGGAGCAGCCCGAGGTCAAGTCGGCCATCACCACCATGGAGCCCATCGCGCTCCCGCTCGAGTACGAGCGCCTCTTGAGCGACGGCCGCAAAGCCCGCGCCGAGCTCGGTGAGCTCCTCGAGTACTTCCACGACGCGGAGCGCATGCTCTCGAACACGCCCTCCCTGCGCCCCGCCCGCTCGCCCTGGATCACCAGCGGCTTCGGCCGCCGCAACGATCCGGTTCACGGCGGTCTCGCGGTCCACAAGGGCATCGACATCGGCGGCCAGACCGTCGCCGAGGTTTTCGCGCCAGCGGACGGCACGGTCATCTTCGTGGGCAAGCGCGGCGGCTACGGCAACGTCATCGTCGTCGACCACGGCTACGGCCTGCAGACGCACTACGCCCACTTGAGCAAGTTCCGCTGCACCGTGGGCGACCACATCAAGCGCGGCGACTCGCTCGCCGAGATGGGCGGCAACGGCAAGTCCACCGGCCCGCACCTGCACTACGAAGTGCGCAGGTACGGCCGCCCGCTCGACCCGTCTCGCTTCATCCTGGACTAGCGCGGTACAACGCGCCCGGTGAGCGAGCTCAAACGCGTCTTGGGGCCGGTGCATCTCTGGGCCATCGCGGTCGGCCTGGTGATCAGCGGTGATTACTTTGGCTGGAACTACGGCCTCGCCAAGGGCGGCCCGCTCGGCATGATGGCGGCGACGCTCGTCGTCACCGTGCTCTACGTGTGCTTCATCTTCAGCTACACCGAGCTGTCGACCGCCATTCCGCACAGCGGTGGTCCCTACGCCTTCGCGCGGCGCGCCTTCGGTCCCTTCGTGGGTTACCTCGCGGGTATCGCCACGGTCATCGAGCTGGTCTTCGCGCCGCCTGCCATCGCCCGCGCCATCGGCGCTTATGTCCACTTTCGCGTACCGGAGCTTCCGGTGAACGCGGTGGCCATCGGGGCGTTCGCGATCTTTTGCACCATCAATGCGCTGGGCGTCGGTATCGCCGCGGTGTTCGAGCTCTGCATCACCGCGGTCGCCGCCTTCGAGCTGTTTCTCTTCTTCACGCTGACCGGGCCGCACGTCGACCTCGGCCGCATCGTCGGCGCCGGCTTACCCTTCGGCCCCCAGGGCATCTTCGACGCCATCCCCTTCGCCATCTGGTTCTACCTGGCCATCGAGGGCGTCGCGATGAGCGCCGAGGAAGTGAAGCGCCCGGAGCGCGACATCCCCATCGGCTACGTCGCCGGCATCGTGACTCTGGTCACGCTCGCCTTGGGCACGCTCATCTGCACGACGGGCGTGCTCCCATGGCAAGAGCTCACCCAGGACGACTCGCCGCTCCCCAAGGCGCTCGCCGCGGTGCTCTCGCCCAATCACCCGATGACCCACCTGATGGTCTACCTCGGGCTCTTCGGCCTCATCGCCTCGCTGCACGGCATCATCATGGGTTACTCGCGCCAGGTGTTCGCCTTGGCGCGCGACGGCATGCTGCCCAGCATCCTCGCCAAGGTGCATCCACGCTTCGGCACCCCCGTGTTCGCCATCGCGGTGCCGGGCGCCATCGGCTGCATCGCGGTCCTCAGCGAGCGCACCGACGCCATCATCACCATGAGCGTCCTGGGGGCCGTGACTCTCTACATCCTCAGCATGCTGTCGCTCTTCAAGCTGCGCCGTAGCGAGCCCGCGCTCGTCAGACCCTTCCGCGCCCCGCTCTTCCCGGTGACCCCAGCGGTGGCGCTAGCGCTCTCGGCCGTCGCGCTCGTGGCGGTGGTGGCGAGCGATGTGCTGATCGCCGGCATCTACGCCCTGGTGCTCGCGGGGGCGAGCGCGGCCTACTTCACGGCTCTTCGCCGCAGAACCGGATGAGCTCGCGCAGTCCCTGACGGACCCGCTCGATCTTCTCGTGCGACGAGCCCGCAAAGCGCAGCGGCAAGCTGGCGTCGGCGGTGATGGTCGGCGTCTCCTTGGGGCGCTGGAAGATGGGGGCGTCGAGGCGCACGTCG
>JBDHVB010000033.1:0-32132 GCA_039809465.1 Myxococcota bacterium
GCCGGCGGCGCTCCACAGGACGACACCGACGAGCTTGCCGATGCCGGCGAGCTGGTACGCGAGCGCCATGCCGCCCCACGCGAAGGTCAGCACCACGACCAGGGTCGCGAGCGAGCGCAGCAGCACCACCGCCCAAACGTGCATGCTGGAGACTTAAACCCCGGCGGCCGGTCATGTCGATCCGAGACCATTCGTCAACCTCCCAGGGGGAGCCACCCGGGATTTGAAGTCGCGTGGGCGACCGTGCGAAGAAGGCACATGCACAAGCGTCTAGCCCTTGCCCTTCTTTTGCTCGCTGCCTGCGCCAAGCACAAAGTCCAACCGCCGCCGGGGACCGGTACCGATGCAGCCGGTGCCGCCGCCGCCGCTGCCAAGCCGACCATCAAGGTGAACGGCACCGAGGTGGCCGAAGTCGACATCACCACGATCGCTGGTGAGAAGGCGGTCGCGGCGGATTCGCCGGATGCCATCGACGCCACCATCGACCTGTACCTGCTGCGCGACTACGCCAAGAAGCACGACATCGCCCCGCCGAGTGAATCGTCGGGCCTCGTGGACGAAGGCACCCAGCTCGAGACCAAGATCTTCGACAAGGCGCCGCCACCACCGCCCGGTGACGAAGCCTACGTGACGGTCGACCACGCCTATCTCTACCTCGACAAGGTCGCGAAGAAGCCCGAGAAGGCCAAGCAGAAGAAGGCCGCCGAAGCCTTCCGTAAGGCCGCCGCGGCGGACAGCTCCAAGTCGTTCGACACGCTCTTCACCGAGCAGAAGCTGAACGGCGACTACTGGCACGTGTCCGACAACGAGAACTACCCGGCGGGCCTGTTCGTCTGGGTGCCCGCCGATACCAAGATCGGCGACACTCCGAAGACCAACGTGCGCCCCGACGCGGTGGAGATCATTCGTCTCAAGGCGCGCCACGACGCCAAGTATCCCGACAAGCACACGTGGCTCATGGAGTACCTGCGCTCCAACGCGACCATCGAGAAGTAGAGCCTTCTCTACTCGAGGGCCGCGAACGGGTCGGAGCCTGGCATCAGCTCTGCCAGGCTCGCCGCGCCCCGCAGCTCGGTGATCGGCAGGCTGCGCGCGGTGAATTCGTGCTTGGTGGAGATCCAGGCGCCGGTCGCGAGCTTCTCCCAACCCTCCCAGGTCGTGCTCACGCCGCCGATCGGGAGGATCTGCGTCCACATCTTCCAGCTCACCGGCAGGTTCCCGTCGAGGGTCCATAGGTAGGCGTCGCCCGGCGTGACGCCGCCGCTCGTGTACGCCACCAGCAGGTGGTCGCCTTCGTCGTCGTGGACGATGGAGCGCTCGGTGCCTTCGTCGAAGCACTTCGCCGGCGCGTTGAGCCAGAAGCTGTCGTTCACCCAGGCTTCCCAGGCCTCGTTGAGCGCTTCGTCGAGCTCCTTGCCGGTGAGCGCCTGTCCGTTATCGCGTGCAATGCCGGTCTTCTCGCCGATGCGCAGGAGGACCTCGCGGTCGCCCTTCTTGTAGAGATCGTAGTTGCGCTCGCGGTCCCACAGATGGGTGCGGCGGCCGCCGAAGTTCCAGGTGACCGCCTTGGTGGCCTCCCAGGCCTTGATGTCGATGCGCTCGAGCATGGCCTGGGCAAGCGCGTCGGCGGCGGGGCCGGTCACGCCGACCGGGCGCGGCGGGCTCACCGCGGCGCAGGCGACGATGATGAGGAGGAGAGCGGCGCTGAGCTTATGCATCGGCGGGGGCCTCGGGGGTGGCGATGAACGGCAGCTCGTACTTCGTGACGAAGTGGCGCTGCAAGGCGCTGACCGCGGGCTGTCCGCCTTTGTCGAAGACGGCGTCCCACAGCTTCTTCTCTTCGGCGTCGAACAGGTACGTGTTCGCGAAAGCGTCCGGGCCTTCTTCGCGCAGGCGGCGGAGCTCGTAAGCGTCGGCCTGGTCGTGCGCGTCGCCCTTCATGGTCATGAGCAGCCCGTCCATGTCGAAGCCGAGCTCGATGAGCTGCGCGATGCAGAACGCGAAGAAGCGCTTCGAGTCGTTGGCGAGCTCGGCGTAGCTGGTGCGGGTGGTCTTGGAGTCGAGGTACGAAAAGTACGCCGCGAACTCGTGCAGGCCGTTGCCGATGGCCCGCAGAGCGATCATGCGGAGCTCGTGATTGAGCCGCTGCGCTTGGATGAGCGTGTTCACCAAGAAGAAGCGGAAGAAGCCGATGTCGCGGCAGGCGACCGCGATGTCCTTGCCGTCGAGATCTTTGATGAGCTGGAAGATCTTCTCGGCGCGCGAGCCCTCGTGCTCATCGGTGGTGAGCTTGGCGAGCTCTGCTTCACTGGCGCTGCCGCCCACCTGCTTGAACACCGCGGCGATGTCGCGAATCTCGGCGTCGTCGATCAACGAAAGCTCCCGATGGGGGTGATACGGCGGAACATGGCGGCGCTCGCGTCGTATCACCTCGGGGGCGGGTCAGTCAGCCTTGGAGCGCCACTCGGGCTCCATGTACATGCTCCAGCGCGTCAGGGCGCGCAGGGTCTCGTCGATGGCATCCTGGGTGACCAAGGTGCCTTGCAGTTGTTGGCCGACGACGTCGATCCAGAGGATCAGCTCGCAGTCGTTATAGCGGACGACATGAGCTTTCACGTCGGCGATCGAACGCCCGGAGGGGACGGTCGATGTATCGGTCTTCAGCAGCATGGGGAGTCTCACTTTGCGGGACTGGAACTCTCCCGCGTGCTCATACAATGAGCATCATTCGTGCCGCTTGCATGTCAGCTAAATCCCGTGTGTCGAACTTCGGCGATAACGTTGGGTGTTCGGTTTTGAAACGGGTTTAGCCCGATGCGCTGTTCCGTTCCGGCAGATCCGCGAAAGTCGTCGGCTGCTCGCGGAGCGCTTGGCTCACGTGCGCTTGCGGCGCCCCAGGGCGAGCACGCCGATGACGGCGAGCCATGCGATGTCCGCGCCAGCGGCACTGCATCCGCCATCGACGACGATGATGCCCGGGTTTTCGTCCGGAGTCTGTGGGTTGGCCGGCGGTGGTGGCTCGGGAGCGCAGGTCTGGACGTGGGAGCAGCCGCGGGTCACGTCGCAGACGTCGTCGGTGCACGCGTCGCCGTCGTCACAGTCGCCGCAGGGCGAGCATGCGGCCGCGCCCGGCAACGCGTAGGTGCCGGCGTCGCAGGTCTCGCAGCGCGTCGCGCCTGGCGTCGCGGCGAAGGTGCCCTCCGAGCATGGCCGGCAGCTCACGCGGCCAGCGCCGTCCGAGAAGGAACCGGCTGGGCACTCCTGACAGGTGCTCGCGCCCGGCGTCGTGGCGAACGTGCCGGCGAGGCAGGCGGTGCAGGTGGCGGCGCCCGCGGGCGAGACGGAGCCAGCGGGGCATTGGATGCAGTAAGCCGAGCCATCGGGCGCGAAGGTGCCGGGCTGGCAGGTGCTGCAGCCGGCGCCGCCCGAGCCCGCGTCGCAGGCCGTGCAAGCGATGGCGCCGCTCGGAGAACTGGTGCCGGCGGGGCAAGCCTCGCAGCTCGGTGAGCCGACGTTGGCGTTGAAGGTACCGCTCGGACACGGCGCGCAGCTCGGCGCGTTCACGGTGTTGGCGAAGGTCCCCGGGCTGCATGGAGTGCATTCCGTGTCCGCTGTGGCGGAGCACTCCACATCGACCACGGAGCCGACCGCGCACTCGGTGCAGGCCGTGCAGGCGCCGGCGTCCGCGAAGAAGCCATCGTCACAGTTGGCGCAGACCGAGTCGGTGCCGTTGGTGCAGGTGATCGCCGAGGCGCAGCCGGGGACCGCCGTGCACGGTGTGCAAGCGCCGCCGTCGACGTAGAAGCCCGCGGCGCACGTGCTGCAGACGGCGTCGGCCGAGGTCGTGCAGGTCGCGGCGGTGCAGTTGGCTGGCAGGGGGCAGGCGGTGCAGGTGTCGGGCGCGCCGTCGGTCAAGTAGTAGCCGGTGACGCACGCGTCGCACTGGCTGTTCGTGGCGGCGCTCGTACAGACGACCGGCGAAGCGCAGCTCGTGACTGCCGGACCGCAGGCGATGCACGTGCTGTTGGTGCCGTCCGGGAAGAATCCGCAATCGCAGGTTCCACAGACCGAGTTGGCCGAGCTGCTGCAAGTGACGGTCGCTGGATCGCAGTTGCTGATCGGCGAGCAAGGAGTGCAGGTGTCGGGGGTCGATGGATTGTCGGTGAGGAAGTAGCCGCTGTTGCAGGCGTCGCACTGTCCGCTCGAGCTGGCATCGCTGCACGCGCCGGGCGAGGCGCAGTTGACGTCGGGAGTGGCGCACTGCCTGCACACGCCGCCGTCGTCGTAGTAGCCCGAGTCGCAAATGCCGAGGCACTCGCTCTCGCCGGGGCCGCTACAGGCGATCTGGCCGACACAGCCGGGGGCGGGCTCGCAAGGCTCACACAGACCGGTGACGTCCAGGTAAGTCTCGTCGGCGCACGCGTTGCAGAGGTCGTTCACCAGGTCGCAATCGACGCATTCCGCATCGCACACCGCGAGCGCGGGCGTAGCGTAGAGCACGAAGGCGGCAAAAGCGGACGCGCACAGCGCTTTGAGCATGGTCGGTAGACTAGCATGCACCGACCGAGTCGCTAGTTATTGGACAGGTTGGAAATCTCGGGTGCGCGTGTAGCAAAGAGGGCCGATGGGGGGCGTGGCTCCCACGCGCCCCTCGCGGAAGGGGCTCTCCTGGGCGATCCCGCGGTGGATCCATTTTTGCACGCCATTGGGGACCACCGGCATGGGAGGCATTCATGAAGCTCGCACTCGGCTTCACCGTCGTCGCGATCTGCGTGGCGGTGTCATGCAAGAACGAAAAGACCGTCAACGAGGAAGACCTCGCGGTCACCCAGGCCGAGCTCGACGAAGAGCTCGCGAACCCATTCCTCGGCAGCGCGGTGAACCCGAACCTCGAGCAGCTGCGCTACACCATGCGCGCTTTCACGGACGAGTCGACGCACCTCGATCACCAGACTCTCGCGGTGACGCTCGAGGCGCTCGCGCAAGCCCTGCACGGCATACCTTACGCCGACACCAGCGACGACGCGGTCGAAGTGCACCGCGTCGCCGAAGTGCTGCGCACCATGGGGCCGAGCAGCGTGCAGCGCACCGAGGCGGTCCGTGAAGCGCTCAGGGCCGCCGTCGCGGCGCTCAACAAGGCCGCCGTCGACCCGCGCTACGAAGCACAGCGCCCGATGATCGCGAACCTGTCGCGCCAGATCGACATGCTCGACGGCCAGAAGCCCATCCTCAAGCAGTCATTCCAGGTGAAGCTCGCCATCTGCGACACCGCGAACACCATCGCGGTCATGCCGACGGACGGCACCACGAAGCTCCCGTGCACGTCCCTGCCCACCTCCACCGCGGTGCGCGACATGAGCAACGCGGATCAGAGCTGGAACCTTCGCTAGGGGGCTGCCCAACTTTCTCCCCCAAAGCCTTCGTCGTCTGGGGTGCCCTTCAAACGAGCGGTTTGCGCGCGGCTGCCGCGGCGTTCTTGAAGGCGCTCAGCTGGGTTTCGCGAAGCTCGATGATCTCGTTGAAGTCCGGATCCGTGCGCGCCTGCACCTTCGCGTTGGCGATCGATTCGTTCTGATACTTCAGGCACGCGCTCACCGCGGCATCGAACGCCGCGAGGTTCTTGGCGCCCGTCGCCATCACGCCCTGACGCGCCGGGCCGGGGAGGCAGGCCAGCAGATCACGCCGCGCGAAGTCGCTGGTCGCTGCCTGCTCGAGGCGTTTGATCCAGCCGTCGATGTCGCCCGGCAGCGCGATGTCACGGCGAACGGTGCGGAGAGCGGCCGTGGTCGCGGTGGCCGCGGGGTGCTCTTGGGGGGTGCGGGGTCTGATGCCGTAAGCGCGCACTAGTGAATGCTCTGCCAGGGCGCCATGCGCTGCTGATTCACGAACATGAAGTGCCACCTGCCGGCGTTGCTGATCGCGGCTTGCAGGCGTGCCAGGCGAGCCGCTTCAGCGGACGACGACGGCGCGGCGCCGACCACGCTATGCTGGTGCTCCATGGCAGCCATCGCGCCCATGCGAATCATGCCGAACGCAAAAGCGATCTTGTCGATCGAGGCGTAGAGCGCCGCCGCGTGCTCCTGGGCGGGCACCGAGCACGCATTCAGGTGATTCTTCTCGGTGATCGCGGCGAACTGGTCGATGCGCGCGATCCATTGGTCCACGTGGACGGGCATGCCGTTGGTCGAGGCGCCGGTCTGCAACGCCTTGGTGGCGCCTGCCTTGTACTGCTCCAAGTAGGTCTTGGGGTCGGTGGGCAGCTTCGGCGGCAACATCAACTTGAGCGACATCAGCAATACTCCCGCACAATCGGCTCGACTGTCCTTATCGGCGCCAAGGATGCGGAGTTGCTGGAAATGTGGGCTCGGGCACCCGCTGGTCGCGGCATGCCCGAGCGCATGGTGTGGCGCGCCAACGCGCGGCGCTCCCGCTAACGCGCGGAGCGGGCAATCGCCGAGATGCGCTGATTCATGATCTTGCGCTCCTCGGCGTTCAGCGGCGACTCCTCGCTGAACTCGTCGGCGATGTCCTCCTGGCCGGTGCGGCGCAGGGTGGTGAGCACGTTGGCCGCGGCGATGGCGCGGGTCGGCCCCGGGGTCATGCCGCGCACCAGGCGGATCGCCTCGTTGGGCTGCGCGCTGGCGATCATGCTCGCCAGCTGACCCTGTGCGCTCGAGCGGACTTCGCCGGCGGGCAGCTCGTTGACCCAGGTCTTCGCCTCGGGCACCGGCTTGGCGGCGACGATCTGACCCACGTATGCCGCTGCCTCGGGAGACGTCGGATTCTCCTTCACCCACTTCGTCGCGCCCTCCGGATCACGCGCGAGCCACGCGGTCATCGCGGCGTTCGGGTGCTCGTCGTTCACGAGCGGCAAGGCGTACTCGCGCTTCACGGCGCCGACCGGATCCATGTCGACCCAGGCGGCCATCACCGCGGCGGGCGGCGCGCCGTTCAGCGCGGACGGTGCATCGAGCTGCGTCCAGGCCTTGGCGACGACGAGCGTCGCGTGGTCGCGGTCGGCGGTGTCGCTCAAGCGCTGCGCGTACGCCATGGCGGCCTGCGGATCTTCCATGGCCCAGCGGTCGAGGAGGCGATCGCGGACGATGTAGGAGACGCCGTCATTGGTCTGCAACGGCAGACGCTCGATGATCACGCGCTCCTCTTGCGGGGTCACGTGCCGCACCACCTCGAAGAGCCGGCGGGTGCGCTCGAGGCCGGGTTGAAGCCCACGGGCCTCGGCGATCTCGGCTGACACCTTGTCGGCGCTCCAGCTGTACTCGGTGGGTGTAACTACAACTGGCGTCTCGGTTTTTTTCGCGTAGGTGTAACCGCCGAAAGCACCGGCGGCGCCAACGACCAGCGCCAGGAGAACCGCGGAAGCTCCATTCATAAACGTGACCCCCAATTGAATATTGTCCCTGCAAGGTAGGCAGGCCGGGCCCAAAGCGCTACATAGCGCGGCCCTTCGAGGCCTTAGCATGCGCGACCCCCGCTACGACATCTTGTTCACCCCCGTGAAGATCGGTCCGGTCACCGCGCCGAACCGCTTCTTCCAAGTGCCTCACTGCAACGGCATGGGTCACCAGATGCCCGAGGCGCACGCCGCGATGCGCGAGGTGAAGGCCGAGGGTGGCTGGGGCGTGGTCTCGACCGAAGAGTGCGAGATCCATCCGTCGAGCGATCTCGCGCCCTACGTCGAAGCGCGCCTCTGGGACGACGACGACATCCCGGCGCTCGCCATCATGTGCGACAAGGTGCACGCGCACGGGAGCCTCGCCGCCGTCGAGCTGGTGCACAACGGCTCGACCGCTTCCAATCTCTATTCACGCGAGATCTGCATCGCGCCGTCCGCTCAAGCGAGCAGGTCGCCGCAGCAGGCGCGCGCCATGTCGAAGACCGACATCCGCGAATTTCGCAAATGGCACCGCGCCGCCGCCTTGCGCGCCAAGCGTGCCGGCTTCGACATCATCTACGTCTACGCCGGCCACGACCTCACGCTCGCCATGCACTTCCTGCAGCGCCGCCGCAATCAGCGCACCGACGAGTACGGTGGCTCGCTCGAGAACCGCGCCCGCTTCTTGAAAGAGCTGCTCGAGGACACCAAGGACGCCGTCGGCGACAGCTGCGGCGTGGCGTTCCGCTTCGCGGTCGACGAGGCGATGGGCCCCGATGGCGTCACCGTCGAAGAGGCAAAAGACGTCGTCGGCATGCTCGCCGAGCTCCCCGACATCTGGGACGTGAACATCGCGCCATGGAGCCGCGACTCCTCGACCAGCCGCTTCTCGCGCGAGGGCTCGCAAGAGTCGTTCACCAGCTGGGTGAAGTCGCTGACCACCAAGCCCGTCGTCGGCGTCGGCCGCTTCACCTCGCCCGACACCATGGTGAGCATGCTCAAGCGCGGCGTGCTCGACATGATCGGCGCGGCGCGTCCCTCCATCGCCGACCCGTTCTTGCCCAAGAAGATCGAGGAAGGCCGCATCGACGACATCCGCGAGTGCATCGGCTGCAACATCTGCACGACCGGCGACAACACCATCACGCCCATCCGCTGCACCCAGAACCCGACCATGGGCGAGGAGTGGCGCAAGGGCTGGCATCCGGAGCGCATCGCTAAAGCGGTCAAGCGCGACAAGGTGCTCATCGTCGGCGCCGGCCCCGCGGGGCTCGAGGCGGCGCGCGCCTTGGGTGAGCGTGGCTTCGAGGTGCACCTCGCCGAGGCCAAGCGTCAGCTCGGCGGCCGTATCATTCGCGAGTCGGCGCTCCCCGGCCTCGTCGAGTGGCGCCGCGTCCTCGACTGGCGCGACACGCAGATCAAAAAGCTCGGGAACGTCGAGGTCTATCTCGAGTCCCCTTTGAGCGCCGAGGATGTGCTCGGCTTCGAAGCGCGGCACGTGCTCGTGGCCACCGGCTCCACCTGGCGCCGCGATGGCATGGGACGCGCGCTCACGTTCGTTGCGGGGCACGACCGCCCGAACGTCTACACGCCCGACGACATCATGGACGGCCGCATCCCCACGGGCCGCGTGGTCATCTTCGAGGACGACGGCTTCTACATGGCGCCCGTCATGGCGGAGGCGCTGATCGCCAAGGGCTGCGAGGTGACCATCGTCACGCCCGACGATGTGCTCTGCGGCTGGCTCAAGCACAACCTCGAGTACGGCCCCACCATGAAGCGCCTCCTCGCGAGCGGCGTGCAGATCGTCACCCAGCACGTCGTGCGGGCCTTCGAGGGCGACCAGGTGATCTGCGAGGATGCCTGGACCGGCATCGCCATCCCGCGCCCCGCCGACGCCCTGCTCATGGTCACGACCCGCCTCCCGAACGACGCGCTCTACCGCGAGCTCGAGGCGCACGCCGCGCGCTTCGCGACCCTGAAGGTCATCGGCGACGCCGAAGCCCCCGGGCTCATCGCCCACGCCATTTACGAAGGCCACCGGGCCGCGCGGGCGCTCGGTGAAGTCGCGCCAGAAATGCCGTTCCGCCGGCACTTGCCGCGCTTCGTGACCGCCTAGCACCCGGCGCGACGCTCACGCCGATAATCCCCGGCGTGAGCCAGATCAAAGTCCGCAGCAGCGTCATCGACACCTCCGGCGAGGGTGACCGCCAGAACTTCATCAGCATGCGCTACGACGGGCGCATCCCGCAGGCCGAGCAGGACTGGGCGCGCTATGGCTCGCACGAGGCCGTGGCGCTGGTCCACGCCGACCTCGCGGTCCGCACCGCCTTCGACATGGCCCGCAAGTCGGTCCGCACCTCACGCGCCTGGCTCGAGACCGACAAGTACGCGCCCGAGGTGAAGCAGGCGAAGTTCGCCGAGCACCGCGCCGAGACGCGGCGTTATCTCGAGCACTGGGTGAAGTGCGAGGCGTACGCCGTGAAGGTCGAGGCCGCCTACCAGGCATTCATTGCCGGAGCGAAAGCGGCGCAATAGAGTGGGCGCATGAAGCGCTACCTGGTCATCGCCGCGTTGAGTCTTGCTGCCTGTGCGAAGAACGAGCCCGCGCCCGCGAAGGCGCCTGCTGGCCGCAGCACGTATGGCGCGCCGATTGAATCGAGTGGCCAGAGCGTGGCGTTGAGCGATGTGCTCGCGACGCCGGACGCTTTCGCGGACAAGACGGTCACCATCACCGGTGAAGTGCGCCAAGCCTGCAGCGTGAAGGGCTGCTGGATGGAGATCGCGCCCTCGGCCGACGGCCCCGCGGGCGCGCGCGTCACCTTCAAGGACTATGGCTTCTTCGTGCCGACCGATTCGAAGGGCGCGCATGCCCGCGTGCAGGGCTCGGTCGCGGTGAAGACCATCGAAGCTGGCGAGGTCGCGCACATGGAAGGCGAGGGCGGCACCGTGCACGGCAAGAACGCCGACGGCACGGCGCGTGAGGTCCGCATCGTCGCGACCGGCGTCGAGCTCTGGCGCGGCTGACGATTGGCTCCTCCGAGGCTCGGCGCGGCCCAGCGAGCGACTTCCCCGCGCGCCTTAAGAAACGCGTAAGGTTCACCTGGCATCGTGTGAACCATGCGTTACTTACACTTTGCATTTCCCATCGTTGCTCTCAGTGCGGTTCACGTCGCGGCGGTCGCCGGCGCGCAGTCCGAGGGGCGTGGTGACTTCGTACGTCACATCTTCACGTCCGCTGATACGGACGGTGACGGCGAGCTGACCTTCGCCGAGTTCAAGGCCCACGTCGTGGCGCACACGACGCACCCGAACCGGCCCGCGAACGCGCCGCCGCCCCCCACGGATGAACAGATCGCCGAGCACTTCACGGCGATCGACACCGACGAGAGCGGCGCGCTCTCCTTCGCGGAGTTCCAGGCGGGGCATCGCCCGCCGCCGCCACCGCGTGACCGCTAAAGCAGCCTAGTCGAAGTTACCCTTGCCGGTGATCGTCTTGCCGCCGATGCCGCCGGACGGCCAGCTCAGGGTCTCTTCGTAGGTGCTGTCGTCGATGCCGGTGAGCTTGAAGGTGAAGCTGCCTTGGCCAAAACCAGCGTTGTCGGTGAGGGTCCCATCACCGCCACGCTCGAGCACGGTGAACTGCGCGTGCTTCTGGCTCTTCACCTCGACCTTCTTGAGCGGCACGCGGGCGTTGCGCACCCAGAGGCTGGTCCAGTCGGGGTTGGCGGCGGTCTGGAACTCGTAGATGACCGGGCCGGTGTCGGGGCACTTGGCGAACTGCCAGGTCATGGTGCGCGGGTACTCTCCGCTATTGAGGATGTCGAAGGCGTTCTGGCTGACGTCGATGCTGTTGGCCGTCGTGCCGCCGTAGGTGACGACGCGCAGCAGCGCTTCCTTGCCCTTGGCGGTGGTGACCTTGATGCAGCTGTCGCAATAGGCGCCGACGTTCGGGATGGCGGCGTCGAGCCCCGCCAGCTTGTCGCCCTGCGCGGCGCGGACTTGGGAGGAGTACTTGCTGGCAGGCGCGCAGGCGTTGTGGAAGTGCGTCTCCTCGTAGTCGACGGGGCCCAAGTGGAACTCGCCGCCCTCGTACACCTTGTCGAAGGTCGTGGTGGCGCCGCCGCCGGTATCGTCGCCACAGGCAACTTGGCCGAGCACGACGGCAATGAAAGCAAGATGAGTGATTTGCACGGGAGGAAGATTACACCAGATGAACACGTGACGCCGAGCCCGTGTTCGTTCATGTTGTCGGCGTGTTGGAGCTCCTCACCGATCCTCAAGCATGGGTCAGCCTCGCGACCCTCACCGCCCTCGAGATTGTCCTCGGCATCGACAATATCGTGTTCGTCGCCATCCTGGTGGGGAAGCTCCCGCAGGCCCAGCAGAAGAAGGCGCGCTTCATCGGCCTTGGCGCGGCGCTCGTCGGACGCTTGGCGTTGCTCGGCGCCATCAACGCGTTGATGGCGCTCACCAAGCCGCTGACGCCGGAGATCTTCGGGCGCGCGTTCTCGGGCCGCGATCTCATCCTCGGCATCGGCGGTCTGTTCCTGCTCGCCAAGTCGACGCACGAGATCTTCGCGAACACGGAGACCGGGAAGGAGACGCCCACCGCCAGCACGAAGGGCTTCGCCAGCGTGCTCATCCAGATCCTCCTGCTGGATTTGGTGTTCTCGTTGGACTCGGTCATCACCGCCGTCGGCATGGCGCAGCAGATCGAGATCATGATGGCGGCCGTGGTGATCGCGGTCATCGTGATGCTCGTCTTCTCGGGGCCGGTCGCCGCGTTCGTCGAGCGCCACCCCAGCGTGAAGATCCTCGCGCTGTCGTTCCTCTTGCTCGTCGGCGTCATGCTCGTCGCCGAAGCCCTGGGGCAGCACATCAACCGCGGCTACATCTACTTCGCCATCGCGTTCTCGCTCGCCGTCGAGCTTCTCAACATCCGGATGCGCAAGGCGTCGGACGCAAAGGTTGGTATCGCGTCGTCGCCCCGGTAAAATTGCGGTCACCCCCGCGATGCTACGTATCGAAGGCCTCTCCAAGAGCTACGCGGCCGATGTGGTGCTGCGTGAGGTGAGCCTCGAGCTTGCCTCGAAGGCTTCGCTCGCCGTGCTGGGGCAACCGGGGAGCGGCAAGACCACGCTGCTCAAGTGCATCGCTGGCCTCGTGACTCCCGATGCCGGCACCATTCAGATCGGCGACGAGCGCATCGACGGGCTCCCACCAGAGAAGCGCTCGATCGTCTACCTGTCGCAAGAGCCCATGCTCTTCCCCCACCTCGACGTGTTCGAGAACTTGGCGTTCGGCGCGCGCTTGAAGCCGCATGACGAAGCGGCGCTGCGGCGTGAGGTCGACTCCATGGTCGCGGCGCTAGGCTTGCGGGCACAGGAGCGCAAGAACGTCGATGTCCTCTCGAGCGGACAGAGGCAGCGCGTCGCGTTCGGCCGGGCCCTGCTCGCGAAGCCCCGCTTGCTGCTGCTCGACGAGCCGTTCGGCGCGCTGGACGGCGAGACGCGCGCCACCATTCAGGTGCTCTTCCGGCGCTTGGTCGTGCAGCACGCGGCGTCGACCGTGTTCGTGACCCAGGACATCAAGGAAGCGATCCTGATCGGCGACCGGCTGGGCTTCCTGCGCGACGCCTCCCTCACCACGTACGGCTCACGCGACGCCTTCCTCGCCGACGAGCGCATCGGCGCGATGGACGAGGTGCGCTTCTGGGCCGGGCTCAAGTAGCGCGCGAGCGCTCGTACATGCTGATGAGCTGCTTGGGGCCGGTCTTCCCGATGGCGGCGGCGACGACGTCGAGCGGTAGGTCGTCGAGCTTCTTGAAGCGCAGGCATGACTTGCCGAGGTCGAGCTTCTTACCGGCCTTCTCGAAGCCGGCCTCGAGCCACTGCCTGAGCGTGTCCTCGGAGCAGTAGGTCGGCAGGTAGAGGGCGAAGTAGTTCTTTTGCGCCGCGAGGCTCGCCACCGCCAGCGGCTGCTTGTTGTACGTGCGCGGGTAATTGGCGAGCGGGATGTACCAGCCGATCATGCCGTAGAGCATGCCCTCCTCGAAGCCCTTGGGAATGTTATCGCGGACGAGCTCGCGCATGGTGGTGATGACCGTGCGTTTTTCGGCGGGGAGCTCGTCGAGGTAGGCGGCGACGGTCTTTGCTTTGCTGGTGGCCATGGTCTCTCTCGCATAACAGCTGGGTCGATGGCCGCCAAACCGCGCCGGGACCGTTGACGAATCGAGCCCCGCCCTGCACGGTGCGCCCCCGTGTTGGCCGATACCGAAGCTCCCACGTCACGCGCTTACTGCTACCGCTGCTTCAAGGCGAAGGTGGTCTGCGTGTGCGGCGGCGAGGCGGTGCGCAACCGTACACGGGCGGTCATCATCCAGCACCCGCGTGAAGTGCGGCATGCACTGGGCACCGAGCGCCTGGCGCGGCTCGGCTTGCAGAAGTGTGACGTGTGCGTCGCGTGGAACCTCGTGGTCACGCCCGCGATGATCCCGCCCGGCGCGGCGCTCCTGTACCCGTCCGACAAAGCGGTCGAGATCACCGAGCTCGACACCGCTTCCAGGCCAGACGCGCTCGTGGCCATCGACGGCACGTGGTCGCAAGCCAAGGTGTTGTATCGCGACAATCCGATTCTCGCCGAGCTGCCGCACGTGAAGCTCACGAAGGCCCCGCCGAGCAACTACCGCATCCGCCGCGAGCCCAAGGACAACTACGTCTCGACCTTGGAGGCGCTGGTGCACGCGCTCGAGCTCCTCGAGCCGGAGACCACCGGCTGGGACAATCTGCTCGAGCGCTTCGCCCGCATGATCGACCAGCAGATCGCCTACACGGAGCGCCCTCCGGAAGGCTCCTACCGCCACACGCGCAAACCCAAGCGCAGCTTGCGCCCGCACCCGCTTTTTCGTGATCCCGGCGGCACGCTGGTCGCCGGCTACGCCGAGTACGTCGCGTACGAAGAAGACGGCGTCGAGCGCGAGGCGCTGGTGCAAGTTTGTCTCGAGCGCCTCGGCGATGGCGAGCATCGCGAGTGGATCGTGCGCCCCGAGGCCTATGAGCTCGTCGATGACCGGCGGCTCGCTTACATGGAGCTCGAGCGCCCGCAGGTCGAGAACGGCATCAGCGAGGCCGAGCTCCACGAGCAGCTACGGGCGTTCGTGAAGCCGAGCGACGTGCTCGTGACCTGGAATCATCAGACGCTTCGTCAGCTCGAGGCGATCACGCCCTGGCGTGGTTTGCTCAGCCTGAAAGCGGCTTACGCCAACTACACGCGTAGCCGGCCGGGGCAGATGCAGCCGATCATCGCGACGCATGGGATTACCGTGGGCTGTAAACGCCATAGCGGACGCGCCGGAGAGCGGGTCGCGTGGCTGCGCGCCATCGCCGCGTGGATGAGCGAGCGCTAGAGCGCATTTGTCTGCTTGGCGCCGCGGTGATACTCGGCGCGCACTCCCCTAGTGAGGTGCTCATGAACGCGATTCTCTTCAGTCTGCTGCTCGCCGCCGGTCCCGATGCCGCGGTCACCCGCGCCGAGAAGGCCATCGACGCCAAGCAGCTGCTCGAGCGGACGCAGACCCTCGCCTCCGACGCCTTCGAAGGGCGCTCGCCCGGCACCAAGGGCGAGGAGATGACGGTCGAGTATCTGACCAACCAGATGAAGGCGATCGGCCTTACGCCCGGCAATCCCGACGGCAGCTACGTGCAGCGCGTGCCTCTCGTCGGCGCGACCGCCACCTATCGGGCGTTCATCGAGTCGCAGGGCAAGCGCGAGGAGCTCTTCGCCGGCAAGGACCTCGTCGCCAAGTCCGACCGGCTCGTGCCCAAGATCAGCATCGACAAGACCGACATGGTCTTCGTCGGCTACGGCGTCGTCGCGCCCGAGTACGGTTGGGACGACTTCAAGGACGTCGATGTGCGCGGCAAGACCATCGTCATGCTCATCAACGATCCGCAGGTGCCGGACCCGTCGGATCCGAGCAAGCTCGACCCCAAGCTCTTCAAGGGTCAGGCGATGACCTACTACGGCCGCTGGACCTACAAGTTCGAGATCGCCGCCAAGAAGGGCGCCGCCGCCGCGCTCATCATCCACAACACCGAGCGCGCCGCGTATCCGTGGAGCGTCGTCGTCGATAGCTGGGGCCGCGAGAACTTCACCACGCGGAGCGCCGACAAGAACGCCGGCCGCGCCGCCATCGAGTCGTGGATCTCCGACGAGGCCGCGCGCAAGATCTTCAAGGACTCGGGCCTCGACCTCGACGCGCTCACCAAGGCCGCGGCGCTGCGTGACTTCAAGCCGGTGCCGTTGCTGCCGAAGCTCAGCATGACCCTCGACCGCGCCGAGCGTCAGGTCGAGTCACGCAACGTCGTCGGCAAGATCAGCGGCACGGACAAAGGCGCCGCCGAGCGCTTCTTGGTGTTCTCCGCGCACTGGGATCACTTCGGTAAGGACGACGGGCGCGAAGGCGACAAGGTGTTCCACGGCGCGCTCGACAACGCCTCGGGGACCGCCGGCATGCTCGAGATCGCGGGCGCCTTCAAGGCATTGAAGAAGCCGCTCAAGTCGACGGTCGTATTCGTCGCCACCACCGCCGAGGAGCGTGGCTTGCTCGGCGCCAAGTATTACACCGACAATCCGCTCTATCCGCTGGGGCGGACGCTCGCGAACCTGAACCTCGACGGCGTGAACCCGTGGGGCCGCACCAAGGATCTCGAGCTCGTCGGTGACCGCGTCTCGACGCTCGATGGCGATCTCGAGGGCATCGTCAAGCAGATGGGGCGCGTCATGCGTCCGGAGTCGCGCCCCGAGCGCGGCATGTACTACCGCGCCGATCACTTCGAGTTCGCCAAAGCGGGCGTGCCGGCGCTGTGGATCTACAGGGGCAGCGATTACGTCGGTAGGCCCAAGGGTTGGGGCGACGAGAAAGCCGCGAAGTTCACGGCCAACGATTACCACAAGCCTTCGGACGTGGTGCGGCCGGACTGGGACTTCGCGGGTGGCGTCGAGGATCTGCGCGCCTTCTTCCGCCTTGGTTACAAGGTGGCCCAAGACGCGGGCTGGCCGGAGTGGAAGCCGGACGCCGAGTTCGCCGCCAAGCGCAAAGAGACGGCGGATCAGCGCGCTGCCAACTAGCCGGCGAAACCACCGCCGTCGAGAAACTCCTGCTCCTCGGGCCGCGTCTTGCGCCCGAGGACGGCGTTGCGGTGTGGGAAGCGGCCGAAGCGCTCGATGATGTCGCGGTGCAGCTCGGCGTACTTGCGGTACTCCGCGTCGAGGTCGGCGTGGAGCGCGACGCAGCGGTCTTGATCCGCGAGCTCCTCGGAGTGCTCGAAGGGCAGGTAGAAGAAGACCTCGAGGTCCGCTCCTGCGGCCTTGTGATGGCCGAGCGCGATGGCCTTGTCGGCGATCTCTCGCGCGTGCGCATCGGTCGCGAACATGCGCGGCGTGCCACGGAAGCAATTGCGTGGGAACTGGTCGAGCAAGATGAGCAAGGCGAGGGCGCCGTCGGGTGACGCGACCCAATCATCGAGCTCGTGACGCGCGGCGGCCTCGTGCAGCTTTAAGAAGCGCGCCTCGAAGTCGCGGTCGAAGGCATCGCTCTTCGCGAACCAGCGCTGCGGACCGGCATCACGCCAGAAGTCGACGACGTCGCGCGCGCTCACGACGGCGGCAGCCCCGCGTAAGCGACGCCGTCGATCATCGCCAGCGCCTTGGCCTCGTCCTTCACGTCGTCGAAGTGGATGCCGAGCTGCAAGTGACCATGATCTGTGACCGCGAAAGCAGTCAGCGACTCGATCTTCCCGTCGGGCATCTCCTCGGAGAGGCGGTAGGCGAAGCGAATGACCTCGCCGTCGTCCTTCTCGCGCACGACGCGCGCGTCGGGGTCGGCCTCGCGCTTCAGGTCCTTCAACCGTTGCTTGCGGCTGCGCTGGCCTTCGCCTTCACCCCAAGCCACGACGTAGACGGTAAAGCCTGGCCGCCAGAGCACCATGGCGTCGTCCTCGATGCGGCGCGCCAACGGCTCAGCGAGCGTCACGCCCCAATCCTCGGTGAGCTCGAAGAAGCCCTGCGGAACGACCGGGTACCCGGGAGGTGGCCATTGTTTGCTCATGCGGGGATCCCTATCAGTTTGGGGCGAAGACCAGAACGTATTGGTTCGGCAGGATGGCAGGGCGGTCGAGCAGCGCGTAGCCCGCGGCGGTCATCTCGCGCTCGACCTGCTCCAGCGGAAAGCGATGCTCGGGCGGCGGACCCATGGGCGAGTCGGATTTGTAGTCGACGATGACGACGCGTGCCCCGGGCTTCAAGAGCGCGCGCAGCGTCGTGAAGTACGCCTCGCGCCCCGCGATGTGATGATAGGTGTCGACGACGAGCACGCGGTCGACGGCGTGCGGCAGGTTCGGGCTGTCGGTGGCTCCGAGCACCGGCGTGATGTTCGCGAGGCCCTCCTTGGCGGCGCGCTCGCCGAGGTAGCGCACCATGTCCTGCTCGACGTCGACCGCGATGACCTCACCTTGCGGCACGTGCGGCGCGATGCGCACGGCGAAGTAGCCGGTGCCCGCCCCGATGTCGGCGACCGCCATGGCGGGCGTGAGCTCCAAGGTTTCGATGACGGCGCCCGGCCTCTGCCATTCGTCCCGCTTCGGGTCGTCGAACACCTCGGCCCAGTGCTCGGCGCCCGCGAAGCGCTTGTCCATGTGATGCCCGTGGGCGCCGTGCCGCTGCGCGCACGCCCCGGTGAGCAGCAAGGTGAAGAGCGAAACGAAGACGAGGCCGCGACCTGTTGCCATGGTGCTGCTTCACCGAGGCGTCGGGTCGAGGTCAAGCCGTGGGAGCGAGCCGTGGGGGCAGCCAAATGCGGCGTGGTCTGATAACTCTCTTTCGGTGAGCGCGTTGTTCCACGCCTATTGGTTCTGGCTCGTCGCCGTGTCGTTGCTGTTCGTCGGCCTCGAGCGCATCGCGCCGCGCGACCCGGCGCAAAAGCTCGCGCGGCCTGGCCTCGTCACCGACCTCGTCTACATCGTTATGAACGGCCACGTCTGGGGCATGGTCATCGCGATGCTCGCGACGCCTATCGCGGACGCTCTCGATCGGCTGTGCGCCTCGCTCGGCTTCGATCTGGCGCAGGACTGGGCGAGCTCTTTGCCCTGGGGTGTGCAGCTCGCCGCCGCGTTCGTCTGCACCGACTTCTTGCAGTGGTGCATCCACAACTTGCTGCACCGTGTGCCGTGGTTGTGGCGCTTCCACCGCGTGCACCACTCGATCCGCGTCATGGACTTCTGGGGAAACTTCCGCTTCCACGTGGTCGAGAGCGTCGTTTACAAGTCGCTTCAGTATATTCCACTCGCGCTCCTCGGCTTCGACTGGAGCGTGCTGTTCGTCTTGGCGGTCATCAGCACGGTGATGGGCCACTTCAATCACGCAAACCTCCGGGTGCGCATGGGGCCGCTGCGCTACGTCTTCAACGGCCCCGAGATGCACATCTGGCATCACGTGCACGCGTCGCACGGACCCACGAACGTGAACTTCGCGATCGGCCTGTCGCTGTGGGACTGGCTGTTCCGCACGGCGTACTTGCCCGACCAGGCTCCGCAAGCGCTCGGCTTCCCCGGCGTCGAGACCTACCCAACGGACGTGGTGCGCCAGACGCTAGCGCCGCTCACCCGAGGTTGGCGGTGAGCCAGCGGCACTCCAGGTTGACGCGCCAATCCCGGCGGCCGCGCGATAACCGACGCACGATTGCCAGCTGGGGAGACGCGTGCAAGCCACTGAATTTGCGCCACTGAGACGGTGGTTCGGGACCATCACCGCTGTCCGCTACGACCTCCTCAGCGACGCGGCGCGCGCCAAAGTGGCCAAGCAGCCCTTCGTCCCCCGCTACACCCTCGCGGATGAGCTCGAGCCGGGCGCCTGGAAGCAGGAGTGGGAGGGGGCGGTCGCGCGCGGCAAAGCCATCGAGGACGTGATCATCGCCCGACGCACCGAGGAGCTGGCCGAGGGGCTGCTCCCCAAGCACGGCGGTCAGCTCGTACGGGACCTCCGCGAGGGCGCGAGCAACCTCGCCGCGGGCGTCAGCGCCACCATCGGCATCGACGCCAAGGGCAAGGTCGCCGAGACCGGCAAGGCAGCGATCGGCGCCGGACTCTCGACCCCGCTCACCAAGGTCGGCGTCTTGAGCGACGTGGGCTTCAGCGCCGCCACCAACGTGGGCGAAGCTTTCCTGCGCCGTGGCGAAAAGCAGAGCACGAACGATCACATCGATACCGCGACCACCGTTGCCTATGACGTCGCGAGCTCGACCGCCGCGGGCGTCGTCGGCACCGTCATCGGCGTCGCGGCAACGCCCCCCGTCGGCATCGCGGCGGCCGTCGCCACCAAGATCGGCATCGACGCCGTGCGCGACCCGATCATCTGGCGGGTCGATGCGCTGGTCGCTGGGGTGCGCGCGACCTTCTCACGCCGCTGATCTTCGGGGCACAGGCCATGAAGGCGGCGATCAACGGATCGTGCTCGCGCGCCGCCGCCGTGGTCATGGCGTCGACGGTGAACGGCTGCTCGCCGATGTAGCGTGAGAGATCGAGCACGCCGAGGCCACGGGCGCCGATGTCGGCCGCGGAGAGCGCCGGCACGATGCTGAAGCCGCAGCGCGCCTGGACCAACGACAGCGCGGTGCTGGCGCTGTCCACCATCGCGGCCGTGCGCGGCGCGAGCTCGAGGCGCTCGAGGGCCGCGAGCTGCAACGCGTGACCTTCGAGATCCGCGCGGTAAGCGACGAACGGCGTGTCGCGCAGGCCGCTGATGCGCGGGGTCTTGCCGTCCGAGGTCACGAGGTATGGGCGCAAGACACAGACCGGCGTGCGCGTGATGCCGGCGTCGTCGCGTCCGCCATAGTGAGCAATGAGCACGTCGGCGACGCCTTCGTGCAGAAGCTCGACCGACGGGGCGCGCAACTCGTGCAACGCGATGACCAGGCGGGGATGCTTCTGCGAGCAGCGCCGCACCCACGCCGGCAGCACCGAGTCCAAGACCATGCGCGAGGCATGAATGCGCAGCTCGCCGTCGAGGACGTTGCGCAAGCGCGCGAGCCCCTCGGAGAGGCGCGTGAACAGCGGCAAGAGCCAGCGGTAGAGCTGCCGGCCGGCGTGCGTCGGGACGACATTGCGGCCGTTGCCGCGCACGAAGAGCTCGACCTTCAAGGCCTCCTCGAGCGCTCCAACCTGGCGATGCAGACCCGGCTGGGTGATGGGATATGGGAAGAGCCTCGCCGCCTTGGCGTAGCCACCCGCCCGATAGACCCAGACGAAGCCAAGGAATGCTCCGAGCACGGGAGCGAGCTCCGCCGCGGCGGTCGCGGGGATCTCGTGCCGCTCGGCATCGGCCCAGACGCCGAACTGATCGATGCGCTCCACGCATCGATTACATCACATTTAATGCCGTTTAACTAGCGACAATCCCGGGTCAACATTCTCTTCATCAGGAGGTTCTCCATGTCGAAGCCAGTCCCAACCGCCCCGATGAAGCACAGCCCCGCGTGGATCGCGCAAACCTGGATCTCGTTCGCGATGTCCCTGGGGCTCACGTGCGTGGGTATCTACGGCCTGCCCGTGGACATCTGGATCAAGGGCTTCTTGTTGATGGGCCTGGTGTTCAGCGTCGGCTCGGCGGTGTCCCTGACCAAGACCATGCGCGACCAATACGAGGCCGAGCAGCTGGCGGCGCGCATCGACGAAGCGCGTGTTTCCAAGCTGATAAGCGAGCACGATCCCCTGCGCATGGGCGGCAAGGCATAATTCGTCCCGGCCAGCTCTGGTGCGGGCGGGCGCAATAGTGCTTAAACTGCTGCGCATGCTTTTCACGTGCTTACGCTGTGCCCTGATGTTGGGCGCTTTGGCGGCCTGCGGTCTGTCGCGGCCGTCTCTGCCACAGCCACCGCCCGTGACCTCGCCTACCGACCGGGCGGCGAGCATGGGCTCCGGGGCGCGCGCCTACATCGATGCCATCAACCTCTGCGTGCAGGACAACATGCGCACCGACATGAAGCCGGCCGGTGAAGCGGTCGTGGCTTTCGAGGTGCGTAGCGCGCGCTTCGTGAACCCGCATCTCACCCGCGCGTCGGGCTCACCCGCGTTCGACCACGCGGCGCTCGATGCCGTGAAAGCGTGCAGCGCGCGCGTCGGCCCGCCGGACTACCTGCGCGACACCCTGGCCCGTGACGGCCTCGCGATCGTGCTGGTCCCGCACACGCAGCGCCACGGACCGGTCATGGCCACCTCGGCCGGGGCGCACCGCTAACCTCGCGAGTGCCGCGGCTGCACCACGCGGCAAAGTCGTTTCAGCAACCATCGGGCTGTCCAACCGAGATTGAAGTGCACTTGAACGAGGGCACTCATGACCAGCGACATCCGTCTCTCCAGCACCGCAAACCGCCGCGCCGAAATCTACCCGACACAGCAGATCTCGCTGGCAGCCGCACCGTTCGTCACCCTGGTGCAGAAGCTCTTCGGCTCGCAGGGCCCGCTCGCGAGCTACAGCCTCACCAGCATCGAGCTCAACGGCTCGGAGTTCACCATCGGCGTGCGCGGCGCCTGGCGCCCCGAAGTGGCGAAGGCCATCAGCGCCGTGATCAAGCGCTACGCCGACGGCGACATCAACACGCAGGGGTGGACCTTCAAGGTCACCGATACGACCAACGAAGAGTTGCCGCGCGGGTGAAGCCTTCGAGGGCGCGCCGGCCTCCAACGTAGGCGCGCTCCTTCCCCGACATTGCTGCAAACGCAACGCGGATCACGTAGGGTGAGCGCGTCGTGAACATCCTCATCGTCGAAGACGAAGACGACGTTCGTGGCGTCATCGTGCGTGCCCTCGGGGCGGACGGTCACGCGGTCACGGCCGTCGCGAATCTCGCCGCCGCGCGTAAGGCGGTCGCCGATGCGTTCTTCGACCTGGTGGTGCTCGACCTGGGCCTGCCGGACGGCTCGGGGCTTGCGCTCTGCCGTGAGCTTCGCGGTGACGGCGTCACGACGCCACTCCTCGTGCTCACCGCGCGGGGCGACGTCACGGCGCGCGTCGAGGGTTTGGACGCTGGAGCGGATGACTATCTCATCAAGCCCTTCGCGGTCGCCGAGCTGCGGGCGCGCGTCCGTGCCCTAGGGCGGCGCGGGCCGGTCGTCCGCTCGTTCGTGCACACGGTCGACGACGTGACGCTCGATCTCAGCGGCCGCCGTGCCACCAAGAGCGACACGCAGATCCCGATCACCGCGCGTGAATGGGCCATCCTCGAGGTGCTGGCGTCGCGTCATGGGCGGGTGATGTCGCGTTACGATTTGCTCGACAGCGTCTGGGGCGAGACCGGGGACGCCGCCGCCAAGAGCCTCGAGGTCTTGATCGCGCGGCTACGTAAGAAGCTCGGCGCCCAGGTCATCACCACTCTCCGAGGCGAGGGCTACGCTCTCGCGGGCAAGTCGACCTCATGAGCGCGAGCCTCGTTGGCCGCGTCGGCCTGGGTGCCGTGGGCACGAGCATCGTCGCCGCGGTGCTCTCGTCGATCGCGACGGGCCTCGTCACCTTGTCGCTCGTGCGGCAGCTCGACGAGCGCCGGCTGCGCGAGGCGGCGGAGGTCCTGGCGCGTGAGATCGACGACGAGGCGCCGGACGCGTCGCTCACCGCGATCATCGCCGACGAGCAGCACGAGATGCAGCACACCGGCCTCGCCTTCGCGATCGCCGACGCCGACGGCCGCGTCATCGCCGGGAACGAGCACTTGCCCGCGCTTCACGCACGCGAATGCGCGGTCGACGGCGAGCTGCGGGCGTGCGCGGTCCAGGCCAAGCGTGGCGTCTGGGTCGTCGCCGCGGAGACCCGGACGATGCTCGCCACGCCGCTCGCCACCGCGAGCCTCGTCGCCGTGCTCATCGCCAGCATGGTGGGTTGGGCGAGCAGCCGCCCACTCGCGCGCTGGCTCGTGCGTCCGCTTCTGCGGTTACGCGACCGGGTCGCCGGTATCGATCCGCGTGGCACCGCCGACCTCGGCGAGAAGAGCGGTCTGCGCGAGGTGGACGTGCTGCACGAGAGCCTGACCTCCCTCATGGGGCGCGTCGACACGGCCATCCGCACCGCGGAGCGCTTCGCCATCGATGCGTCGCACGAGCTGCGCACGCCGCTGACGACCATGCGGGGCGAGCTCGACCTCATGCTCGAGGCGAAGACGCCGGCGCGCGAGGATCTCGAGCGGGTGCGCGGCAAGGTCATGGAGCTGCACAAGCTCACCGAGCGCTTGCTGCTGCTCGCGCTGCCCACGTCGGGCACCTGGTCGCCCCCCGATCTCGTGGGCGTCGACGATCTGGTGAGCGACGCTATCGCCGAGCTCGGCGTCGGAGATCGCGTGACCGTGATCTCCACTGGCGCGAACCCCACGGTGCGCGGGGACGCCACGTTGTTGAGCGCGCTGGTCGCGAACGCCATCGGCAACGCCTTGAAGTTCGGCACCCGCGCCAGCGTGAGCATCGCCGCTGCCGCGGACGCCGTCGTCATCGAGTTCAGCGACGATGGCCCCGGCGTGCCGCGCGATCTGCGCGAGCGCGTGTTCGAGCCGTTCTTCCGCGACCCGACCCAGCGCCGCGTGCCTGGGCAGGGTCTGGGGCTCGCCGTCGTCGCCAACGTCGCTCTCCGTCATGGCGGACAAGCGCATTTCCTCGACAGCGACCGCGGCGCTAGGCTCGAGGTACGGCTGCCTCACGCCTCGCGAAGCGGCGATACAGCACCGGCATCGCGATCAAGTTGAGCGCGGTCGAGCTGACCAGCCCGCCGAGGATGACCACGGCCATCGGATGCTCGATCTCGTGGCCCGGCTTGTTGCCCGAGATGACCAACGGGACGAGCGCCAGCGCCGTGGCGAGCGCCGTCATGATGATGGGGCCGATGCGCTCGAGGCTGCCGCGCATGACGACGTCCTGGGCGCCCTCGTCCTCGAGCTGACGGTAGTGCGCGACCAGCAAGATGCCGTTGCGCGCGGCGATGCCGAGCACCGTGACCAGGCCGACCAGCGAGCCGAGCGACAGCACGCCTCCACCTAGCCAGGCGCCAGCGACGCCGCCGACCAAAGCGAAGGGGAGGCTCGCCGCGACCAGCGCCGTGAGCCTCGCGCTCTGGAGATCCAGGTACAGCACGCACAAGATCAGGGCGAGCGACATGATCGAGAAGCCGACGAGCCGGCGCAGCGCCTCGCTGCGCTCGCGCCACTCACCCAGCACCTCGGCGTGGTGACCGGGTGCCAAGGTCGTCTCCGCTACAGCGGCCTCGACGGCCTTGGCCACGGAGCCCAAGCTACCCGACACGTGGATGGAGATGTCCAAGCGGCGCTCGGCGTCCTCGTGCGCGACCGACCCTGGTGTCGGGCTCACCTCGACCTTGGCGACGTCGGCCACACGCGCCCGCGCGCCGCGTGGCGAGGCAATCCAGGTCTCGCGTAGCGACGCGGGGTCTTGGCGCACCGCGTCCGGACCGCGCACCAAAATCGGGATCGATCGGCCGTCACGGAAGGTCTCACCGACGCGGTCGCCGCGCACCAGCGTCGAGGTGATGCGCCGCACGTCACCCGGCAAGAAGCCGAGGGCCGCGGCTTCCTCGCGCGGGGTCACGAGGATGTTGGGGACGACGCCCTGCCGCTCGACCTGGACGTTCTTGACGCCTTCGAGAGCGCGCACGCGCGCGGCCAACGCCTCGGCGCCGTCGCGCAGACCGTCGAAGGTGGGGCCCATGAGCCTGATGACGATGCTGCCCGCGGCGCCGCTCACGACCTCCTCGATGCGCTCCCGCAAGTAGGTCTCGAGATCCCTCCGTAGTCCGGGATAGCGGTCGATGGTGGCGTGAACGGCCGCGGTCACGTGCTCGTGATCGGTGCCGTCGGCGACGTGGATCCAAAGCTCCGCGAAGTTCTGGCCGACGATCTCGTCGCCCGCCTCGGCGCGTCCGATGTGCGCGCCGAAGCTCTCGACACCCTCGATGGCGCGCAGCTCCTTGCTCACGCGTTGGGCGGTGCGGCTCACGGCGTCGATGGAGACACCGGGCTCGGCGACCCAGTGCATGAGGAAGTCGTTCTCCTTGAACTCGGGCAGAAAGGAGCTGTCCAAGCCCGTGAAGGCGATGGCGGCCGCGGCGATGAGCGCCACACCGCCGCCGATGATGGCGCGCTCGCGCGCGAGGAAGCGCGGCAGCACGCGCTCGTAGTGGCGCGAGAGCCAGCGCATCACCGGTGATTCGCCTTTGCGCTCGAGCTCCTTCGGGAGCAGCAAGACGCTGAGGGCCGGCGTGACCGTCATGGCGACGACCATCGAGGCCAAGACACACACGCCGTACGCGAAAGCGAGCGGCCGGAAGAAGGCGCCGGAGACCCCACCCAGGAACCACACCGGCAAGAACACGAGCACGACGATGAGCGTCGCGTAGACCACGGCGCTGCGCACCTCGAGGGATGCCGTGAGCGCGACCTCGAGGATCGACTTCGGCTCGGGCAGCTCACGATTCTCGCGTAGACGCCGCAGGATGTTCTCGACGTCGATGATGGCGTCGTCGACGACCTCGCCGAGCGCGATGACGAGCCCCGCGAGCACCATGGTGTTCAAGGTGCCGCCGAGCGCCGCGAGCACGATGGCCGCGATGGCGAGCGAGAGCGGAATGGCGATGACGCTGATGATGGCGGTGCGGATGCTCCACGCGAAGATGGCGATCACCACGACCACGAAGATGGCGCCCACCAGCATGGCGTGCTCGAGGTTCGCGATGGAGCGCTCGATGAAGGTCGCCGGCCGGAAGACCGACGCGTCGATGTCGATACCCGGCAAGGCCTTGGCGAGGCTCGCCAGCACGTCGTCGACACCCTTCGTCACCTCGAGGGTGTTGCCCCAGGGGTGCTTGTTGATGACCAGCAGCACGCCCGGGACGTCGTTGACCACGGCCTCGCCGATCAGCGGCGGATAGCTGTCTTGAACGTCGGCGACGTCCTTGACGCGCACGACGGCGCCGTTGCGTGAAGCGATGGGCAGCTCGGCGAGGTCGTCGACGCCTTGCACCAGCGTGAGGTGTTGCAGCGCCATCCTCTGTAGCGGACTGTCGATGAGGCCGGCGGACATCGGCGTCGTCGCGTCGCGCAGGGCCGCGGCGAGCTCGTCGAGCGTCGTGGCGCTGGCTTCGAGCCGCGCCGGGTCGACCACCACGTCGAATTGACGCTGGCGGTGACCCCAGACTTGCACGTTCGAGACACCCGGCACGGCCAGGAGCTTGGGGCGCAAGGTCCAGCGGACGGCGTCGGAGATGTCGGTCTGCGATAGCGTCTTCGAGGTGAGGCCGATCTTCAGGACGCGGCTCGTCGACGACATCGGCGCGATCATCACCGGCGTGCGCGCGGCCATCGGCAGGGTCGCCGCGGCGGGGCCCAAGCGCTCCTGGACCATCTGCCGCGCCGTGAGCAGGTCCGTGCCGCGGTCGAAGAGCAGCACGATCGACGACATGCCGAGCACCGACTTCGAGCGCACGATGTCGACGAAGGGCGTGCCCGCGAGGACGTTCTCGAGCGGCGTCGTGACGGTGGTCTCGACCTCCAGGCTGCTCAAGCCCGGCGCTTCGGTCTGGACCTCGACCATCGGCGCGGCGAACTCGGGGAAGGCGTCGATGTGGACGCTGCGTGAAGCGCGATAGCCCACCACCATCAACGCCGCGGCGGCGATCACCACGAGAAAGCGCGCCTGCAAGCAGGCACGGACGATTGCCTGCATCATCGGTCGGCACCTAGCTCGAAGCCCCAGAGCTCGGCGGCGCCGGTGGTGACGATGTCGGCCAGAGCGCGTGAGGGTTTGCGGATGAGGAGCTGCTCGCCGTCACGGCGCTCGACATCGACGCGCCGCCGCCGGAGCTTGTTGGCGGCCGTCTTCTCGTAGACCCAAGCCGCGCCGGTGGCATCGTAGACGACGGCGCTTCGGGGTACCGCGAGCGCCTCGTCACCACCAGCGCCGGCGACCAGCTCGACGATCACACGCTCGCCGGGAACCCAATCGGCGTCGTGGGGCATCACGAAGTAGCGATCGACCGTGCCGCGCAGTGGATCAGCGGACGGTGGTCCCTCCATGGTGGTGAGCTCGACGCTCGGACCGTCGCCCATGCGTGTCGCTGTAGCGGACGACAGAGCGGCGAAGCGGACCGCGTCGCTCGCGGCGAGCGTGGCGCGCACCCAGCGACCCGCGCCCGCGAGCTCGAAGAGCGCCGCGCCGGCTGGGACCGACTGGCCGGTCGTGACGCGCACCGCCCGGAGCGCGCCCTCCGAGGGGCTCTTGATGGTGAGAGCGATGTCGGCGTCCAGCGCGCCGCTGTCCATCGTGGCGAGCCGGGACTCGGACTGCGCGACGGTCGCTTGGGCGACCGCGACCTGTGCCCGCGCTTCCTCGAGCGAGCGGACGCTGGCCGAGCGCTCCTCGACCATGAGCTCGGCACGGCGGGCGCGTTGTAGCACCAAGGTGAGCTCCGCCCGCGCGGCCGCGAGATCGCGCTCGGCGCGGGCGCGAATGTCGCGATCGACCGCCGCGAGCGGGACGATGGTCAGCAAGGCCTGGCCCGGGCGAACCCGGTCACCGGGCCGCGGAACCTTGGTGGTCACGATGCGGCCACCGATGGGCGCGGCGATGATGACGTCGCGGCCGTCCGCGACCATGACCTCGCCGCCGACACGGATACGCGGTGCGGCACCGACGCTCGTGATGGGCGCGGTGACGAGGCCGAGTGCGGCTTCGGCGTCTGGCCGAAGAGTGATGCTCGCGAGATCGTCGTCGTTGGTGCGGCGCTCGATGCGGGCGGGGGGCTCGCTGGCGACGGCTGCTTCCTTGCAGGCGAAGACGCAACAAGCGAGCACCAATGTTTTGAGCCTGGGATTCACGATGCCTCCGGGACGTCTTCGCTACCCACCGCGCGGACGAGCTCGGCGGAGGCGCGCAAGACTTCGGCGTCGACGTCGAGCCGCCGCAAGCGCACCTCACTCTCGCGTCTCAGGGCATCGATGACGACGAGATAGGTTTCGAGACCACTCTTGAACGCGCTCTTGCTGCCGTCGGCGTTCTCGCGGACGGCATCGACGATGCGCTCGTAGATCGCCGCCGACTGCCGTGCCCGCAATAGCGTAGCGCGGGCGGCGACGACGTCGTAGGCGACGCTGTTGCGGGTATGAGCGTAGCGCTGGACCGCGCGCTCCAAGGCGGCGTCCGCGCGGCCGATGCCGCCTGGATTACGGCCGAAGATCGGCAGCTCGGCCTGCTGCGCGCCGAGGCTGAAGTTGAGCTTGTTGCTGCCCACCGGCGCTTGGCCGTCGACGGTCGCCATCATCGAGACGACACGGGAGCGCTCCCACTTGCCACGGGCGCCGGCGGCGTGGACCGCGAGCTCCGCGGCGCGCAGCTCGGCGCGATTTTGCAACGCGGCGGCGACCAGCGCGTCGGCGCTGGCGAGATCGCGTGTGTCGTGCGCGGTGACGCTCAACGCCGGCAGCTTCGGCCAGGGCTGGCCGAGCACGAAGAGGAGCCGCGCTTCGGCGATCTCCGCCTCGTAGCGCGCGCGCAGCGCCGCGTCGTGAGCGGTCTCGGCCTCGGCACGCACCGCGGCTGCCTCGACCGGCGCGATGTCACCAGCGCTGGCGCGACTCTCTGCGAGCCGCGCGGCGTCGAGCCACGCCGTCTCGAGCTCTTCGCGGGCTCGCAGGCGCGCCTGTCCGAGCACCGCGTCGGCGTGGGCGACACGGACGTCGCGCTGCGTGTCGAGCACCAGCTGGATGAGCGACTCGCTGACGCGTTGAAGCTCGAGGTTCGCGGCCTTGGCGCGGAAGGGCAGCTGCCAGATGGCGTCGATCGGCAAGAGGAAAATCAGCGCGAACTGACGCGGATCCCACGGCGCCAAGAAGTTCACGCGTGGATTGGCGGGCCGGCGTGCCTCGTCGAAGTCCGCGAGCGCGCTGTCGAGCGCGGTCAGCTCGGCGTACAGCCCCGGGCTGCGGGCCAGCGCGATGCGCACCGCTTCGGCGGACGAGAGGCCATCCTCGAGAACGACATCCTCGGGAATGCCTTCATCTGGCTTGTCGAGCTTGCCCGCGGAGCGCCGGGCGACCTCGTCTTCGAGCCAACGGCGGTCCCGAGAGGCCGTAAGGCAACTCGCGCACAGCAGCAAGAACAGGACGGACCATCTCATGCGCGGGCACGATGCCGCCCCAAGCCAAACACAAACCAAACGTCGCCTTTAAAAACGCACGTTTTTTCGCCCGTTAACCTGCCGTTAGGATGACCGTTCCATGTTGCACGGCTGGAGGCCTCCAGCTTGTCCAGACCGACGCCATGGAGCACGGCTCGTCGTGACTGAGAGCCTGAAGCGGAAGCTCGCCGCGTGGAGCGCGCGGGTGCCGGCTGGATCGCGGCCGGGGAGCCTCGCGCACCCGAGGAATCGCGAGCGGCTCCTCGTCATCATCGAAGGCGAGCGCGCCCAGGGCACCTTGCCGGACCTCATCGACCTGCGTCGCTACTTGATTGGCACGCTCGGCATCGCGCTCACGAATGCCGATGATATCTGCGAGCTCTTCGGTAAGTTCCAGGAGCACCAGTAGCTCGCTCGAGAGGTTTCGCCCATGCCGTGGTGGTTTTATGCTTTCGTGTCCGCTTTGGCGGCTGCAGCGACCGCGGTGCTCGCCAAGATCGGGGTGAAGGACGTCCCCTCGAATCTCGCGACCGCCATCCGTACCACCGTCATCCTCGTCTTCGCGTGGGCCATCGTCTTTGCGGTGCGTGACCACGTGAGCCTGCGTGATCTGAAGGGGCGGCCGCTCTTGTTCTTGGTGCTCTCGGGCATCGCGACCGGCGTGTCGTGGCTCGCGTACTTCAAGGCGTTGCAGATGGCGCCGGCGTCACGGGTCGCTCCTCTCGACAAGCTGAGCCTCGCGTTCACCATCGTGCTCGCCGCCGTCGTGTTGCACGAGACCATCTCGCTCAAGGTGGCGGCGGGCGTGGCGCTCATGGTGGCGGGTGCATTGCTGACGCTCGGGGGCTGAGACCGCCGGATGTTGCGGCTTCGCGCGCATCTGGCTACACCCATGCCCATGAAACGTTGCCTCGCCGTCCTCGTCTTCCTTGGCCTCACCGCCGCCGCTCACGCCGAGACCACCAACTCGAAGAGCGAGCGCGAGATCTTGAGCTATCCGCTCTCGATGGAGAAGATCGAGAAGACCCTGAAGATCATGCAGGGGCTCAAGGCGCGCGAGAAGGACGCGGCCATCCAGGCGTTCGCCGTCAAAGCAGACAAGGTCGCCGACGACGATGACGCGACACCGGTCGTCGGGCGCATGATCAAGCTCATCGACGAGACGCCCGCCGTCAAATCGGCGGTCACCGCCAACGGCATGAGCGTCAAGGACTTCGTGCTCACGGCGGTCGGCACCGCGTACCTCGGCATGTCCGTCGCGGCGGAGCAGGCAAAGCCGGGCAGCGCCAAGGCAGCGGGCGCCACCGAGGCGAACCTCGCGCTCTACAAGGCGAACGAGAAGCGCCTGCGGGAGATCGGCGCGCTCATGCAGAAGGCCGAGATCCACGCGCCAGGGAGTGGCGACGGCGAGTAACGGCGTCCGAGCTAGCGCGCGAGCGGGTTGGCGCGGCCCTGCGCTTCGTACTGCGCCTCGTCGCGCTGCTTGATGGTGGCGTCGAGCTGACGGGCCATTTCGAGGAAGTTGCGCGGCCGCCGAGCCGGTGAGAGGCGGTTCGCCTGGTCGCGGTAGGCGTGCTGAGCGCCGCGTGCCTGGCCGAGGAGCCAGCTCGCGTCGTCGACCTCGCTCAACGTATCGCGGCCACAAAGGGTGACGACATCGGCGCGGTGCTTCATGGCGGCGGCGAGGCTGCTCGCCCGGGCGCCCTCGACATGAGCGGGCGGCTCCGCGCCGAGGCCCCGGGTGGTGGCCGCATAGCTCTCGAGCTCCGCCGCGTTGGCGCGCTCATACGCGAAGTCCGAGATAGCGCGGCTGCAAGCAATCGGGTCGTTGGCCATGAACGGATTATCGGCAACCGAGCAATTTCGACTGGCAATTCGACGTGCCGCCATGAGGCGACCGTCACCTCGAGGTAACGCCCCGGAGCTCATCGCGATTGCACGCGCGGAATCGACAGATCCACGTAGCGCGATGCCTCCCGCGGATACACTCTAGCGGCGCCATGGACATCGCGACACGCGCGGAAGCGCGCTCATCTTGCTGGTCGAAGACGACGTTGAAACCGCCGGTGCGGTGACCGAGCTGTTGACACGGGAAGGGTATCGGGTGGTCCGCGCAACCCACGGCGAGCAGGCGATGAAGCTCCTCGAGACGGGTGAGCGCCCGAGCCTCATCTGTTGCGACCTCATGATGCCGGTGATGAGCGGCTGGGAGCTCGTCGAGACCCTCAAGCGCTCCGACGCGTACGGCAAGATCCCGGTCATCACCTGGTCGGGCGACGACTTCAGTGAAGACGCCGTGGGCGACGGCTTCCTGCGCAAGCCAGTGAGCCCGCAAAAGCTCCTGCGCGTCGTCCGCAACCGGCTGAGCGCCGAGGAGAGGGAGCCGCTCTCACCTCCAGCGGCCGGATGAGCACTTGGGTTAGGCTGCGCTTCGTGCCGCCGGTGCTGCTTGCACGCGCTCGAGGAACAGCGCGAGCTGCCAGATGACGAGCCCACCCATCGCGAGGCCCGTGCCGACCCA
>JBDHVB010000034.1:0-32093 GCA_039809465.1 Myxococcota bacterium
GAGGGCGGCAGAGGGGGATGGTTTTGGGGTTTGGGGCTGCAGGGGTTGGTGGGGGAGGGGGGCGTGTCGGCTATGGCGTGGAGGCTCTTCGTGGGGGAGCGGGTTTACGTCCGATGGTAGGTTGTCGCGGGTGGTGCGGTGCGGTGTGCATGAATGGCATGGAGCGTTAGAGCGATGCCGTTCACTCGTGCCGTTCACTCGAGTCGTTGCGGCTTGGAGGCGAGCGGGAGCGTGCATTCACGTGGGCTGCTGGCGGCGAAGATGGCTTTCGCTGATCGGCATTGTGCTTAGCGCTCAGCTCTTTGGGGCCCAATGCGAGCTGCGTAGCGCGTTACGCGCGCGTGACATTCGCGTCGTGGTTGGGTGTTGCAATTTGCATGGGGGGATTGCTGACGCGACGCAGTTGCGGGGATGCAGTGCGTCGGCGGGGTGTCATGCGCGTGAGTGACGTGCGAACCGCGAATCGAGTACTCACAAGTTCATTGTGCGTGGCGCTGTTGGCTCAGTCCAAGTCCGTCTTTGCGCACCGACAAATCGGTGGCCGCAATAGCGGTCAAGCGTGTGAAGTATGAATGAAAGATCTATGTGTTCACGCGGAGCCGGTTTTTCTCGGCCAAAATAGCCATCCTGTAAACGTCAATAGCCGTAAAAACCTGTCTAAATACACGAAATTGTGGGTTAAATCCTTACAAAAACGACATTGTCAGGGTTTATGAGGGGATTTCCGTTGCGGTTGTTGATTGCTTCGGGCTAAACAACGGCCTGTAGGTTAGCGGTCGGGAGTATCCCCACCCGTGGACGCGGTTCTCAAGTCCCTCGTGAGGGTGCTCCTGCCTAGAGCGCTCAAGTCGGTTGGTCGACCGACAGTCACAGGAACTAGAGGTGCAGTATGGCAAGTGAGCTGGAGAAGGCGAACGGCACGGTCAAGTGGTTCAACGACAGCAAAGGTTTCGGCTTCATTACTCCCGCTGATGGCGGCGAAGATGTCTTCGTGCACTTCACCGCGATCATGGCTGACGGCTTCAAGTCGCTCGCCGAAGGCCAGCGCGTGGAGTTCGAGGTCGTGCGCGGCGACAAGGGCCTCCAGGCCAAGGCCGTGCGCGCGGTTGCATAACTAATCGACGAGCTCAAGCCGCTAGCCCATTGGCTAGCGGCTCTCTCTCCAAGACACGAAAGCTCAGCGCCTCCTGCAAGTGTCCGACACTCACGTCGTGGACCGCGGCGAGGTCAGCGATGGTCCTGGCGACCTTCAGCACGCGGCTAATCGCCCGCGTCGACATGCCGTGCCGCTCGATGGCTCGCTCGATGAGCGTCAGCATCTCGTTCGATAGCGGCACGGATTGCTCGAGCTCACGCTGCGTCATCTGAGCGTTGCAGCGGTCGCCATCGAAGCGACACTCCTGGAGCGCGCGTGCTTCGATGACGCGCTGCCGCACGCGCTCGCTCGTCTCGGCCCCAGCGCCGCGCCGAACGAGCTCACGGTAAGGCACCGCATCGACGGTGACGTGCAGGTCGATACGGTCGAGCAGCGGGCCCGAGATGCGCTGGCGGTAGCGCTGCACGGCATCGAACCCGCATAGACACGGTTTCGCGGCGCCAGCTTCCGCGCGTTCGCCATAGTAGCCGCATGGGCATGGGTTCATCGCGGCGACGATCAAGCTGCGCGCGGGATAAACGACCGCCATAGCGGCACGTGCCACGTGGATGACGCCATCTTCGAGCGGCTCGCGAAGTGCTTCTAGCGCACGCCGCGAGAACTCGGGCAGCTCGTCGAGAAACAACACGCCGCAATGAGCGAGAGAGACCTCGCCGGGCCGTGGTGGTGAGCTGCCGCCGCAGAGCGCGACATCGCTTGCCGTGTGATGGGGGGCGCGAAATGGCCGCGCGTCGCCGTTGGCGTCGTCGTGCTCGAAGTCGCCGACGGCCGAGCGCAAGCGCATCGCCTCGATACGCTCAGCCGCCCCGAGCGGTGGCATGATGCCGGGGAGACGCCGCGCGAGCATCGTCTTGCCGCTCCCAGGTGGCCCGATCATCAGCATGTTGTGGCCACCAGCGGCAGCGATCTCGAGCGCCCGCTTGGCGCGCTGCTGGCCATAGACCTCGGAGAGACACGGCCCACGCGCGCGCGTGTGCGTCTTCGCGGATCTCACGTGCACTGGAAGACTCCGTTCGCCACGTAGGTGCGCGATGACGTCGTTCAAGGTGCGCGCGCCGATGACGTCGATACCCGCGATGTGGCTCGCCTCGTCGGCGTTGGCGAGCGGAAGGATGAGCTCGCGATCACCCCGCCGTCGCGCCAGGTCCGCGACCATGATGGCGCCTCGTACCGCCTCCAGCCGTCCGCTCAACGAGAGCTCGCCGTAGAACATGCGCCCCTCGAGGCAATTTTCTCTCAGCTCACCGTGCACCATCAGCAACCCAAGGACGACTGCGAGATCCAAGGCGCTGGCGCTCTTTGGCAGCTCGGGTGGCAACAGATTCACCACCGTGCGCTGCTTGGCGAGCGTGATCTTCGACCCGAGGAGCGCCGAGTTGATGCGCGGCAAGGACTCGCGCACCGCGCCCTTGGCCTGACCGACGATATGGATCCCGGGAATGCCGCTCCCCAGGTACACCTCCGCGATAACGGGCAGAGCCTCGACACCTATGATCGTTGCGGTCGTGCAGCGCGCGAACATGCCCCATCACCAGAGCAAGTCCCGGGCCAGCACTTCTACGAGGGAGAGCGCGCTTCACCATCCGACGATGTCGCAAATTGGGACGCGTTTTTCGAAAGACCAAAGCGCGCGTAGAGCACGGGCAGCACCAGCAATGTCAGCAACGTCGCCGATACCAGGCCGCCAATGACCACCGTGGCGAGCGGCCGCTGCACCTCGGCTCCCGGCGCGGTCGACAGCGCCATCGGGATGAAGCCGAGCGACGCGACCAGCGCCGTGGTGAGCACCGGCCGTAAGCGCAGCTCCGCCGCCTGACGGATCGCCGCCACGTGCGGCACACCCTCTTCTTCGAGCTGACGCGCGAACGCCACCAGCACCAAGCCGTTCAGCACCGCGACACCGAACAACGCGATGAAGCCCACGCCCGCCGAGATCGAGAACGGGATCCCGCGCAGCCACAGGGCCACGACACCACCGACGACCGCGAACGGCACGTTCGAGAAGATGAGCAAGCCCGCCCGCAGCGAGCCGAAGCTCAAGTAAAGGAGCCCGATGATCAGCGCGAGCGCCAGCGGCACCACGACCAGCAAGCGCGACCTCGCCTCCAGATAGTGCTCGAACTGTCCGCCCCAGGCGATGCGATAGCCAGTGGGGAGCTTCACTTGCGCATCGACCGCGGCCCGCGCCTCGTTCACCACCGACAGCAAATCCCGCCCACGCACGTTCGCTTCGATCGTAATACGTCGCGACAACCCCTCGCGTGACACCTGCGCGGGGCCGGTCACGAGCTCAAGCTCGGCGACATCTCCCAATGGCACGACCTGTCCGGTCACGGCGCGCAAGGGCAGGGCGCGCAGCGGCTCGAGGTCACCCGCGTAGCCGTGGTCGGCGCGCACCACGATGGCGAACCGCCGCTCACCTTCGAGCACGTCGCCGACGCGGTGACCGACCGCCAGCGTCTCCGTGAGCTGATTGATGTCCTGAACCGTCAGACCGTAACGCGCCAGCCGGTTGCGGTCCGGGCGGATGCGCAAGTAGCGCAGGCCTTGCGTTTGTTCGACGCGAACGTCTTCGGCGCCTCGCACCTCCTTCATGACCGCCGCGATCTGCCGCGCCAAACGCGCGAGCTCTTCGAGGTCCGCGCCGTAAACGAGGACGCCGATATCCGAACGGATGCCCGCCACCAGCTCGTTGGTCCGCATCTGAATGGGCTGCGAGATCGCGCCACCTACCTCGGGGGAAGCCTCCAGCACCTTCTCGAGCTCGGCCGCGATGTCCGCTTTCGTGAACCCGGAACGCCATTCGTCGCGCGGCTTCAGGGTCACGTAGACGTCGGAGGCTTCGATGCTCATCGGGTCGGTCGCCACCTCGGGCGAGCCGATGCGGGAGACCACCTGCTTGACCTCGGGGATCTTGCCGATCTCCCGCTCGAGCACCAAGTCCGTTCGAACGGACTCCGACAGCGCGGCCCCCGTGATGCGCCGCGCCTCGATGAGCAGGTCGCCCTCGTCGAGCTGCGGGATGAACTCGGCGCCGAGGCGCGTGAACAGCAAGAGCGCGACCGCGAGCGCCACGACCGCCGCCGTCATGGTGGCCACGCGGTGCTTCATGGCCGCTCCCAATGCGGGAAGGTAGAGCGCGTGCGCCCGCCGCAACAGCCAGGTCTCGCGATGCTCGGCGCCGGGCCGTACGAGCCACGCGGTGAGCACGGGCACTAGCGTGAGCGACAACACGAACGCGCCCGCGAGCGCGAGCAGCACCGTGGTCGCCATCGGCTTGAAGAGCTTGCCCTCGAGCCCGGTGAGCGCCAGCACCGGCAAGTACACGATGGCGATGATGGCCTCGCCGAACACGCTCGCGGCGCGCACCTCGAGGGTCGCCTCCTCGACGACGCGCACGCGCTCATCGTCACGTAACGGCGTCGACGATGCGCGCTGCCGCTCGGCGAGCCGTCGCGCGGCGTTCTCGACGATGATGACCGCGCCGTCGACGAGCAGCCCGAAGTCGATGGCGCCCAAGCTCATCAGGTTGCCCGACAGCCCGAAGGCGTTCATCACCACCACCGCGAACAACAGCGACAGGGGAATGGTGACCGCCACGACGATGCCGGCGCGCAGGTCCCCGAGCAGCAGCAGGAGGACGCCGATGACCAGCAAAGCGCCCTCCAACAAATTACGGCCCACGGTGCCGATGGTGCGGCTCACCAGCTCGGCGCGATCATAAAAGGGCTCGATACGCGTGCCCTCGGGCAAGCTGGGCGCGATGGCCTCGAGCTTCGCCTTCACGGCTTCGGTGACGGTGCGCGAGTTCTCGCCCATGAGCATCAGCGCCACGCCGACGACCACCTCGCCGCTGCCGTCCATGGTGGCGGCCCCACGGCGCAAGCGGCCGCCAAAACGGACGTCGCCCACCGTCGCGATGGTGATGGGCACGCCTTGCGGCGTCGCGTCGATGACGACGTTGCGCAGATCATCGAGGCTGGTGACGAGACCATCGGTGCCGATCACGAAGTGCTCGCGCTCGTGCTCGATGTACCCGCCACCCGCGTTGGCGTTGGCGCGGCCCAAGGCGTCGATCACCTGGGCGATCGACAAGCCGGTTGCCTGCAGGCGCCCCGGGTCGAGCACCACTTGATACTGCCGATCCTCGCCACCGAAGCTGTTCACCTCGACGATGCCGGGCACCATGCGCAGCTGCGGCGCGATGTACCAATCGAGGAGCTCCTCGAGCTGCATCAAGGTGAGCGCGTCGTTGCGCAGCACGAACTGATAGATCTCGCCCAGACCGCTGCTGATCGGCCCCATCTCGGGCACGCCGTACTGACTGACCACGGCGTCACGCGCTTCGCTCATGCGCTCGTTCACCAGTTGGCGCGCCCAGTAGATATCGGTGCCGTCCGCGAAAACGACAGTCACCACGGAGACGCCGTACTTCGAGATCGAGCGGATCTCGGTCGTCTTGGGGATGCCCGCCATCGAGCGCTCGACGGGCACGGTCACGTACTGCTCGACCTCGACCGCCGACAGCGCCGGCGCCGCCGTGATCACCTGCACCTGGATGTTGGTGACGTCGGGTACCGCGTCGATCGGCAGCTGCATCGCCGAGCGCACCCCGAGCACCACGAAGAGCAGCGTCGCGGCGAGCACGATGGCGCGGTGACCGAGCGACCAGCGCACGACCGCTGAGAGCGCTGCGAGCATCAGTGATCGTCCTCGGCGAGCGTCGATTTCAGCAGCAGGCTCTTCAAGGTGAAGACTCCGCCGATGACCACGTTCTCACCTTCGGAGAGGCCGGAGAGCACTTCGACTTGCGCGAGCGCCGCGTTTCCGAGCCTCACCTCGTGGACCACGAAGTCGCCGTCCGCCGCCTGCACGAACACTACGTGCTTGCCGCCGACGTCGGTGACGGCGGAGCGCGGCACGATGATCTGCGCGGCCGCCTGGCTGCTCTCGGCGAGCTCGACGTGCGCGGTGCCGAACAAGCCGATGCGCAGGCGGTCGCCGTCGTTGCGCAGCTTGATGCGGGCGGTGAGGGTGCGCGCCACGGGGTCGGTGCGCTGGCCCACGTACTCGACGAAGCCCGCGAAGCTGTCGCCCGGATAGGCGTTGAGCTGCACCTCGCACTTGGCGCCGACCCGCAAGCGCGCGAGGTCCTTCTCGAAGACACGCCCCAAGAACCACACTTCGGAGAAGTCGACGACGGAGGCGATGACCTGATCGGCGGTGACGGGCTGACCCACGACGGCGTCTCGCGCCACCACGACACCGGTGATGGGTGAGCGCAGCGGGACGAGGTAGCCGCCACCGGCGTCGGCGTTCACACCAATCGCGGCGAGCTGCTCGCCCACGGCGCGCGCCTCGGCCTCTTGCGAGCGCGCTTCGGCCTCGGCGTCGACCACCGCTTGCTCGGCGCCGAGTCCGCTATCACGTAACGATTGTAAGCGCTCCGCGTTGGCGCGCGACGCCTTGGCTCTGGCTGCCGCGGCGGCGAGGCTGCCGCGCAGACGGCCGACATCGGGGACGCGCAGCACCGCGAGCACGTCGCCCTTCTTCACGGCTTGGCCCTCGTTGAAGCTCACTTGCTCGAGGCGTCCCGCGGTCACCGCGGAGACCCGCGCCATCCGGTCGGGCTCGGCGACGATCTCGCCGGACAAGCTCACGACGGCGGTGAGCACCGCGCGTTTGGCGGGCTGCACCGCGATGCCCGACTCCCGGACCACCTCGGGGGTCAAGCGCAGCTGGCTCGGCAGCGCGTCGTGGCCTTCCTCGTCGTGATGGTTATCGACCGGTCCGCTGACGGGCTTGTCTTCCGTCTGCGTGGCCGTGTCGCAAGCGATCAGCGCGCAGAGCATGAACGCGATGCGCTTCACTGCGCACCTCCTTCGAGAGAAACGCCGGCCGCGCGCGACAAGCGCACGGACGCGAGGCACAACCACTCACGGGCATCGATCGCGGACTTGAGCTGGTCGACCAGGGCTTGCTGGGCGATGAGCGCGTCACGGACGGCGATACGTCCGGCCTTCACTTGCTCCGTGATGCTCGTGAGGCGTGTCAGCACGCGCTGCACGCGCTCGGGGGTGTACAAGGCGCGCGCCTTGCTCGCCGCATCGTAGTCCGCCGCGGCGGATGAGAGCTCCGCGCTCATGCGGCGTTGGGTGACGTCACGCGAAGCCGAGAGGGCCTCGGCGCGCGCGGCTGCCTCCGCGATCTCGCCCGCGTTGGTGCGGCCGATCGGCTGCGGCAGCGGAATGGGGAGGCTCACGCCAATGCCTAGCACGCGCTCGTTGAAGCCGTCGTCCTGGGCCATCACCGAGAACGTCGGGCTCGGTAGCCGCTCACGCGCGAGCAGCCCGGCTTTTGCGAGCAGCGCCGCTTGCTCCTCATGCAACGCGAGCACTTCAGGACGCGTCGGCGCGATAGCGGGCACGTCCACGGCTGGCAGGGGCTCGAGCTCGCCTTCCACCACGGCCGCGGGCTCACCGGTGAGCACCGCGAGCTGAGCCCGATCGGAGGTGAGCGCGCCCTCCAGCGCCAAGCGATCTTGGGTGACGCGGAGCGCCGCCGCGTCCGCGATGTCGGAGTCGACCTCCGAGGCCACGCCGTTCGCCGCCATGGCGCGCACGGTCGTCGCGACATCGCTGGTCGCGCTCTCGAGGCGCCGCGCCAACGCCAGCCGCTCACCGGTCGCGAGCACCGCGAAGTAGCCGTTCCACGCCTCGGCCGCGATGCGGATGCGCGTCGCCATCAGCCGCTGATCGCTCGCGCGCAGCTCGTGATCCGCCACCTCGACACGCAAGCCGCGCTGGCCGCCGACCTCGACTTGCTGCCCGAGGCTCAGGCTCCAGTTGGTGTCACGCATGGCATCGGCGCGGCGTCGAGCCACGCCGGCGCTGAGCGTCGGGTTCGCGGGCAAGAACGGCCGCGCTGCCTCACGCCGGCCAACCGCCGCGCGTTGCTCCGCGAGCTGCTCGACGAGCTCGGGGCTCGCGGCAAGCGCGCACGCCGCGACGTTGGCCCGGTTGATCGGACCGATACACGTGCCCGCCACGCCCATGCGCGGGGACACGACGACGACGAGCCCGAGGGCCGCCGTCACGAGAGTGGATCTCACGACACACCTCACCTGAAGAGGACGCAACCAACGACGACGCTGCGACGTCTTTAGGCTATGGGGACGTGAAGGATCTCGCGCGGCTCGGGCGACGGTGGGGTCGCTTGCACGCGCTCGGGCGCGGAAGAGGTGACGAGCGACACGTACGCTTTCGCGGTCTGCGGCACGGTGATCGAGCGGACATGCGAGCAGCACGAGCAGTCATTGCAGGTCGGCGCGCAGCGGCCGTCCGCGTCGTCGTCGGCGCAGTCTTCGATGCAGCTGCCCGCCGTGAGCACAGGCGCTTCGCCAGTCGTCAGCGCGACGTACAGCGCGAGCCCGATGCCGAGGAGAGAGCGTGTCATTCACCGAGGATTATGATCGGTGAAAGCCCCGCCCGCAACTGTCGCGCTTCGCCGGCTAGAGATTGCGCACGAGCACGTACCACGCCTCGTGTGTACCAGCCGGGATGCTCTGGGTCAGCGTCGCCGTGGTCGACGCGCTCACCGAGAACCGTAGGTACGACGCGGACCCGCCGCGTGACAGCGCATAGTTGGTCGGTACGTCCGGCGACAACGTCTGAAGCGCCAGCGGGAAACCACCCAGGCCCCCGAAGATCGACCGGTAGCTCCAGCTCCGCGTGATGTACTCGGGAAGAGCGTTCGCCGGCGCCACGCCCGGTGCATCATCGAGATACACCGAGGCCATGAAGTCACGCAGGTAAAGACTCAGATCGTCACCCACGATGTCTTCGAGATTCTCGCGGCCGGTGAGCGTCGAGCTCGCGACCTCGGCGAAGAAGCTCGCCTCGTCGGTGAGCGTCACGGCGTGCCGGTCGGCGACGTAGCGCAAGAACATCCAGCCGATGCCACGCTGCGCCAAGGAGCTCGCGGCCGAGTCGACGATGCCGGTGCGTGGCGGGCCCTGCATCCAGGTGCGGATCTGAGTGTAGAGGATGTTCTCGTAAGTGTTGAAGGCAGCTACGCGCCGCGAGGCGTTCGGGCCCGTGGTGAGATCGGCCAGGACGATGTTCTGGAGCGGCGTAAGGCCGAACGACGTCGCGAAGAAGCTACGGTCCACCGCGCCGGCAGCGAGCGCCTCGTCGAGCCACGCTTCCTCGAACGGCGCTCCGCTCGCCACGCGGCGCGCGTCGATGACCAGGTGACCGAGCTCGTGGACGGTCGGTCCGAACGAACCGGTCACGAACGAGACAGTGCGCACGTTGCCGTTCACTGCGCCGGTGGGGTCGGCGGCCAGCTGGTAGAGGATCTCGCCGTTGTTGCTGGTGGGGCACTCGGTCTGATTGGCGAGGTCGCGCGTCATGTGGCGCGACAGCACGACTGACGAGGATGCGGGCGGTGACAGCTCGTTCATCGCCCGCGTGAAGAAGAGAACGACACGCCCGTTGCCGTCGTGATCGGTTGGTGCGCCGTAGAGCGCGGTGACGGCCGGGTAGAGCACGGTGTCGACGGTCGTGGCGTACTCGTTGTACTGCGCGTCCGTGAGGCCGCCAGCTGGGTTGTCATTGTCCGCGACGAGGATGACGTTCGTGCCCACGAACTTCACGGTGCCGGCGCGCGCGCTACCGGTGCTGCACGAGCTCACGGTGTTACCGTTCAGCGACCAGATGTCACCGACGTTGGGGACGCCCGCCGGAATACTGGAGGGCGGGCTCACAGGCGTGCCCGAGCCCACCGTGCCGAGGCGCGCGGCGACCTCTTGATGATGCGCTTCACGGTCGGATGTATGGGTATCGGCGCTGGGGCTGCCTCCAAGGCCCGGCGCGGGAGCGCCACTGATCGCCACGATGCCGCTGCCGGTGACAGCGAGCGGATAGTCCGCCGTAGCGGATACATTCATCGGCATGAACACGTACTCGCTGGCATCGCCGGTGGCGGTTTGGATGCACAGCGACGAGAGCTGATCGAGACGGCCGGCGAGCGTCGTACCCACGGCGAGGTTCGCGCACACCGTGACGGTGACCGTGGCGCTGGACGAGAAACCGTTGCTCACGGTGTAGTCGAACGTGAAGGTGCCCGGCTGAGCGGCGTCGATCGTGACGTCACCGTTCGCGGCGACGGTGAGCGTGCCGCCCGCGAAAGCGATCGGCGCGCCATTGGCGGGCGCTGTCGCCGAGAGCGAACCACCACCCACGCTGGTGACGACGCCCCCTGGAACACCGACGGTGTCGTTCGCCAGCAGGTTGTACGTGGCCTGTGCCCCGGTGAGCGCGCTGATGCCATCATTCTGCGCGGTCGGGACTGCTTCGACGATGTTGATGACGGCGGAACCGCTACCCGAGAGCGGCGGGTTGCCGTCGTCGGTGGCCTCGATGGTCAGTGTGACGGTGCCCGCGGTCGCGGCCGCGCTGTCGGCGACGGTGATGACGCCGGTCGCCGCGTCGACGGCAAAGATGCCCGCATCGTTACCAGCCGCGATCGCGAACGTGTGCGTTTGCGTGACCTGTGGGTCGGTCACGCTGAGGGAGCCGACGGCCGCGCCGTCCACGAGGGGTGTCAGCAAGGTGAATGTAGCGCTGGTCACCGTGGGGGCGGCGTTCGGCGTCGCGAAGGTGACCACGACCTGAACGTCGGCCGCGAGGGGCGGTGTCCCGCTGTCGGTGACCTCGATGGTCAGGGTGTACGTTTCGAGCGCCGCCGCCGCGCTGGCGACGGTGAGCGCGCCGGTGGCCGGGTTCAGCGCGAAGACGCCGGCGTCGTCACCCGCGGTGATGAGGAACGTGTGCGTCTGCCCCGCGTCTTGATCGGTCACGCTCATGGTGCCGACGGCCGCGCCGTCGACGCGTGGAATGTCCACGAAGGGACCGCCGCTGATGAGCGGCGCGTCGTTTGCGTCCGTCATAGCGATGGTCACACCGACGTTGCGCGTCTCGCCGCCTAGGCCGTTCACGGCGATGTCGAGCGTGAACGACGCCGTGGTTTCGAAGTCGAGCGCCGCTGGGGTCGCGACGACGAGCGACTGGCCGCCCGCGCCCACGCTGAACGCGCCACCCGTGTTGCCGCTGTTGATGGCGGTGATCGTCAGCCCGTCGCTCGCCGCGAGCTGTACGGCGACGACGCCAGCCGCGGAGCCCTCCGCGAGCGAGAAGGGACCGTCGAGGGCGTCCCAGTTCGAGGTGCCGTCCGAGTCGGTCGGGTTGTCGGTGTCCGCGGGGGTATCAGTGTCGGTCGGGCCGTCGGTGTCTGTGGGGGTATCGGTGTCGGTTCGGTCCGAATCGGTGGGGTAGGGATCCGGATGGTTGTCGTCAAGGTCGTCACCGCACGCGGACAGGAGAGCCAGGAACACCAGGCACGACCACGAACGACACATCATCATCTCGGATACCTTCCAGGTGAGACGATGACTTTGCTTCGAGAGGGGCAGGGCTTCCACTAATTGAACGCCCGCCGGCGCAAATTATTCGTCAGGGCTGCTCGCCGGCTTCGTAGCGGCGCTTGCTCTCGGCTTGCAGAGCGGCCGCCTCGGCGTAGCGCTTGCGTCCGGCGCGGTCGGCCCCCGGGATGAAGGTGGCGAGGCGCTCGATGATCGAGGCGCGGTCGGCCGGGTCACGGCGCGGCGGCTCGCCGATGCGTTGCTCTCCGAGCATGGTCTCCGGCGCCTCGACGAAGGCGTTCTGCAGGGCGCTGTAGTCGCGCACTTTGTCGACCGGCCACATCAGGCCGTCGTGCAGCATGTTCTCCATCGCGACATAGGCGCCGTGCTGGGCGGAGCGCGCCGCGAGCTTCATGAAGGCCGGGTCAGCGATGATGTCGTGGGTGGGGATGATGTGCAGCTCGGGCGCGAACGAGCGGCGCCACGGCAGGTGCAGTCCCAGCGCCGCGAGCATCGCCTGATTCGCCCAGCCGATCGTCGTCTCGTTGGTTTGCTTGCGATAGTCGGCTCTCTCTTCGGCGTAGACCTCGGCGGTGTGCGCCGCGGCGGTCGTCTGTGCCCAGGGTTTGGTCGAGCGGACAGTGAAGCTGCGGTCGGGGTCGCGCGACGGCGCGTCGAAGCCACGGATGAGCCCATCGATGGCATTGATGGCGATCGCCGCGCCGGTCCAGAGCTGGCGATCTTCACCGAGGACGCGGCGGACGATCTGCGGGCGCACTTCGACGCGGGCCATGAGCGCGCTGGTGTGAACGGTCGCGACCTTGTCGCGGTAGCGCTCGAGCTGGTTGTAGCGTTTGACGGTCCAAGCCCCCAATGAGTGGCCGAAGACGTGTGGCTTCTTGTCGATGCCCGCCTCGCGCATGCGCTGGGTGACGAGCTCGACGACGTTGTCGAGGTGCTGCGGATAGTCGCCGAAGTCTTCGATGTGGCCGAGACGGCGGCCCTCCTCGGGCGAGCGCATGATCGGCGTCGACAGCCCTTGATATGGCTGATCATAGACGAAGATGTTGTAGCGGGCGGTGTTCTCACGCACCCAAAGCTCGGCATAGCCCGCCGACTGACCGCGCCCCATGACGACGATGAAGGTCTCTTTGGCCGGATCCATCGGCCCGTAGCGATAGACCTGCAGCTCGTGTGTCGTGGGCTTGGTGCCGAACAGCCCCGCTCGCGAGCGCACGCTCGACGTCAGCTTGAATGATTCAGAGGGGGTGACACCAAAAGCCACGCGTGACGCTCCGAGTGGACGGACGGTTTGCGTATCGGCTGTACCGCCGCGCCGTTGCGTCACTCTTGCCTTGCGGCACTGAACGGCTGGCGCTGCCGATACTGCGCCCAAGCATGACTGAACAAGCATCGACTTCGTTTGGCGGAAGCGCACGTGTCGCGACGTTGCTCATGCGCGTCGATGACGTGCGGAGTGGCAACCGAGACGGCGTCGTCGGCAACGAAGGTGCGCCGGCGAACGTGGTCATGCAGCGCGGCCCATGGGGTGGGCTTGGCGCGACGGTTTGGCCGAGCATGCACAGCACGTCGACGGTGCGTGCCAACGAGGCACGGCTGCGTACGTTTCTCGCCGACGCCGAGGCGCGCTGGGGGGCCCGGGTCTGCGAGCTCGAGCGTCCCAAGCACGTCACGCCCGCCGATTGGGTGACCTTTTTGCTGGGCAAGGCCATCCTGCTCGAGCGGTATGGCCTGCATCCAAGTGACGTCAGCGAGTCGGTGGTGGAGGCGCGTGGGGGACTCGACGGCGTCGACATCGCGCCGCGCGACTTGTTCGTGCAGCGCTTTCGGCCGCTCGCGCCTTGGAACGGCGCGCTCGTCGTCGTTGCCCCGGGGTACGGGCAGACCGGCCGGCACTTCGCCGAGCAGGCGGTGCTCGCGGCGCGCGCGGGCTACGAGGTGGTGATCTTCGATCAACAGTGGCTGGGGTTGTCGGAGGGTCGGCGTGGCGCGGTCGATCGAGGCCTTGGCGTCGCGCGTGACGTAACGTCCGTTACGGCGGACGCATCGGCGCGCTTGGCGAAGACGCGGTCGGATGTGCTGACGATCATCGCGGGCACGAGCATGGGCGGCATGGGGACCGTGACCGCGATCTGCTTGAACGAGATGGGGCGCTCGCCGCGTGGAGATGGACCCGCGATGCCTGCCCGGGTCGGCGCCGTGTTGCAGGCGCCGTACTTCGGCTTGCATCCGTCGCTGACGCCGGTCGCGTGGGTGTCGTCATGGGTTCCTGGGCTCGGCTCGCTCCCGGTGCCGCGCTTGCGGGTGGGGCGCGTCACGCAAGATCCGGTCGCGGCCAACAAGCTGCTGGCGCACGCCATCATCGAGCAGGCGAGCGCGCGGGCGCAGGCCCTCTGGGCGCCCGATGACGATCGAGCCCGCCTGGCGTCATTGCTCGACGCGCATCCGAGCTCCTCGGAGGCGCCGCCCATCCACATGATTCACACGGCGCGCGACATGCTCGCTGACCACGCCGCGACGGTGGCGTGGTGTGAGCGGCTCGGACCTCGCGCCAAGCTGACGACGCTCGACTCCGCGAACCACGCGTTCGCCGAGAGCCCAAGCGAGCAGGGGCACTTCTTGGTCGAGCTCGAGGCGGTGCGCGAGCGGATGCGTGGCGGGGCGTGAGCCGCGCGGGCGCTTGCTGAGCAGAGGCCTTCCTCGAGTGCTTGGTCGCTGAGCTACGTGCCTAGAGGGTGAACAGGTCGCTCGCCGAGTCGCTGCTTGCGCCGCCTTACCGGGGGGAGCAGCAGAGCACTCGAGAGCTACTTCCAAGGGTCGATGAGCTCAACCCCGCAGTCGGCGAAGTCAGGAATATTGCGCGTCGCCAGTTTTCCTCCACGCGACCGCGTGATGGCCGCGATCTGCGCGTCGATTTGGCTGATGGGACGTCCTTTTCGGCGGCGAGCCGCGGCGATTTCGGCGAAGTGGCTCGCGGCGGCGGCATCGAAGGGCAGGACGCGCCCTCGCAGATCGTCCTCGAAGATCGGCACGACCACCGAAGCCAAGCGTACCTGGCGCCGTCCTCTTGGCAGAATCGCGATCCCATAGAGGATCTCGGCTTGCACGAGGGATGCCGTGAACAACGACGCCATTGGCTGCGCCGCGAGCCACTTGGTGACGCGTGGGTTGGGCTGCGCGCGAAGCATCTCGGAGATGACGTTCGTGTCGAGGACGATCACGTGGCGAGGTCCGGCGGCTCACGGACTGGCTCGCGGGTCACGCGTGGCAAGGCGACGCTTTTCAACGGTGCGATGCGCTTACGGATGGCTTGAGCCAGATTCGTGGCGGGAGCGGCTTCAGTCGACAGTGCGGCACGGAGAATGTCCCGCGCCTCGTCCTCCATCGACTTGCCGTGGATCGCCGCACGGACCCTCAAGCGCGCCTTCAGCGTGTCGTCGATGTTGCGAATCGTCATCGTTGCCATGAGCTCACGTTAAGCAATGACTGCATTTCAGTCAATGACGACTCGGCCCGGCGCGACTGCTCGCGCACATACGCCATAGCGTACGTCGCCACGCCCGTGGGTGCCACCTTACTGCGGCTGAGCGACGACCTCGTCGAGCACGAGCTCGACCTCGCTTGCGCCCTTGGAGACGGCGGCCTTCGATGCGCCCATCAGGTCACCAGCGGTGCGTGAAATGGCATCACCGTCTTGGTCGTAGCGGGCGGAGATGGTGAGCTTTTCCGGGACGGGGGCGCCCTTCATCATCGCGTCGTCTTCGGCGAGCGTGAAGGTGTAGGGGAAGGTGACGCCGGTGACGCGCTTCACGACGGCTGGCGGGCCACCCATTCCTTCGGGGCGGCCGACAATGAAGAGCGTCGCGCTCGCCGGGACCTTATCTTTGAGAGCGTCGGCGACCTTGATGGTCCCCGTGACGATTGTTGCACTTGGAGCAGCCGCTGGCGCCGTGGTCGTCGTAGGCGTCGTCGGTGGAGTCGTGGGAGCCGATGGCCGGCTACCGAGAGGCACGTCCTCCGGCGGCTTTTGGTGATCATTGCAGGCAACGAGGATGAAGAAGGGCAGGATGGCCAGGACTTTCATGAGGGCGGAACTAACACCGGCGCCCTCTCGGGTCCACGCCCTGGTATGATCGGTTAGCGGTCCGATGAAGCTTTCGAAGACAGACTTGGTGGCGGGGTTGACCGTAGCCGCGGTCGGCGCGCCGCAATGTCTCGCGTACGCGATGATGGCCGGTCTGCCGCCCGTGTACGGTCTGGTCTCGGCGGCGGTACCTGGTCTCGTCGCCGCGCTCATCAGCCGCAGCGCCGGCACCGTCACCGGCCCGACCAACACGACGGCGCTCCTCGTCCTCACCGCCTTGCTCCCGCACCTCACCGCGAACGGCGTCGTCGACGCGCGTGGCCTCGCGGCGCTCGGCACGCTCACCTTGCTCACGGGGTTGTTGCGGCTCGCGCTCTCGGGCATCGGCGCGTCGACGCTCGTGCGCTTCCTCCCCGAGTCGGTCCTCGTCGGTTTCATGTGCGGCGTCGCGGTCCTCATCGTCGTCATGCAGCTCGACGAAGCGATGGGGCTGTCCCACGTCGTCGGGACCGGTCTCGCGTCGGAGGCGGCGTCGCTCACACGCGCCTTCCAGGCGGGGAACTATCCGCAATGGCCCGCGATAGCGGTCACGCTCGTGACCGTCGCCATGCTCATCCCGCTGCAGAATCGGTATCCGCGCTTGCCGATGGCGCTCATCGTCATGGTGGGCTCGAGCTGCATCGTCTACCTGTTCGACCTCTCCGAGCTGACCGGCCTGCCCATCGTCTCCGACCGCACACCGCTATCGCGTGGTATTCCGCCGCACGCCCTCCCTAGCCTCGACCCCGACATCGTCGAAGCGTTCCTCACGCCGGCGGCCGCCATCGCGCTCCTGGGTACGCTCGAGCTGACGGCCGTGCTCCGCAGTGACGGCCTACGCGTCGACATGCGCCGTGAGATCCGTAGTCAGGCCTTCGCGAACATCATCGGCAGTCTCTTGAGCGCGCAACCCGCCTCGGCGAGCCTCACGCGCTCGGCGCTCTTGAGACAGACACCCAACACGACACGCATGGCGCCGGTCGTGACGGCGCTCGCCACGGTACCCCTGATCATCGCCGCGCCTCTCCTGGGCTTCGTGCCGCAAGCAACGCTCGCCGGCGTGTTGTTCGCCACGGCATACAAGATGGTCGACCGCGTGAAGGTGCGGCGTATCTGGAAGGCCTCACGCAAGGCGCGCCTCGTCCTCGCGGTGACCCTGACATCGGCGCTGCTCTTCAAGCTCGAATGGGCCATCGTCCTGGGCGTCGCCTTCAGCCTGGTGCAGTACCTCGCCGACAGCGCGACGCCGCGCTTGCGCTTGTATGTTCCAGCGTACGGCAACCGTCTGATCCCCTACGTCAAAGGCGACGCGGCGAGCATCATCATCGTCGAGGTCAGCGGCGAGCTGCACTTCGCGGCGGCCCAGGCGTTCCTCGCCGAGATCTTCGAGCTGATGCCGGCGTCGCCCAAGCACGTCGTGCTCGACCTCACCCACGCCCACGCCATGCGCTTCACGGCGCTGGTCGCCTTCGAGGAGCTCGAGTCCGAGCTGGCCTCCCAGGGCGCGAAGCTTCATATCGCCGGCGTCTCGCGCGAGTTCGCGAACGTGCTCTCGAAGGCCGAGAGCAAGCTGCACTTCACGCCGGCGTTCGATGAGCCTGGCCGTAGTGTTCAGGAGGTGTTGTCCGAGTTCTACATCGATCCGTCGGTCACCGAGACGGCGCGGCTTGCCCGTTTCTTTAGTCGTGCGACGTCGACCCCGCCGGGAGAGCGGTGAGAAGAACGGCTATCATCGTCCGCTATAGCGATGATATTTACGCGCTCGCCTCTTGCGCCTGAATACTCGCCGGCACGTCGATAGACTCCGCCACGAGCTCCGCGATATCGCGCGTCTTCACATCTTCCTTCCCCTGCGCCGCGACCCCATCACGCATCATGATGAGACAGAACGGGCAGGCACTGCCGACCGTGTCCGTCTCAGCGGCCAGAGCTTCCTTGGCGCGATACTCATTGATGCGCTCGCCGATGTGCTCCTCCATCCAGAAGCGGCCACCACCCGCGCCGCAGCAGACCGAGCGCGATTTGTTGCGCGGCAGCTCCACGAGCTTCGCGCCCGGGATCGCCTTCACCACGTTACGAGGCGCATCATAGATGTCGTAATAGCGGCCAAGGTAACAGCTATCGTGCCACGCGACCGAGCTGTTGACCTCCTTGGTGAGCTTGAGCTTCCCGCTGTTCACTAATCCTTCGATGAACTGCGTGTGATGAATCAGCTCGAACTTGCCGCCGAAGTCCGGGTACTCGGATTTCAGCGTGTGATAGCAGTGCGGACAGTGCGTGAGGATCTTCTGCACCTTGTAGCGGTTCAGCACCTCGACGTTGTTCGCCGCGAGCATCTGGAAGAGATACTCGTTGCCGGTGCGGCGCGCCGGGTCGCCGGTGCAGCCCTCTTCTTTTCCGAGGATCGCGAAGTCGACCCCCGCGGCGCGCAGGATCTTCACCATCGCGAGCGTGATCTTCTTGTTGCGGTCGTCGAACGAGCCGGCGCAGCCGATCCAGTAGAGCAGCGGCGGCTCTGAGCCACTGGAGGTGTCCACCGACTCCATGCGCGGGATGTCGAGCCCCTCGGCCCACGCATCACGCTTGTCGAAGCCGATGCCCCACGGATTCGAGTTGTTCTCGAGGCCCTTGAAGGCGCGCGCTAGCTCCGAGGGCATGTCGCCATCCATGAGCACCTTCTTCATACGCATCTGGATGATGCGCGGCACCTGCTCGATGAACACCGGGCACTCCTGCTCGCACGAGCCGCAGGTGGTGCACGCCCAGATGGTCTCGGGGCTGATACGGCCACCGATCAGGTCCGCCAAAGTGGGCGGCTCGGCCTCCGCGGGGAGCGAGTCCTTCTTCTCGACGTCGCCGACTGGCTTTGGTCCGTCAAAGCGGGCGGGATAGTCCTCGATGAGGGCATGCTTGAGGTCGAGGTTCATCTGCCGGTGCGACAGCGGCTTACCGGTGAGCACCGTCGGACAGTAGACGTTGCAGCGGCCGCACTCGGTGCAAGAGTAGGTGTCGAGCACCATCTTCCAGTCGAGGTCGGCGGTGGTGTTGATGCCGAACTTCTCCGAGTTCTCGAGATCGATCTTCGGCACCTGCTCGGTCTGCGAGTGTCTTCTAAAGAAGACATCGGGGATGCCGGTGATGACGTGGAAGTGCTTGCCGATGGGCAAGAAGTTCAAGAAGACGAGCACCGTCAGGCAGTGCAGCCAGTAGGAGCCCATGGCGATGTAGTGCGCGGCCTCGGGGCCGAGCGGCGCGATGAGCTGGCCGGCGAAGTGCCCCGCGGGGTTCCACGGCAGACCGCTGGTGCCGGCCGCGACGAGCTCGCCACCATAGGTGAGGAAGTCGGTGAGCATGAGCGTCGTGATCATGCCGAGCACGAAGACGCCTTCCCACGAGCGGCCAACGCGCGACGGCGTGGGCTTCAAGCGCCGCCAGAAGCCGTAGACGCAACCGACGACGACCAGGGTCTCGAAGACGTCCTTGATGAACAGGTAGACGAGACCGACCTGACCGCGCAGCCCCCAGATCTGCCAGCCGGGGACGTAGGCCTGAGCGAAGTGCTGGATGGTCGCGATCTGCACCACCAGGAAGCCGCTGAAGATGAAGATGTGCGCGAAGCCCGCGATCGGATCGCGCGGCATGCGCCACTGACCGATGGCGAACTTCACGGCGTACATGACGCGGGTCGGGATGGTGTCGAAGCGGTTGACCGGCTGCGCGGCGAGCAAGAGCTTCACGCGCGGCACCATCAGGTAGGCAAAGGTCGCTAGCGCGGCGACGAGCATCAACGACATGACGACTGCTGGAACCATCGCGTCTCTCCTGAAGCCCGCGTAATGTATACGTTGTCCAGAAGGCGAAGCCAGTGGAGCGCAACGTGAATCGAGAAGCCTGTGCAATCGTGCTCACGCGCGGCCAGGGCAACCAGCTCTCCATCTATCTGGCGCTGCGATCGCTGAAGCTCGCGTTCCTTGGCGGCTTCCACGCATTTCCGGGTGGCGGTGTCTCCAAAGTCGACCGCCAGGTGTCAGTTGCGAATGCGTCGCAAGCTCTGCCGGCGCACATCGTCTCGTGCGCGGCGCGTGAGCTGCTCGAGGAGTGTGGCATCGTCGTCGCTGGGAAGCTCGCGAGCGATCCGGCGGCTCGGGAGGCCGCGCGCCAGGCGCTGCTCGATGACATCGCCGTCTGGCCCGAGATGGTCGGCCGCGGTGACGTGCTGCTCGACGCGCGCCAGTTCAACGCCTTTGGCCGCTGGGTGACGCCGCCGTTTGGTCCGATGCGCTTCGACGCGCAGTATCTCCACCTCGAAGCCGACGCGCTGGATCCGGTCATCTGGCCCGGCGAGCTCGACGAGGGCATGTGGCTCACACCGTCGTCCGCTTTAGCGATGCACGACGCGGGCCGCATCTACATCTCGTATCCCGTGCTCGAGACGACGCGCACCATTCAGACGGCGCACAACGACATGGCGGTGGCCGCGCGCGCCATGGAAGCGCGCGGCGTGCACATGCCCGCGGGCGGCGAGATGCTCACCGGCGTCCAGGTGTTGCCGCTCGAGAGCCCGACCATCGCGCCGGCGACACACACCAACGTCTACGTGCTCGGGCATCACGACGTGGTCATCGTCGATCCAGCTCCCACGGCCGAGAAGCCGCGCGAAGAGCTCATCCATTACCTCACCCGCATGCAGGCGAGCGGGGTGCGGCTGCGCGAAGTGTGGCTCACGCATCACCACCCCGATCACGTCGGCGCGGCGAACCTGGTGCGCGAGCACTTCAAAATTCCGGTCGCGGCGCACGAGCTCACCGCGAGAGAGCTGCGGGGCACGGTGGCGGTCGATCGCCTCATCGCCGACGGCGACGTCACGCGCATGCCGCTCATTGGTGATCACTACGCCGAGTGGACCGCGGTGCTCACGCCTGGTCACGCGCGCGGTCACTTGTGCTTCTTCGACACCCGTATGCGCACCTTGCTCTCGGGCGATCTGCTCGCGAGCTTGGGCACCATCATCGTCGCGCCGCCAGACGGCGACATGCGCGACTACATGGCGTCGCTCGCGCGGGTGCGCGCCTTGAACCCGCGCTTGCTCTTCCCGTCGCACGGCCCGCCGGTCGGCGCCTTGGCGAAGATCGACGAGTACATCGCGCACCGCCTGGCCCGGGAGAACGCCATCCTCGAGGCGCTGCGCACCGTGAGCACCGCGCACGACGTCGTGCCGCTGGTTTACACCGACGTACCCAAGCACGTCTGGCCGCTCGCCGAGGTCAACGTGCAGGCGCACCTCGACAAGCTCGAAGCCGAAGGTCGTGTCCGCCGCAGCGGTCAAAGCTACTTGCTGGGCTGAGCCTTGCCGCTGCTCTTGGCGCCGCGCGCCCGCAGGATGTTGAAGATGCCCTTGGGGGCCTTGTAGCTCTCGGCGAGATCGAGCGCCGTGCCCTCGGGCGTGAGGAAGTTCACCTGCGCGCCAGCCTTGAGCAGGGCGTCGACCATCTTGGTGTTGCCCTTCACGATGGCGAAGTGCAGCGGGCCGAAGTCGCAGCCCGGGATGATGAGGCCGGCGTTCGGATCGGCGTCGTCGTTCAAGAGGCGCATCACCTCGCCGAGCTCACCTTGCGCGGCTGCCGTGCGGAGGGCGTCGTTCTTGGTGGGGCGCGGTGACTTCATGAGCTCGACGGTGTCCGCCCGTCCGATCTGCTGGGCGAGCTCGAGCGGCGTGAGCTCCGACTTGCCCGCGGCGTCGAAGCTTACGTTATTGCGGACGAGGCTCACCAGGAGGTCGGCGTCCTCGGCGTGCGCGGCATAGTGCGCGAGGGAGCCCGCGGCGAACTCCTGGGTGGCGTAGTCCTTGGGGCAGCCGTGATCGGGGTAGCGCTCGGCGAGCTTCTGGCCCTCGCGGTTCACGATGAAGCGCGGGATCTCGACCTGGGCCGTCTCGATGCCCGTGAGCTCGGCCGATGCGCGCGTGGCGAGCATCGTGTTCTTCACCTCGGCGAGCTCGAGCGGAAAGGCCTCGAGCGACACGGTGTGGCGCGGCTTCATGCGCAGCCAGTAACCCTTGTGCTGCTTGGGATCGAGCGCCTGCGAGGCCACCAGGAGGAGTCCGCTCTTGCGGTCGAGGTACGCGGCCGTGACGTCGTCGTCGGCGCGCGGCCCGGCCCAGACGACGCCCGCCGCCTTCTTGGCGCTGTCGATGACGAGCACGCCGTTACGCTCATCGCGGTAGGTCACCGGCGCCGCGAGGGTGGTGGCGTTGGTCGCGAAATAGTCGCGGACGGCGTTGCGCATGTTCGCTCCAGCGAACAAGGCGTTGGCGCGGCCGTCGTCGAGGTACGCTTGGCTCTGCGCCGCGAGATACAAGTGCAACGCATCGCCGGCCGCGTTGATCTCCGCCGCGGTGAGCTTGGAGCCGGCGTTGAGCGTCGTTTCGAAGAGCGCGTCGTAGCTCGCGCGCCGCGCGGTTTGCAGCACCGCGCCCGTGGTCGGTGGGATGGCGCCGTTCCCCGTGAGCCACGCGTTGTGCAGCTTCTCGGACACCGACCACTCGAGAGCGCGGTTCGCGAAAACGGGCATGGTCCACTCGACCTTCATGGTGGCGAGGTCGATGATCGCGGCGCCACGCTCGCGGCGCAGGTGCAGGTTGCGGTCGCGGAACGCCAGGAAGTCCGGGAGGCCGCGCTTGCCGATGAGCTCGAGCGGGAGCTTGCCCTTGGCGACGATGGCGCCCGAGCGCGCGTCGATGCGCAGCACCTGGGCCGCGGTGGTGACCAGGATGAAGCCGTCGTCATCGATGACCGGGCCGCCATGCAGCTCGGCCAACGGCTCGCTGTGCCAGATGAGCGTGCCGGTGGTGTCGTGCAGCGTGAGCTCGGCCGCGATGGCGCTCGTGGTGTGCGTCCAGGCGACGATGAGATTCACGCCGGCCATCCCCACCGAGACTGGTTTCAAGCCTTCGCGTGCATGGCGCCAGCTGACGCGGCCATCGATGGACGAGATGCTGGTGACGGCGGCCGAGCCGACGGTGATGAGCTGATCCGAGATGCGGACGGCCTGCGTGATCGGGCCATCGATGCTCTCGCCGCTCGTCCAATCGAGGCGGCCTCCGTCGATCGACAGACGGTGAACGCGGTCCGTCATTGCGTACACGGCGGGCTCGCCCAGCCAAGCGCTGAAGCCGAGCGGTGTGCCGCTCCCCGGGATCGGCGAGCTCCAGCGCGTCACGCCCGTCGCGAGCTCGACGGCGTGCACGGCGGTGTCGTCGACGATGATGATCGAGGCGCGCGCGAGCACGGGGGAGAGCACGTAGCCCGAACGCCTGCCGAAGCGCCGGCTCCACACCACGGTGCCGCTCTCGCGCTCGACGCCGGTGATGATGGTCGCGTCCCCGGTGATGGTGGAGATGACGATGAGCGGGTCCTGCGTGACCAAGATCGATTGACCGTTGGGGATGGCCGCGGCGTCGATCTTCCAGCGCCGCTTACCGGTCGCGATCTCGATGAGCTGCAGCGGCCCACGCCGGAAGCTCGCGAACTTGTCGTTCCAGGTGAGCGCCCCGACCAACAAGGCGTCCTCGCCGATGGGCTCGAACAGATCGACGGTCGGCACCTCGAGCGGCATGCTCCAAGCCGGCGCGGGCAGCGATTCCTTGAGCCTCGCGCTCGCGGCGAGGACGTCAGGCCGCAGCTTGGCGGGACGCGAGCAAGCGACGGCCGAGAAGAAAAGTACAGCAACGACGAGGGGTTTGGTCATTCGGGCAGGGTGATTGCGGCCACCCAAGAAGGTTCCTGGTCGATTCTAGCCTACACGCGTATGGTCGGCGGAATGGTTTGCCTTCTTTTACTGACCTTGGCCGCCGCGGAGCCCGCCGCTCCGCCTGCCGCGGGTGCCAAACAGGTCGATATCCGCCGCCTCATGGACCTCACCGCGACCGCTCGGCTACCGGTCCAGATCACGCAGCAAATGAGCGAATCGTTCAAAGCGGCCTTTCCGAAGACGCCGAACGCCGTATGGAACGATCTCGAGAAGCAGCTCACGCCCAACGAGCTGCTCGGCAAGATAGAAGAGGTCTACGACCGCCATTTCACCCACGAGGAGATCAAAGGGCTCATCGCCTTCTACGAGACGCCGCTCGGCAAGAAGCTGCTCACGGAGCTGCCGGCCGTGAATCAGGAGAGCCTCGAGGCCGGCCAGGCATGGGGCCGCGCCATGGGCGAAAAGTACATGAAGGGACTCGAGGCCAAGGGCTATCGGTTACCGCCGCCCAAGTAGTAATGCTGTCAAACCATGGAGCGTCTGATCTCCACATGAGTCACCCGAGACTGCGATTGGCTCCAGAGGTGGTGACGCCCGAGAGCCTCGACCGGTCACTGCTCGTCACCGGTAACGTCGATCGCCTCGGCCGGCGCATCGACTACATGCGCATCTCGATCACGGACCGTTGTAACCTCCGCTGTGTCTACTGCATGCCGGAGGAGGGCGTCGCGCTCTCACCGCGCGACGAGCTGCTGAGCTTCGAGGAGATCTGGCGCGTCGCCGGCGCGGCGCACGCCTTGGGCTTCACCAAGTTCCGCGTCACTGGTGGCGAGCCGCTGGTCGTGAAGAACGTATTGGTGTTCCTCGCGGGGCTGCGCCGCGCGACCGGGGACGCGACCTTGTGCCTCACCACCAACGGTACGCTGCTCGGCGACTATCTCGACGATCTGCGCGAGCTCGGCATCTCGCGGTTGAACGTCTCGCTGGACACGCTGGACCCCGCGCGCTTCAGGCAGCTCACGCGCCGTGATGGTCTCGCCGAGGTGCTGGGGGCTCTCGAGCGCGCGGCGTCGGGTGGTTTCTTCAAGGTGAAGCTCAACGCCGTCATCGTCCCTGGCGTGAACGAAGGCGACTTGTTGCCGCTCGCGGGCCTCGCCGAGCGCTTGCCCATCGACGTGCGCTTCATCGAGCAAATGCCGCTCGATGGCCAGCGCGACGGCGGGTTCCTTGGGGCCGAGCAGATCCTCGAGCGCATCGGCGCACGCTATCCGCTATGGCGTCTCAATCCCGACGACGCCCGGCAGGCGGCGCAGCTCATGTACGCGTCGGCCGGGTTCAAGGGCCGCATCGGCGTCATCGCTCCGCGCTCCAAGAAGTTCTGCGCCTCGTGCAACCGCCTGCGCCTGACGCCGAACGGCGAGCTCAAGGGCTGCCTGCTCTCGGAGGGCACGCTCGACGTACGCGGCGCCCTGCGCAACGGTGTCGACGACGCTGGCCTGGATACGCTATTGCGGTATGCCATCGGCATCAAGCCCGCCGAGTACAAGGACGAGCGCTACGGCCTCGACCGATCCATGAGCGCCATCGGTGGCTGAGCAAAAGCGCAACTTCCGCCGGACCCTGCTGACGGGGTTCTTCATCATCCTGCCGCTCGCGGTGACGTTGTGGTTCTTGCAGTTCATCTTCGGCTTCGTCGACCGCCTGCTCACGCCGATCATCATCCGCTTCTTCCACCTCATCGGCTTGGGTGAGTGGGGCACCGTCGCGTGGGTGAAGGTCTTCCTGCCGATCGCCTCGCTCGCTATCGCGGTCATCTTCACCTGGATGCTGGGCCTCATCGGCGGCAACGTCATCGGCCGGCAGATCGTCACGGGCTTGGAGCGCTTGGTGCAGCGCATCCCCGTGGTGCGCAGCGTCTACTCGGCGACCCGCCAGTTCGTCGACACCTTCTCGTCGGGTGACGGCCGCTCCTTCAACCGTGTCGTGCTGGTGCAATGGCCGAAGGACGGCTCGTGGACCATCGGCCTCGTCACCCAGGACACCGGCGGCGAGATCCGCCAGAAGATCGGCCACGAGGGCCGCAAGCTCATCTCGGTCTACGTCCCCACGACCCCCAACCCCACGGGCGGCTACTTGGTGTTCGTCTACGAGGACGCGGTCGTGCCCTTGAGCATGAGCGTCGACGAGGCGTTGAAGATGGTGATCTCGCTCGGCGTTCTGGGGGGCGAGCCGCAGGCACCACCGACCTGAGCGAGCTACTCGGTTTTCTTGCTCACCTCGTCCGCGATGATGGCGTCGATCTCCCCTAGGATGATCTTGATGCGCTGTTGCAGATAGGGGCCTCCGAGCGTCTCGCGCTGCTGCCAATCAGCGGCGAACTTCCGCACGTCGTCTTTGACCTGCAACCATTGCTTCGAGGAGCGGCTGTTGCTGTGCGATTGCGCCTGCGTGTAGCCGGCGTCGACGTCATGGAGGAGCTCGAGGAGCTCGTCCGCATGATAGCCGTACGGCTCTTCGGCCTTGGAGAGGACCGTGCTGGCCTTCTCACGGGCGGCCACGGCCTTCTTGTAGCCAAGTGTGTGCCCTGACGAGGCGCAGGCGAGCAAAACGAGGCATGCGAACGGGATCAAGCGCATGCGCGTTCTTACTGCCTCGCGACGGAATTGCACAACGATGACAATGGGTAGGCAGCTCACGGCGCATACTCATGGGCATGACCCTCCTCAAAGTGAAGCCACGTTTGCGGGGAGTCTCGCACCAGGTGGCGTTCTTCGTGGCGCTCGTCGCCGGCGCCGTCTTGATCGCCGCGACGCCTCCCGGCCTGGCGCGCCTTTCTGTGTCCGTTTTCGCGGTGTCACTGGCGTGGCTCTTGGGCGTGAGCGCGCTCTATCACCGGCCGATGTGGCCCTTGAACGTCCGCGCTTGGCTCAAGCGCCTCGATCACGCGTCGATCTTCGTGCTGATCGCCGGCACCTATACGCCGTTCTGCCTCCTCGTGCTGCGTCCCTCCGACGGTCACACGCTGCTCACCGCGGTGTGGCTGGGCGCGATGATCGGCATCGTCATGGTGCTCGTCTGGCCGCATCGGCCACGCGCCTTGTCGGCGATGGTCTATGTCGGTCTCGGGTTGGCCGCCATGGCGTACATTCGTGCCATCTTCTCGGCGCTCGACGCGGTGAGCTTCACGCTCTTCGTCCTGGGAGGCGTCTTCTACATCGGCGGCGCGGTCATCTACGCGCTACGCCGGCCGAACCCCAACCCCGCGGTGTTCGGCTATCACGAGGTGTTCCACGCCTTGGTCGTGGCCGCCTGCAGCATGCACTTCGCGGCGATCGCGCGTGTCGTGCGCCTCCCCGTGGGCTGAGCAGCACCTCGTTCACGTTGCGTGGAGGCGCCGCCGCTTGCGAGTAGCCTTGGCCGGTGCCGCATCGAAGTATTGCGGGGCGCGCCGTGACTTACCCATTCGCCGCCACGCGACGAACGCCGGCAGGGCGAGATTGCAAGCGATGAGGTTCATCGCGAGGCCGAGCAGCGCCATGTAGCCGAGGGAGCGCAGGCCCGAATGATGAGCGACGACGAGCGCGAGAAAACCCAGAGCGTTGCTGAGGAGCGACCCGGCGACGGCGCGGCCCGTCTCCGCGAACACCGGCTCCACGTCCTCGCCAGCGTCGACGCGACTCATGAGATGCGCGCCGCCGTCGATGCCGATGCCGAAGAACATCGGGATCATGATGACGTTGATGTAGTTGAGGGACATCCGTGCGAAGACCATGCACCCCAGCGTCGCGAGCAGAGAGCCGCCCGCGAGCGCCATGCAAATGACGGCCGAGCGCAAGCTGCCGATGAAGAGCCACAGCGCGAAGAAGACCAACGTGATCGAGAACCCTATGACCGGCACGGCCTCGGTCACGAGCGCCTCGGCGATGTCGGCGAGGAGCATCGACTCCCCAGCGGCGGGTACCTCGCGGCCATCGGCGCCCTCGATACCACGGATCTCGCGCGCGAGCCGCCGGTTGAAGGCGCCGTCGGACAAATCCTTGGTGGCGTAGACCAGGACGAAGCCGGACGCTTGGCCGTGCTCCTGGACCCCGTCGAACTGCCGCCGCACCTCGATGGGCAGCTCGTCACGGCCGAAGGGGCGTGCTTGCGCCATCTTCAGCGCCCGGTCGTACTTTTCCTGCTCGGCGGGCTCGAGCCGGCCGCGGGGGATGCGCGCCAAGGTGGTGGCGATGCGTTGAATGATGGTCTGCTTGTGGGCTTGATCCGCCGGCGTGAGATCGGCCGAGGACGCGATGAAGCGCACGGACGACTCGGCGCCGAGCCGCTCGGCCCTCGCGCGTAGCTCGGCGGCGACGCGCGACTCGTCCGCCATCGAAGATGTGAGCATCACCACGGGTGTTTGCGAGTAGCCGACGAGGGCGTCGATCTCCGGATCGAGCTCGTAGGAGCGCAGATTGCTCGCGAGCAGGGAGCGCAGGTCGAAGTTGAAGTGCGTCTTCGGGAGGCCAGCGCAGAGCACCAGAAACGCGCCGAGCGTGCACGCGAAGATCGGCCGTGCGTGGCGCATCAGCCAGCGGACGAACGCCGGCACGTCGTCGTGACGCACATGGCGCGGGGCCCATCCGTGATCGACCGCCACGCGGATGAGCGCCGGCAGCATGAGCTGGTACGCGATCAAGAACAGCAGCATGCCGACGGCGGCGATGATGCCGAACTCGTGGAAGGCGCGGAACCTCGAGAGGCCGATGCCGATGAACGCGACGATGGTCGTCAGCACGGTGATGACGACGCCACGGCCGGTGCTGCCGAAGCTCCGGCGCACGTTCTCTTCGCGATCACGCGAGATCCACCACTCGGTCTCGAAGCGCGAGAGCAAATGGATGCCGTTCTCGATCCCCATGCCCGAGAGGATGGCGCCGACGAAGCTCGTGAGGATGTTCAGGACGCCGAAGGACCAGCCGGCGAAACCGTACGACCAGAGGGTTCCGACGAGCAGGGGCGCGAGCAGCATGCCGACAGCCGAGAGGCGGCGGAAGTGGAAGCCGAGGAACAGGATGATGAGGGCGAAGCTCACGAAGTTCGACCAGCCGAGGTCGCGCTCGACGGTGGCCTGCTGGTCGACTTTCTTTTGGTAGCTGCCGGCGATCTCGTAGGTGAAGTCGGGGCCGTAGCGGGATAGGTCCATGGCGCCGAGGACGGATCGGGTCTTGTCGATAATGGCTTTCGAGGCGCTGAGGTCGAGGCCCAGGAGCGCTGGCCTGGCGAGGATCGCGATCGTCTGCTTTTGCGGATCGATGTAATAGTCTTCGCCGACTTGCAGGGCCATATACGTGGTGGAAGAGCCGGGGTGCGCGTATTTGTCTTCGATGGCGTCGAAGGAGAGCTCCGGTGGCGCGTCCTCGAGGTCGACGTACATGGGATTGGCGCGGCGTTGCTCGTAAGCGCGGCGGTCCTCGAGCTTGGTCGCGAGGTCCTCGAGATCTTCTTGGTCCAAGTAGTAGAGCGCGTGCGTCTCGAAGAACTCGTTCGGGCGGCGATAGTCGACATAGCGAAAGTCGGGCTCGCGGCTCAGGCGCTCGGCGACGTCGCGGGCGAAGCGGCGGAGCGCCTCGGGCTCGGCGTGCTCGCCGAGGATGGTGACGTAGCCGACGGCGCCGTAGCGGCGCTCGAGGTCGTGGAGCGCTTGGACGCTGGGAAAGCGCTCGGGCAGGAGGGCGGCGAGGGCGGCGTTGATTTTGATGCGCGTCACGCCGAGGCCGAGGGCGATGCTGAGGAGTAGTGCACAAGCGAGCGCTACGTAGGGGCGGCGATAGGCCCAGACGGCGCTGTGGCCCAAGAAGTGCTCCAAGGCGCGACCAAGACGGTCCACGTGGTGCTCCTGATCCTCGTGAGGCGATGGGAGAGGAGCAAGGCGCGTACCAGTGGAGCTGGGAGTGGCTCGCTCTGGCCTAAAGTCGCGTGCAGGGCGGTGCTCGCGGGCTTTCGTGTCGCGGAGAGCTTTGCGCGCCAGTGGTGAAGGAGAGGCCCAGCACGCCCCATGTGTCGGGCGCTACGCCGCAGCGCGCCGCCCTACGTGAGCGGCGCGCGCGATACGCCTTACTGAGCCCGTCTTTCGGAGTGGATGCCGAACATCGCTCCCTGCGGGTCCATGCACTGCGCGATGCGGCCGCCATCGGGGATATTCATGGGGCCATTCAGGAGCTTGCCGCCGAGCTTGGTCACCTTGCCGGCCGCGGCATCGCAGTCGTCGACGACGATGTAGTAGAGCCAGTGTGGCGGCGCCTTCATCATGGTCGCGGCGTTGCTCATGCCGCCGATCGAGCTCTTGGTGTCGAGGCCGAACATGAAGTAGGTGCCGAGCTCTCCCATCTCCTCGGCCTTCGTGGGTTTCCAGCCGAACATGGTCTCGTAGAATGACCAGGCCTTCTTCCAGTCGGTGGTGTTGAGCTCGGCCCACGAGATGTGGCGCAGGTCGTTGCTCATCGCCGGCTTGCCGCTGGCGCCGCTCCGCGGTTTGAAGAGCGCGATGGCAGCACCGAGCGGGTCGAGGATCACCGCGAAGCGGCCGACATCGGGGATGTCTTGCGGCGCCACGATCGACTTCGCGCCAAGGCTGGTCGCTTGCTTCATGCTGGCGTCGACGTCGTCCACCGCCACGTAAGCCATCCAGTTGGGCGGCGCGCCCGCCTTTCTCGCCTGTTCATCGAGCGGCATGAGACCGCCGATCTGGCCATCGCCAGCGTCCCACATTTCGTACTCATCGGCCTTCCAGACCTGTGTCTTCCAGCCGATCAGCTCACCATAGAACTGCTTGGCCGCCTTGGTGTCGGTCGTCATCAGGTCGAACCACACCATCTTGCCTTTGTCGCTCATGACATCTCCTCGTGCACTGCGTGAGAGTTGCGCTGCCAACTAAGTGCAGCGCCAGATGTCGGGCAAGCGCTCTAGCTGACAGCTCACTGTCAGTTAAGTTTTAGCGGGCGAATGCATAGCCGTCTGCCTCGCCATGTATTCGTCGTAAGTCATGGGCAGGTCTTGGAGCTCCGTGGGTGTCACCACGATGACACGCGTGGCCAAGGTCTGTGCGAACTGCACGTCGTGTGATCCGAAGATGAGGGTGCCGGGGAAGTCGACCAACCCGTCGTTCAACGCGGTGATCGACTCGAGGTCGAGGTGGCCCGTCGGTTGATCGAGGATGAGGACGTTCGGCCGCAGCAACATCAGCTTCGCGAGCATGCAGCGGACGCGCTCGCCACCGGACAAGACCGAGACGGCTTTCTGCGACTCTTCTCCCGAGAAGAGCATGCGCCCCAGATACGTGCGCATGAAGTTCTCGCTCTGGTCGTCGGGAGAGTACTGACGCAGCCAATCGACGAGGTTGAGCTGCGAGGCGAAGTAGCTGGCGTTGTCGGTGGGTAGATAGCCGAGCGCGACGGACTGGCCCCAAGACACCTCGCCCTTGTCCGCTTTCGCGTCACCGGCAAGTATCCGCAACAACATCGACACGGACGTATCGTCACCGACCACCGCGACCTTCTCGCCGCGGCCCACGGTGAACGAGACGTTGGTGAAGAGCTGCGTCTCCTCGGCCTTGGCGAGTCCGCGCACCGTGAGCACGTCCTTGCCGAGCTCGCGCGTATCCTTGAAGACGATGTGCGGATACTTGCGGGAGGACGGTTTGATCTCGGTGAGATCGAGCTTGTCCAAGATCTTCTTGCGCGAGGTCGCTTGAGCGGACTTCGATTTGTTGGCGCTGAAGCGGCGCACGAACTCCTGCAGCTCTTTGATCTTGTCCTCGGTCTTCTTGTTCTTGTCGTGGGCCTGCTTGAGCGCGAGCTCGCTCGACTCTTTCCAGAACTGGTAGTTGCCGGAGTAGAGCTTCACCTTCTGGTAGTCGATGTCGGCGGTGTGCGTGCACACGTTGTTCAAGAAATGCCGGTCGTGGGAGACGACGACGACGGTGTGCTTGAACTCCGCGAGGAACTCCTCGAGCCAGAGAATCGAGCCGACATCGAGGTGGTTCGTCGGCTCGTCCATGAGCAAAATCTCTGGATCGCCAAAGAGCGCCTGCGCAAGGAGCACGCGCACCTTCTCGCTACCCGAGAGCTCCTTCATCGATCGGCCATGCTTCTCGACGGCGATCCCCAAGCTGCTCAAGAGCTGCGCCGCGTTGGTCTCCGCATCCCACCCGCCAAGATCGGTGAACTCGGACTCGAGCTCGGAGACGCGCATACCGTCTTCGTCATTGAAGTCAGGCTTGGCGTAGAGCGCCTCCTTGGCGCGCATCACCTCGTAGAGATGCTTGTGCCCGATGATGACGGTGTCGAGTGCGGTGACCTCATCGAAGGCGAAGTGATCCTGGCGCAGGACGCTGATACGCAAGCCCTTGGGCACATGGACGCTCCCCGCGGTCGGCTCGATGTCGCCAGCGAGGATCTTCAAGAACGTGGACTTGCCCGCGCCATTGGCGCCGATGAGCCCGTAGCAGTTCCCCGGCGTCAGCTTGATGGTGACGTTCTCGAAGAGGGTGCGCTTGCCGAAGGAGAGAGCGAGGTTTTCGGTTGTGATCATGACGGTTTCGGCGCGCCTGCTACAGGATGGGCGGGCTTACGGCAACCGGA
>JBDHVB010000035.1:0-31684 GCA_039809465.1 Myxococcota bacterium
CGTGCGCGCTCCTCCGCCGAGAAGACACCTCGCCCCTCGAGCACCTCGAGCGAATCGAGCCATTCACCGCCTGTCTTCGCCGGCTGATTGTCGAGGAGGCGCTCCAATACCTCGCTATAGCTCTCGCGGGCGAGCTTGGCTGCCTTGAGTCGGCGCGCGACATTCGCGCGTACCGTGATCGTCGTGAAGCTCATGCATTGATAATGCATTGGTGAATGAGGTGTCGCAAGGCTGCGGCCTCGGTGATGCGAACGGCCTGTCGGCGCCCGAAGGAGACCTCAGTGAATCGGCATTGCCGCCAGGGTCAAAGCGCGGCTTCGATGACCTTCAAGAGCTCCGCCGAGTCGACGCGGTGGTCCGCGGTGACCAGCAGGGTGCCGCCGTTGCGCCGGGCGTTGGGGATGCCGCCGACCTCCACGGCGACCTCGCGGACCTGGGAGAGCGCTTGTTTGCCCATGCTGTCGCCGGCGACCGCGACGAGGACGTTGGAGGTGCGGCGGGAGGCTTCGGCGAGGGAGCGCATGGGCTCGCCGTCGGCGGTGTTGTCGACGTCGACACGGTAGACGATCTGGGTGCCGAGGGCGTTCGAGAGGCGGCCGGCGTCCTCGAGCACGCTGCGGCGGGTCGCGAGGCGCGTGGGCGGCGGCTCGCTCACCTGCAGCGCGCCACCCGCGAGAGTCTCCGCGATAGCGGCCGCGCCGTGGACGGTCACCGCCATCACCGCGCCGAGATTGACGTAGGTCGCGTCGCTCCCGGCGTCGTGACGGCTGGTGCTCCCGGTCTGCAGGACCACCGCGGCGACGCCACGTTGCTCGACGAGCGAAACGACGAACCCAGAGACGTCTCTCCCGTTGCCGAGCGAGAGGGTCACGGCCGGCAGGTTGCCGCCACGCTTGCCTTCCTCCGCCGCGGCGGACGCCAGGGTGCCGAGGATCTGTTCAGGAGTGCGCGCTGGAAGCGCGCGCAGCCGCTTGGTCTCGTCGTTCACGGCAAGCCTCTCTTCAGAGCATGTCCTCGAGCTTCTTGCGCAGGTCGTCCTCGCCGTAGAGCTTGTCGGAATAGCCGTAGAAGCTCTCGCCGATGACCAGGTTGCGGCCGTCCGTGGTGACCGACTTGTCGCCCGGCGCGTCGGAGCTCTTGGCGGTGTTCTGGAAGATGATCTTGTCGAACTTGGCCTTGAAGGCCTCTTTGCCCATGTCGTCTTTGCAGATGTCCTTCATGACCTTCACGACGAGCCCCGGGCCGTAAGACTCGTAATAATAGTCGTAGCAATCGAGGACTTTGGCGTCTTCGGGGAAGGTCGCGATGTCGATCTCGAAGGGCAGCGAATAACCGACCGCGTCGTTCAGCTCTTTCTGAAAACGGGGGGCGTGCTGATCTTTGATCGTGGCAATGCGACGACGCTCTGCGAGACCCATGGCTGACTCCTTGAAACGGAAAAGAGGGGGAACTTTCGGCGCGATCCAGGGGCCGAGTCAAATGCTCCCCGGCCGGGAGCGCGTCGAGCAATGGTTCCAGGCGCGCGGCTGGGTGCCCTACGACTTTCAGCGCGCGACCTGGGATGCCTACGCCCGCGGCGAGAGCGGGCTGGTGAACGTCGCGACAGGCGCCGGCAAGACTTACGCGGCATTTCTCGGTCCGCTCATCGAGCTCGTGGACCAACCGGCCGCGGGCATCGCCATCATCTACGTGAGCCCGTTGCGCGCCGTGTCCCGCGACATCGAGCTGGCGTTGCGGCAGCCGGTGGCCGAGCTCGCGCTGCCGCTCATCATCGAGACGCGCACTGGCGACACCTCGGCCTCGACCCGCGAGAAGCAACGCGAGCGTCTGCCGGGCATCCTCGTCACCACGCCCGAGTCGTTGTCGCTGCTGCTCACGCACGCCTTCGCGGCCGAGCGCTTTGCCTCCCTGCGCTGCATCATCGTCGACGAGTGGCACGAGCTGCTCGGCACCAAGCGCGGCACGCAGACCGAGCTGGCGTTGGCGCGTCTTCGCGCGTTCGCTCCGCGGGCGCGGACATGGGCGCTGTCGGCGACCTTGGCGAACCTCGACGAGGCGGCGCGGGCGGCGTGCGGTGTCGGCAGCGCGCCGACGGTGGTGCGCGGTGGCACGGCGCGCGAGCTGCAAATGACGACCTTGCTCCCCGAGTCGGCCGCCAGCATGCCGTGGGCCGGTCACCTGGGCTTGGAGCAGGTGCGGCGCGTCGCCGAGGTGCTCGAGGGCTCACGCTCGACGCTCGTGTTCTGCAACACCCGCTCACAAGCCGAGCGCTGGTACGGCGAGCTCGCGGCGCGGCTCCCCGAGTGGGGCGAGGCCTTGGCGCTGCATCACGGCTCCTTGGACCGCGAGGAGCGTGAGCGCGTCGAGCAGGGGCTGAAGAGCGGCGCCATCCGCGCGGTGGTGTGCACGGCGTCGCTCGACCTCGGGGTCGACTTCGGGCCTGTCGAGCTGGTCATCCAGCTGGGCTCGGTGAAGAGCGTCGCGCGTCTGCTTCAGCGGGCAGGGCGCTCGGCGCACCGGCCGGGCGGGACCGCGGTGCTCGCCTGCGCCCCGACGCACGCGTTCGAGCTCATCGAGATCGCCGCGGCGCGCGACGCCATGGCGAACGGCGAGATCGAAGCGCGCGTGCCACTCGATAAGCCCCTCGACGTGCTGGCGCAGCACTTGGTGACCTGCGCGCTCGCGGGTGGCTTTGCGCCCGACGCGATCTTGAACGAAGTGCGGACGACCGTGGCCTATGCGGGGCTGACGCGCGAGGAGCTCGACTGGACCATCGAGCTCGCGGCGCTCGGCGGCAAGACGCTGCGCGCCTATCCCGAGTACCAGCGGCTCGCCGAGCGCGACGGCCGCTATCTCGCGCGCGACAATCACGTCGCCCGCATGCACCGCATGAACATCGGTACCATCAGCAGCGATACGTCGATCGTCCTGAAGACAATGACCGGCAAGACGCTCGGTACCGTCGAGGAGCAGTTCGTCTCGAAGCTCAAGACTGGCGAGATCTTCCGCTTTGGCGGAAAGGATCTGCAGATCATCAAGCAACGCGACCTCACCGCCTACGTGCGCTCCGCTCCCGGCCGCGCCACCGTCACGCCGCGCTGGCTCGGTGGCCGCTTGCCGTGGTCGCAGCAACTCTCGAAGGCGGTGCGCCGCATGCTGCACGCCGCCAAGCACGGTGAGCTACCCTGGCCCGAGATGGTCGCGGTTTGGCCGGTGCTCGCCATTCAGCAGCGGCTCTCGGCGCTCCCGGCGCTCGATGAAGTGCTCATCGAGACCACGGCCACGCGTGACGGGACGCATCTCTTCGTGTTTCCGTTCGCGGGGAAGCTCGTGCATGAAGGGCTCGCGGCGATCCTCGCGCTGCGTCTCGGCCGCCGCCACCGCGCGACCTTCAGCGTGTCGGTGAACGACTACGGCTTCGAGCTGCTCACCCGCGAGGACTTTCCCTTCGTGAGCCAGCTCGACGCGGCGCTCTTCGACCCGGCGGACATCGAGCGCGACGCGGCCGAGAGCATCAACGTCGGCGAGCTCGCGAGAAAGCACTTCCGTGACATCGCCCGCGTGGCCGGCCTGGTGGTGCAGGGCTATCCGGGCCGCCGCAAGTCGCAGGGGCAGCTCCAGGCGAGCGCCGGCCTCATCTACGACGTCTTCGCGCGCTACGACCCGGACAACCTCTTGCTGCGGCAGGCGCGCCGCGAGGTCATGGAGCAGAGCTTCGAGCAGCCGCGCCTCATCGCCACCATGGCGCGGCTGCGCGACGCCAAGAAGCTCGTCACCACGCCGGCGCGGCCGACCCCGCTGGCGCTGCCACTGTTGGTCGAGCGGGTAGGGGCGCGGCTCTCGACGGAGTCGCTGCTAGAGCGTATCGAGCGTCTGAAGAAACAATGGCAAGCGGCCTGACCATCACGGTGCGCGGTGAAGAGATTACGCTGTTGCCGCAGCGCGCCGCCTATTGGCCGCGCCAGCGGACACTGGTGATCGCTGACCTTCATTGGGGGAAGAGCGAGACCTTCGCCGCCTCCGGTGTGCCGTTGCCGTTGGGGTCGAGCGAGGCCGAGCTTACGCGCTTGGGGACGCTGATCGGCGCGACCGGCGCCGAGCGCGTGCTCGTCTTGGGAGATCTGATTCACGCGGCGCGCGGCGTGACCGAGGCGCTGAGCGAGCTGGTCGCGCGCTTTCGTCTGGACCATCCCGTGCGCCTGCAGTTGGTCACCGGCAACCACGACATGGCCCGCTTGCCCGCCGCCTGGAACATCGAGCGTGTCGGGCCGTGCCTCGACGAGGGGCCGTTTCGCTTTCGCCATGCGCCCGATGAGCAGAACGAGCGCTTCGTTTGGGCCGGGCACTTGCACCCGACGGTGCGCCTCGAGGGCGGCGGCGATCTGCTGCGCCTGCCGTGCTTTCGGGTGAGCCGCGCCTGTCTCGTCCTCCCGGCGTTCAGCGACTTCACCAACGGGATCGTCATGCAGCGTGAGCCGGGCGTCGCGCGTTATGCTATCGCGGACGATCACGTCGTCGCCTTGGATGCACCGTGAGCGCGCTGATCTTCGACAAGGTGAGTAAGCGCTTCGCCGACGGCGGCGGCCGCCTGGTGCTCGACGGCGTGTCGGTGAGCATCGAGGCTGGCAAGCGCGTCGCCATCATCGGCCGCAGCGGCAGCGGCAAGTCGACGCTGCTGCATCTCGCGGCGGGCATCGAAGTGCCGACGAGCGGCGCGGTGCGGCTCTTCGGCCAGTCGCTGCAAGCGCTGGACGACCGGGCGCGCACCCTGCTGCGCCGCGACACCGTTGGCTTGGTGTTCCAGTTCTTCCACCTGCTGCCACACCTCACGGTCGCCGAGAACGTGACGCTCCCCGCGATGATCGCGGGTCACGCAGGAGAGCACGCCGGGCGGGCGCGCGCGTTGCTCGAGCGCGTCGGCCTCGCGGACCGCGCCGGGGACTCGGCGCAGAAGCTCTCCGGCGGCGAGATGCAGCGCGTCGCCATCTGCCGCGCGCTCTTGATGAAGCCCAAGCTCCTGCTCGCCGACGAGCCCACCGGCAACCTCGACGACGCGACCGGCCGCGGCGTCATGCAGCTCCTGCTCGAGGCGACGCGCGACGAGGGCGCGACCTTGGTCTACGTCACGCACAGCACGGAGCTCGCGGCGCTCGCCGACAGCCGCTACGTCTTGCACAGCGGCGTGCTCGAGAGCGCGTGATGCTGCGCTACTTCACGCGCGCGCTCGGCGCGTTGATCACGAAGAGCCCAGCGCTCTACGCCCTGACCGTGATGGGCGTGGCGCTCGGCGTCGCGAGCATCGTCACCATCCAGCTCATCAACGCCAACGCCGTCGCGGCCTTCGCGGCGAGCGTGCGCGCCGTGACGGGTGACGACGAGCTGACGGTGGTGAGCCGCTTTGGCGGTCTCGACGAGAAGCTGTTGGCGCGGGTGCTCGCTGACCAGGACACGGCGCGGGCGCGGCCGGTGCTGCGCGTCGATGCGGTTGCCGGCGAAGAGCGGCTCGACATCGTCGCCACCGATCTCACGCAGCCGGGGCCCGTGCTCCTGACGCCGAGCGGTGAGCGCTTTGGCGACGCGCTCGTGACTCCGGGGTGGATTGCCCTGTCGCCCAAGCTGGCCGCGTCGTTGAACAAGCGTCTCGGCGAGACCTTCGAGGTCGTGAGCGGCAGCACGCGCCGTAAGCTCACCGTCGGCGCGTTGGTCGACGCGCGCAAGTCACTGCCGCTCGCGAGCTCGAGCCTCGCGGTGATGGACATCGCGCAGGCGCAGAGCATGTTCGGAGCGGCGGGCGTGCTCGACGAGATCGCCGTCGACCTCGTGGATGGCGCCGATGTGCACGCCGCAGCGGAGCGTATTACCGCGGCGCTCGGTGGCGACGTCGCCGTGCTTACGCCGGACGAGCGCGCCGAGGAGGCGGCCGGCCTATTGCGCGCGTTTCGTCTGAACTTGACGGCCCTCAGCCTCATCAGCATCGCGGTCGGTGTCTTTCTCATCCATGGCGCGCTGCAAGCGACCTTGCTGCGCCGCCGCACCGAGCTGGGAGTGCTGCGGGCGCTCGGGGCGACGCGCGCCCAGGTGATGGGCCTCGTGCTCGGCGAGGTCGTGCTCATCGGCGTCATCGGCACGGGGCTCGGCGTGCCCTGCGGCATTGCGGCGGCGCGCGCCAACATCGACGTGGTGAGCGGCACCCTCACGAACCTCTATCTGCTGCAGGCGGTGGAGACGCTCGAGGTGCCGGCCTGGATCGTCGCCGTGGGCGCGCTGGTCGGCATGGGCAGCGCGCTCCTCGGCGCGGCGGTGTCGTTGCTCGAGCTGCGGCGTGAGGACACGCGCTCGCTCCTCACGGTCGCGACCTTGCAGGAGAGCCTGCTGGCGCTCGCGCCGCGCTTGCTCGGGGCGTCACTGAGCCTCGCGGCCATGACCGCCGTCTTCGCGGCCGTGGCGCGTGGCTGGGCTCCAGCGGGCTTCGTCATCGCGGTGTGCATCTTGGTGGTGCTGGTGCTCGCGACGCCGTGGCTCGTGGTGCGGGTGGCGCGTTGGCTCGAGCCTCGGACCCTGGGCTTCGCCTTCAGCGTGCGGACGCTAGGGCAGAAGCTCGCGAGCAACGCGTTCGCGGTGGCGGCGCTCGCCATCGCGGTCAGCATGATGTTCGGCATCACCCTCATGGTCGGGAGCTTCCGCGCGACGCTCGACACCTGGATCGGCATGTCCATTCGCGCGGACATCTACGTGTCGCCGCTGACGCACGGCCGGCGTGGCCGCGCGCCGGCGCTCGGTGACGCCGTGCTCGCCGCCCTGAGCGCGACCAAGGAAGCGCGCGCCATCGATACTCTGCGCTACGGCGAGGTGCTCATCGGTGGGCGCGTCGTGCGCTTGAGCGCGGTGACCATCGACTTGCCCGGTGTGCCCAGGCGCTGGCCGTTGATGCACGACGCCACCGGCGTGCTCGAGATGGTGCGTGACGCGCAAGGCTTGCTGGTGAGCGAGCCGCTGGCGCGCAAAGCAGGCCTCACGCGCGGTGATCGCGTGACCGTGACCACCAAGAGCGGCGCGCACAGCCTGCCGGTCGCCGGCATCTTCTACGATTACACGACGGAGCAGGGGACGGTGACGGTCGACATCAGCACCTTCCGCGCGCTCGTGGGTGATCTGCCGCCGGCGAACGCCGCGCTCTACCTGCGCGACGGGAGTGACGTCGATGCGGTGGTCGCCGATCTGCAGCAGCGGCTCGGCGACGCTACGGTGGTGGTCCGCAGTAACGCACGCTTGCGCGCCACCATCATGGACATCTTCGATCAGACCTTCGCCATCACCATCATCTTGCAGGGCATGAGCTTTCTCATCGCCGTGGCGGGCATCACGCTGACGCTGCTCGTGCTGGCGCGTGAGCGTGCGGCGGAGCTCGCGTTGTACCGCGCCTTGGGGGCGACGCGTGCGCAGGTGTTTCGCTTGTTCGTGGGGCAGGGTGTGGCGCTCGGCCTGTTCGGGCTCGCGCTGGGCGCGGTCGGCGGCGCGGCGCTGGTGATGGTGCTCATTTTGCTGATCAACCGCGCCTACTTCGGCTGGACCATCCAGCTCTCGCTCCCGGCTCTCACGCTCGCGCGGCAGGCGGCGACCATCATCGCCGCGGCCGTCATCGCGGCGTTGTACCCGGCGTTGCTCGCGTCCCGCACCCCGGCGCAGGAGCTCGTGCGTGATGATCTCTAGCCTCGTCACCGCCTTGCTGGTCACCTGGACGAGCGCCAAAGCGGACTACGCTTGGCGCTTCCCCGAGGATCACTGGCCGCACCAGGGCTACAAGACCGAGTGGTGGTACTTCACCGGCCACCTGGAGCGCTTTGCCTACCAGTTCACCATGTTCAAGGTCGGGCTCTCGGAGACGCCGACGCCTGGGAGCGCCTGGTCGACCGAGACGCTGGTGATGGGCCATGTCGCCATCACCGATCTCGCGACCGGCGAGCATCGCTTCGCCGAGGTGGTGCAGCGCGTAGGCCCAACGCTCGCGGGCTACGGCGCGCCTCCCGAGCCGCGCATCATCTGGTGTCGCGGCCCCGCCGGGACGGCGGAGCCATGGGAGCTGTTCTGGCGCGACGGCGGCTTCGTGTTTCATGCGCGCGATAGCAGACAGGGATTCGCCATGGAGCTATCGACGCGCGAGAGCAAGCCGCTCGTCTTTCAAGGGCCGAACGGTCTGTCGCGCAAAGGCGGGGACGCGGCGAGCCTCTACTACAGCCAGACACGGCTCGCGACGCGGGGCGTGATCACACTCAACGGTGAGCGCTTCGAGGTCACGGGCGAGAGCTGGATGGACAAGGAGCTTGGCTCGAGCTTGATGAGCGAAGGCCAGGTCGGCTGGGACTGGTTCAGCCTGCAGCTCGAGGATCGGCGCGAGCTCATGCTCTACGTGCTGCGGCGCGCCGACGGCTCCGTCGATTGGGCGAGCGGCACGCTGGTCGACCCGCGAGGCGTCACCACCTACTTGAATCGCGACGACTTCACGGTCACGGCGGGCGCCCACTGGGAGAGCAAGGCGACCGGTGGACGCTATCCGACCCGCTGGCAGGTGAGCGTGCCGAAGGAGGGCCTCACGCTCGAGGTCGCTGCTCTCGCGGACGCGCAGGAGAACGTCAGCAAGCTCGTGCCCAAGCTCTTCTACTGGGAGGGCGCGGTGAGCGTGAAAGGCTCGGTGGGCGGCCGCGGGTTCGTCGAATTGACCGGCTACTCCAGCAGCTTGAAGCCCGCGCTTTGATCGGGCATGCCCTTCGGCATGGCACATCGCGCGCACAACTTCTCCGCTGGTCCCGCTGCACTCCCACTGGAAGTCCTCGAGCAGGTGAAAGCCGAGCTCACCGACTACAAGGGGAGCGGCATGTCGATCATGGAGATGAGCCACCGCGACAAGCCCTACGAGGCGGTGCACAACGAAGCCATCGCCAACCTGAAGGAGCTGCTGAAGCTCGGGGACGACCACGTCGTGCTCTTCATGGGCGGCGGCGCGCGCACCCAGTTCGCGCTCGTGCCTATGAACATCCTGCCCAAGGACGGCTTCGCCGAGTACGCCATCACGGGCAACTGGGCCGAGGGCGCCTTCAAGGAAGGCAAGAAGCTGGGCGATGCGCGCCAGAATTTCTCGTCGGCGGCGCAGAAGCACGACCACGTCCCCCAGGCCGGCGAGCTGAAGGTCGACCCCAAGGCCGCCTATTTCCACTACACGTCGAACAACACGGTCGAGGGCACGCAGTTTCACTATGTCCTTGATAGCGGACAGGTACCGCTGGTCTGCGACATGTCGAGCGACATCCTGTCGACGCCGTTCGACGCCAGCAAGTTCGGCCTCATCTACGCCGGCGCCCAGAAGAACATCGGCCCGTCGGGCGTGACCGTCGTCGTCGTGCGCAAGGATCTCCTGGCGCGCTCGCAGAAGTCGCTCCCCGAGATGTTCAACTACGCGCTCATGGCCGAGCACAACTCGCTCTTCAACACGCCGCCGTCATTCGCCATCTATATGTGCGCGCTCACCACCGCCTACTTGAAGAAGCAGGGTGGTCTCGAGGGCATGAAGAAGATCAACGAGGCCAAGGCCAAGCTCATCTACGACTGCATCGACGGCTCGGGAGGCTTCTATCGCGGACATGCGCGGCCCGACAGCCGCTCGCTCATGAACGTCACTTTCCGCCTGCCGAGCGAGGAGCTCGAGGCGAAGTTCGTGAAGGAGTCGGTGGCGGCCGACATGATTGGCCTCAAGGGTCACCGCAGCGTCGGTGGTCTGCGCGCCTCGATCTACAACGCGGTGCCCAAGGCTTCGTGCGAAGCGCTCGTCGCCTTCATGAAGGAGTTCCAGAAGAAGGCGGGCTGACGGGCATCAGCCCATCGGCACGTTGCCGCACAAGCGGTTCGCGGGCACCGCTTTGTCGATGAGCTTGGGCGGCGGCAGGTTCAAGCCGCGCATGATGGCGACGAACTCGGCCATCGACTTGCCCGCGACGCGCGGATTCAAGCGGCGCTCCTCGCCGATGGTGGTGACCGTGAGGCCCTTGTAGTCGTGCGCCGGGAAGACCTGGGTTGCGTCCGGTAAAGTGAACAGCACCTTGGTGATCGATTCGTAGAGCGTCTCCGGGTCGCCGTTCTGGAAGTCGGTGCGTCCGCAGCCGCGGACCAAGAGGGCGTCGCCGGTGAAGACGCGGTCGTTCACCAAGAAGGAGAGGCTGTCGTCGGTGTGGCCAGGGGTCGCCAGTGCCTCGATGGTGATGCCGCCGACTTGCAGCGGCTCGCCGTGCTTGAGCTTCACGTCGGCGCAGAGGGCGCCGCGCTCGGAGGAGACGGTCAGGGCGTTGGTCTTGTTCTTCAGGACGGCCGCCGCGGTGACGTGGTCGGCGTGCACGTGGGTGTCGAGGACGTGCGAGAGGGTGAGCCCCAAGTCGTGGATTTGCGTGAGGTCCCGGTCGGCGAGCTCGATGACCGGATCGATGATCACCGCCTTGCCGGTGGCCTCGTCCCCCAGCAGGTAAGTGTACGTCGAGCTGACGTTATCGAAGAGCTGGCGGAAGATCATGAGCACCTAGTCGGTCAATCTTGACATTTTAGTACACTTTCCGTAGATGCGCGCCGTCCCGCCTCAAATGGTGGGCAAAGGCGACAGGTGCACCTTTCGGCGCAAGAAGAGTACGGATTACGCTGCCTTGTCCAGGTGGCAAGGCGGGGCAATGCCGGTCCCGTGGGCATCGCCGAGGTGGCCGACGCCGAGGGCCTCTCCGCCGACTACGTGGCCAAGCTCCTGCGTATATTGCGTCAGGGGGGCCTTTTGACGAGCACGCGAGGCGCCGCTGGTGGCTATGCCCTGGCCCGCGCGGCGCATGAGATCACGGTCTGGCACGCCATCGAGATCCTGGGCGGTCCGCTCTTTTCCGAGTCGCTTTGCGAAGCGCACGCTGGTCAGAAGACCGACTGCGTCCACACCGGCGAGTGCTCGATGCGCAGCATGTGGAGCTGGCTCGGCGACGCCGTCCGTGCCGCGCTCTCCGGCATCTCTTTGTCCGACCTCGCGATCAGCGAGAGCGACATGAGCCAGCGCTTGGAGCTCGTCACCCTCCGTCCGCGAGTTCATTCATGAGCAGCATCAATCCTCCCGACATCCTCCCCAACACCGGCGTTCCGCTCGAAGGCGACTACAAGTACGGCTTCGTCACCAACATCGAGTCGGATGTCGTTCCGCCGGGTTTGTCCGAAGACGTGGTCCGCCACATCAGCGCCAAGAAGGGCGAGCCCGAGTTCATGCTCGCCTGGCGCCTGAAGGCTTTCAAGCGCTGGCAGGAGATGGTCGAGCCCACCTGGGCGCACGTGACCTATCCGCGCATCGACTACCAGGGCATCAGCTACTACGCGGCGCCCAAGCAGAAAGAGAAGCTCTCGAGCCTCGAAGAGGTCGACCCCGAGCTGCTCGCGACCTTCGAGAAGCTCGGCATTCCGCTCTCCGAGCAGAAGCTGCTCGCGAACGTCGCCGTCGACGCTGTCTTCGATAGCGTATCGGTGGCCACGACCTTCAAGGCGAAGCTCGCCGAGGTCGGCATCATCTTCTGCTCGTTCAGCGACGCGGTGAAGAATCACCCCGAGCTGGTGCGGAAGTACCTGGGCTCCGTGGTGCCGACGAACGACAACTTCTTCAGCGCCTTGAACAGCGCGGTCTTCAGCGACGGCTCGTTCGTTTACATCCCCAAGGGCGTCCGCTGCCCGATGGAGCTGTCGACCTACTTCCGCATCAATGAACGCAACACCGGACAGTTCGAGCGCACCCTCATCGTCGCCGACGAGGGCTCCTACGTCAGCTACCTCGAGGGCTGCACCGCGCCGATGCGCGACGAGAACCAGCTGCATGCCGCCGTCGTCGAGCTCGTGGCGCTGCCCGGCGCGACCATCAAGTACTCGACCGTGCAGAACTGGTATCCCGGCGACAAGGAAGGCCGCGGCGGCATCTACAACTTCGTCACCAAGCGCGGGAAGTGCTTCGAGCGCGCCAAGATCTCGTGGACGCAGGTCGAGACCGGCAGCGCCATCACCTGGAAGTATCCGAGCGTCATCCTCCAAGGTGACGACTCCGTCGGTGAGTTCTACTCGGTGGCCGTCACCAACAACATGCAGCAGGCCGACACCGGCACGAAGATGCTGCACCTCGGCAAGAACACCAAGAGCACCATCGTCTCGAAGGGCATCAGCGCCGGCAAGAGCAGCAACGTCTATCGCGGACAGGTGCTCATCAATCAGCGCGCTGCTGGCGCCCGCAACCACTCGCAGTGCGACTCGTTGCTCATCGGCGACCAGTGCGGCGCGCACACCTTCCCGTATATCGACGTGAAGAACGCGACGGGCACCGTCGAGCACGAGGCGTCGACCTCGAAGATCGGTGAAGACCAGCTCTTCTATCTCCGCCAACGCGGACTATCCGAAGAAGACGCCGTGTCGATGATCGTCAACGGCTTCTGCAAAGACGTATTCCGCGAGCTCCCCATGGAGTTCGCGGTCGAGGCGCAGAAGCTCCTCGCTGTGAGCCTCGAAGGGAGTGTCGGCTGATGTTGGTCATCCATGATTTGCACGCGCGTATCGACGGCAAGGAGATCTTGCGCGGTTTGAGCCTCACGGTGAAGCCGGGCGAAGTCCACGCCATCATGGGCCCGAACGCCGCCGGCAAGAGCACGCTCGCCAAGGTGCTCGCCGGCCGTGAAGAGTACGAAGTCACCAAGGGCAGCGTGACCCTGGACGGTAAGTCGCTGCTCGAGCTCTCTCCCGAAGAGCGCGCCTGGGAGGGCGTGTTCCTGGGCTTCCAGTACCCGGTCGAGATCCCCGGCGTCACCAACGCCTACTTCATGCGCAGCGCGGTCAACGCGGTGAGAAAGCACCGCGGTGAGCCCGAGCTCGACGCCGGCGCCTTTTTGAAGCTGGCGCGCGAGAAGATGAAGCTCGTCGCCATGGACGAGAAGATGCTCAACCGCGCGGTCAACGAAGGCTTTTCGGGCGGTGAGCGCAAGCGCAACGAGATCTTCCAGATGGCGATGCTCGCCCCCAAGCTCGCCATCCTCGACGAGACCGACTCGGGCCTCGACATCGACGCCCTGCGCGTCGTCGCGAACGGCGTGAACGCGCTGCGCTCGCCCGACCGCGCGCTCATCGTCATCACGCACTACCAGCGGCTGCTCGACTACCTCGTGCCGGACGTCACGCACGTGTTGCTCGGCGGCCGCATCGTCAAGACCGCCGGCAAGGAGCTGGCGCTCGAGCTCGAGCAGCGTGGCTACGAGTGGCTGCAGGCAGGGGCGCAGGCGTGAACGCCGTCGCGCATTACACGTCCGCCTTCGCGGGCAGCGAGAGCGGTCTGCCGGGCAGCGCCGTGCCGTGGCTCGTGGAGAAGCGCCGTGCCGCGATGGCGCTCGTCGGCAAGAGCGGCTTTCCGACGACGCGTGACGAAGCCTGGCGCTACACCGACGTCGCGCAGCTTCTCACCGTGCCGTTCGCGCCGGCCAAGAGCAGCGCCGCGCAGCGCGCGGTCACGCTGGCGGAGAACGCCGGTTTAGCGGACGCTCACCGCCTCGTCTTCGTGGACGGCGTGTACATCGCCGAGGCATCGCGGCTCGCTGGCCTGCCTGAGGGCGTCATCGTCACGAACCTCGCGGCGGCCTTGGGGACCCATCCCGAGCGCGTACGCGCGGCCTTCGGCAAGGTCGTGACCGACGAGCGTCATGGCTTCGCGGCGTTGAACACCGCGATGGCGAGTGACGGCGCGGTCGTCATGGTGCCGCGCGGCGTGCACATCGAAAAGCCGATCGAAGTTCTGGTGGTCGCGAGCAACCAGGTGCAGCCCGTGGGCGCGCACCTGCGCAACTTGCTGGTGCTCGAAGCCTCCGCCTCCGCCACCGTGGTCGAGCACTACATGGGCGACGGCAACGCCGTGTCGTTCACCAACTGCGTGACCGAGGTGATGCTCGCCGAGAACGCGTCCTTGACGCACGTGAAGGCGCAGCGTGAAGGGCAGAGCGCTTTCCATGTCGCGACCATCGCTTGCGAGCAGCAGCGCAGCTCGCGTTTCTACTCGTGCTCCGCCGCGGCGGGCGGCGCCTTGGCCCGCACCGAGATCACCTCGGCCTTGCTGGGCGAGGGTGCCGACGCGCAGCTCTTCGGCGCTTACGTCGCGCGTGGCCGCCAGCATGTCGATCACACGACCTTCTTGGATCACGCGGTCGCGCACTGCACCTCGAACGAGCTCTACAAGGGCGTGATGGGGGACATGGCGCGCGGCGTGTTCAACGGCAAGATCCTCGTCCGCAAAGACGCACAGAAGACCGCTGCCTTCCAGAGCAACCGCAACATCTTGCTGTCGGACGCGGCCGTCATCGACACGCGGCCGCAGCTCGAGATCTACGCCGACGACGTGAAGTGCAGCCATGGCGCCACCATCGGCCGTCTCGACGAGGAGGCCCTCTTTTACCTGCGCGCCCGCGGCATCGACCGGCAGACCGCGCAGCGCATCCTCACGCAGGCCTTCGCCGGCGAGGTCGTCGAGAGCATCGCCAGCCCCGCGATCCGCGCCTTGGTCAGCTCCGTCGTCGATGAAGCGCTGACCCGCGCTCTCCATGGAGGCGTTTCATGAACGACGATTTGCTCTCGCAGATGACGCCGGTGATCTTGCAAGACGAGCGCGCCGTCGGCCAGGACGACGAGCCGCGCGCCAGCGGTGAGCCGCGCCGCAACGCCTTCGGTGTGCCGATCACCGAGGACGAGCCCGTGCGTGGCGCGCCCGTGGGCATGGTCACCGACAGCGTGCACGCGCCAGGCGAGCCCGCGCCCAAGCACGAGGTCGTGCTGGTGGGTGGCACGCCCGAGATCCGCCACGGCGTGGTCGAGGTCCTGAAGACCATCTACGACCCCGAGATCCCGGTGAACATTTACGAGCTGGGCCTCATCTACAACATCGTGCTCGACGAGGCTGGCGCCGCGCTCATCCGCATGACGCTCACGTCACCCGCCTGTCCCGTGGCCGGCTCGCTCCCACCGGAGGTCGAGCAGAAGGTCGCGAGCGTCGAGGGCGTCACGTCCGCCAAGGCGGAGGTCATCTGGGAGCCACCGTGGACCCCGGACAAGATGAGCGACGAAGCCAAGCTCCAGCTCAACCTACCGTACTGAGCTTCGGCGCAGTGCGTCGTAGCGGACGCTGGCTTTGACCTCGAAGTCATGAATATCCCTGGCATAGCCGTCGTCTTTGGCGGTCAACAGGGGGAACTCGATGCGTTACGCCCAACTGCTCGTCGTCGTTGGTGCCACGGCTCTCGTTGCTTGCCGCGACAAGTACGACATCAAGAACTACGCGGAGAACCTCGCGGAGGCGACCTGCAAGAAGGCGTACGACTGCTGCACCTCGGCGGAGATCGAGGCGAGCGGCCAGGGTGTCGGCTACGGCGACGATGAAGACGACTGCGAAGACAACTTCGAGGGGGCCTTCAAGGACCAGCAGAAGCGCCTCGAGAAGAGCATCGACGCGGGCCGCTTGAAGTACGACGCGAACCAGCTCGAGAAGTGCCTCGATGCGTACGCGGCAAAGAGCTGCGAAGAGCTGAAGTCCCGCCTCACCGAGGACGCCGCCGAGTGTGACACGGTGTTCACGGCGCAGGTCGCGAACGGTGGGGTGTGCGCCTCCGACGAGGACTGCACCAGCGGCCACTGCGAGCTCGCCGTGGACCAAGACGGTGACGAGGCCGACGAGGGCATCTGCCAAGCGTACGCCGCGGTCGGCGCGACGTGTAATGAGACGACGACATGCGGCCCTGGCAGCTACTGCGAAGGCTCGGCCTGCGTGGCCGCTAAAGCAGACGGCGCCACCTGCACCTCCAACGGCCAATGCAACACCGGCGGCTGCAACGGCTTCGACTCGGAGGCCGGCACGGACGGCACCTGTGGCCCCAAGGGCGGGGAGGGCACCACGTGCTACCTGACGAAGGGCTGCGCCGCGGTCGACCCGCACGTATTCGCGGCGCTCGCCGTCGTGCTGTGGTTGGTCCGCCGCAGGATTCGCAGCCGGGTTGCCGCATAGCCAAGCGGACGAGGCGACATGAAGCTCACCATCAAGCTCACGCTCTTTCTCCTCGTCATCATCGCCATCGTCCTCGGCATCGACGCCATGGTCCGCTTCCGCCTGGAGGTCGGCTTCTTCCGCGACACGCGCGCCGAGGAGCACGAGCGCGTCGGCATCGCGGTGGCCCGCATGGTCTCCGGCGTCTATGCCTACGAGGGCGCCGCGGAAGCCCGCCGTGTCCTCGAGGAAGCCGCCGAGCGCAGCCAGCCCATTCACATGGCCTGGGTCTGCGGCGGCGGCGGAGCGCGCGTCCTCATCCCCAACGCCTGCGAGCGCGTCAAAGCCATGCCCGACCCTACCGCGACAGCGGACGCGCCAGAGACCGAGCTCCTCGCCGGCACCGTCGACGAGCGCTACGTCACTTACTTTCCCATCCGCAGCGCGAGCGACGAATGGCTCGGCGCCCTCGAGCTCTCCGAGCCCATCATCCGCGAGCGTCAGTTCGTGGGCCGCATCGTCTGGAACACCGTCGCCGCCATGGTCGCGGTGGGGGCCGCGTGCGTCATCGCCTCCTTCATCCTCGGCACCTGGCTCGTCGGCAGGCCCATCGAGCGCCTCATCAAGCAGGCCCGTGTCATCGGTGAGGGCAATCTCACCCACGTCCCGAAATTCCAGCACGCCGACGAGCTCGGTGACCTCTCCCGCGAGATGGACCGCACCGTCGAGGCCCTGCGCGAGTCGCAAGCCCGCGTCGCGCGCGAGCAAACCGCGCGCGAGGACGCGTTGCTCAAGCTCCATCACAGCGACCGCCTCTCCACCGTCGGCAAGCTCGCCTCGGGCATGGCTCACGAGCTCGGCACGCCGCTCAACGTCGTGGTGGTCAACGCTGGTCTGCTCCGTGGCGAGCTCGCGCTCTCGAGCAACGCCGGTGAATCCATCGACGCCATCCAGCAAGCCGCGAATCGCATGACCAAGCTGGTGGCGACGTTGCTCGGCTTTGCGCGCCGGCCGACGCTCGCGAAGTCCACGATCGACCTGCGTGACGTCACGTGCTCCACGACGGGCATGCTCGAGGCGCTGGCGCAGAGCAAAGGCGTCGAGCTCGTCAAGGCGCTCCCCGAGGCCGCCATGCTCTGCGAGGCGGACGGCTTGGCCCTCTCGCAGGCGCTCGCGAACCTCGTCGTCAACGCCATCGACGCCTCACCCCGTGGCGCAGCGGTCACCCTCGAGGGCGGCGTCAGCGACGACGCCGTCCGCGTTGCTGTCCGCGATCACGGCCCAGGTGTCCCCGAGGAGCTGCGCTCGACCATCTTCGAGCCGTTCTTCACCACGAAGGACGTCGGCGAAGGCACCGGGCTCGGCTTATCGATCGCCTACGAAATCGCCACCGCCCATCACGGCACCATCGAGCTCACGGTGGACGGTCAGGGGAGCACCTTCACGCTGACCCTGCCGCGCGCTACTCAGCCTCCGTCGGCTGCGTGACGCCCCAAGCTTCGAGCTTGCGATACAGCGTGCGGCGCTCGATGCCGAGCACGCGCGCGGCGGCGGCCTTGTTGCCCTTCAGCGCCGCCAACACCTTCTCGGTGTAGCGCCGCTCCATCACGTCCAAGGTCACGAGCTCCGCGTCCATGACGGGGACGCTGTGGCCGGCGCGGTGGTGGGCCAAGCGCGGCGGCAAGTCATCGACGCCGATGTGATCGTAGTTGGTCATCAGCACCGCGTGCTCCATGCAGTGCACGAGCTCGCGCGCGTTCCCCGGCCAGTCGTAGGCGAGCAGCCGCTCGGCCGCCGGCTTCGAGAGCCCCTTGATGTCCTTGCCGTGGGCGCGCGCGAAGCGGTGGGCCGCGTCGGTGGCGATGGCGAGGATGTCCTCGGCGCCACGGACCCGCAGCGGCGGCAAGACGATCTCGACCACCGCGATGCGGAAGTAGAGATCGTCACGGAACTGCTTGCTGCTGATGCGCTCCTCGAGGTCGCGGTTGGTCGCGCAGATGAAGCGCACGTCGATCGGGATCTCTTGCGACGACCCCACGGGCCGCACCTTGCGCTCCTGCAACACGCGCAAGAGCTTGGGTTGCAGCTCGACCGGCATGTCACCGATCTCGTCGAGCAGTACCGTGCCGCCCTGCGCCTCGCGGAAGAGCCCGGGGCGCGCATCACGCGCGTCGGTGAAGGCGCCCTTCACGTGACCGAAGAGCTCGCTCTCCAGGAGCTGCGCCGGCATCGCCGCGCAGTTCACCGCGAGGAACGGCTGGTTCTTGCGGCTGCTGTTCTCGTGAATGGCGCGCGCCACGACCTCCTTGCCGGTGCCGCTCTCACCCGAGATGAGCACCGAGGCCGACGAGTCGGCCACGCGGCCCACCGCGTCGAGCACGCGGCGCATCGCCGGGCTCTTCGCCACCAGGGAGTGCTCGATGCGCGCCTCGCTCTCGACCCGACGTAACCGCGAAACTTCGTTCTGCAGGGCGTGATGGCGGACGGCGCGGTCGAGCGCGAACGCGATGGTGTCGAGCGTCGCGGGCTTCGAGAGGAAATCGTAGGCACCGGCGCGCAAGGCAGCGACGGCGGCGTCGAAGGTGCCGAACCCCGTCAGCAGGATGACCGGCAGCTCGGGTCTGCGGGTGACGATCTCCGCGCACAGGGCCAGACCATCGGTCTTGGGCATGCGGATGTCGCAGAGGACGACCGAGTAATCGCCCTCGTTGATCGCCTCGATGGCATCGGCCGAGCTTTGAACCCAGCGCGGATCATAGCCCTTCGAAGGCAAGCTCCGCTCTAGCGTCCGACCGAAGTCCTTGTCGTCATCGACCAGCAGCACACGTTTCATCCAGTGCTCCTGTAGCTGAGATTCTACTCCGCGGGAACGTCGAGCGATGCCATCACTTTGCGCGGCTCCTGATAGGTCTGTTCGATGTGGTCGCCATCGCGGACCTTACGCAGGCCGTCGATGAGGATCTTCTCGTTCTCTTCGATGCCGTTGCTGACCACGAACATGTGCGGCAGCTCCTGCGCCACGCTGATCTCGCGCGACTTCACGAGACCCGATTCGTCGACGGTGAAGACGAACTTCTTGTCGAGGACGTCGAAGGTCGCTTGCTGCGGGATGAGCAGGACCCTGTCGAGCGGCACCGTCATCAGCACCTTGCCGGTCTCACCGTGACGGAGCAGGCCGTTGGGGTTGGGGAAGGTGGCGCGGAAGGCAAGGTTGCCCGTCTCGTTGTTGAAGTCGGCCTCGATGGTCTCGATCTTGCCGGGGAGGTCGAACACCTTGTTGTTCGCCATCATCAGGCGCACCTCGGTTGGCCTATCCTCCGCGATGCGCTGCTTGTAGTCCAGGTACTCGGCCTCGGTGACGTTGAAGTAGACCCACATCTGGCTGTTGTCCGACAGGGTCGTGAGCAGCTCGCCTTCCTCGAGCAAGCTGCCTTGCCGCACCAGGAGGCGATTCATGATGCCGTCGAAGGGAGCGCGCACGTCGGTGAAGCCCAGGTGCGTCTTGGCGAGCGCGACCTCTGCTTTTGCCTTTTCCCACTTGGCCTTGGCCAGCGCGAGCTCGTTGGGCGAGACCACGTTCTTGTCTTGCAGCGCCTTGGTGTTGTTGTACTCGATCTCGGTGAACTGCGCTTCGGCGTCCGCCTTCTGCAGCTCGGCCTGATAGAGCATCGGCATGATCTGGAACATCCTCTGGCCCTTGCGGACCATCTGGCCTTCGTCGACGAAGATGTCCTGCAGGTAACCGTGCGCCATGGCGCGCAGCTCGATGTGCCGGATGGCGCGGATCTGCGCGACGTACTCCCGCGTCGTCTCCGTGTCGGTGCGCATGGGGGAGGTGACCGCGTAGACGGCCTTCTCGCGCTCTTCGTGGTGCGCGCCTTTGCAGCCAGCCGCCGCGACGAGCAATGACAAACTCAAAACGATATTGCTTCTCATGAAAACCTTCATCAGTTTTGCTTCGGAGGCTCGGGGAACGCTTCGCGCCACCCTCCACCCAGTGCTTGGTAGACGTTGACCGCCGCGGTGAGCTGCTTCTTCTTGGTCTCGATCAGCTCCATCTGTGACTCGAGCGCGTCACGCCGCGTCGTGAGCACCTCGAGGTAGTCCGCTCGGGCGGACGTGAAGAGCGTGGTGGAGATCTCGATGGACTCGGTGAGCGCGCCGACTTGCTGGGTGCGCAGCGAGACGCTGTTCGTCAGGTTGTCGATCATCGCGAGCTGATTGGCCGCTTCGGCGTACGCTTCGAGGACCGTCTTCTCGTACTGCACCACCGCCTGCATTTGCTTCGCGTTCGCCGCGAAGTACTGCGCCTTGATGGCCCGCCGGTTGAGCAGGGGCGCGAGGATGTTGCCGGAGAGGTTGTAGACGATGGACTCGGGCGTCGTGATGAGGCGCTTCAAGTTGTAGGCGTCGTAGCCAAGCGAGGCGTCGATGCTGAGCGACGGGTAGAACAGGGCGCGCGCCACGTCGACGTCGAGCTTCGCGGCCTGCAAGTTGAGCTCGGCCTGACGCACGTCGGGGCGGTTCTGCAGGAGGTCCGTGGGCACGCCGACCCCCAGGGGCGCGGGCTTCAAATCCACGAAGCCCGTGGCGTTGCGCTCGATGTGCTGCGGGAAGCGGCCGACCAAGAAGTTCAGGCGGTTCTCCGCCTCGACGATCTGTTGCTGGATCTCGAACTGGTGACTCTGGTTCTTGAAGACCTCGGCCTCGAAGCGCTTCACGGCGAGCTCGGTGACGCGCGCCGACTGCTTCTCGAGGCGCACCAGCTCGAGGCCGTTCTGTTGCAGCGCGATGTTCTGCTTCAACACCTCGAGCTGGTTATCGAGCGAGAGCAGCTCGTAGTAGGTGGTGGCGATCTCCGCGATGAGGCTCGTCGCCATGAAGTTCCGGCCCTCGACGCTCGCGAAGTAGCGCAGCGAGGCGGCCTTGGTGGCGTTGCGCAGGCGCTTCCAGATGTCGACCTCCCACGAGGCGCGGAAGCCGAAGAAGAAGTTCGGGAGCGGATCGGGGAAGCGCTTCCCGGGCTCGATGGTGTGGCCCTCCTCGTAGGCGCCCTTGCTGGTGTAGCGGCCGGGCTTCTCGATTTCGGCGCCGACGCCGACGCCGAGGTTCGGCAAGTACTCGCCGCTGCGCGCCAGCACCTCGGTGTTGGCGATGTAGATCTCTTGCAGCGCGATGTTCAGCTCTTGGTTGTTGGTGAGCGCCGTGTCGATGAGCGCCACCAGCACCGGGTCGGTGAAGAACTCGCGCCACGACTTGTTGGCGGCGCTCTCACCGGCGCCAGGCTGACCGAAGGTCTCTGGAGTGTTCTTGTCGGCCTCGCGCGGCTCCTGCTGCTCGAGGGCGGGGACACAGGCGCAGAGGGCGAGGAAAACGACCGCTTTCGCGGATGAGGAGAGGTTACGACGCATGGCGGTGAGCAATCTCCTCGCTGACGGGCGTCTCTTCTTCGTCGTGGATGAGCTTCTTGCCCTCCGCGAGGCTCCCGCAGATGAAATACAGACCAGGCACGATGACGACGCCGAAGAGGGTGCCGACCAACATGCCGCCGAGCGCCGAGGCGCCGATGGTGCGGTTGCCGATGGCGCCGGGACCCGTCGCCGCGACCAGCGGGATGAGGCCGGCGACGAACGCGAACGAGGTCATGAGGATGGGCCGGAAGCGGACCTTCGCGCCCTCGATGGCGGCCTCGAGCACGGTCATGCCCTTGGCGTGCTGCTGCACCGCGAACTCGACGATGAGCACCGCGTTCTTGCCGAGCAGACCGACCAACATGATGAGCGAGACCTGCGCGTAGATGTCGTTCGCGAGGCCCATGAGCTCGAGCAGCAAGAACGAGCCGAAGACACCCGCGGGGAGCGAGAGCACGACCGCGAACGGCAGGATGAAGCTCTCGTACTGCGCCGCGAGTAGCAGGTACACGAAGGTGAGGACGACGCCGAAGATGACGACGGCCTCGTTGCCGCGCGCCGCTTCGTCGAACGATAGACCTTCCCAGGCGATGTCGTAGCCACGCGGCAGGATTTGGTCGGCGACCTCGCGCACCACGCGGATGGCGTCACCCGTGGTGTAGCCCTTCGCTGGACCACCGCGGATGGCCGACGAGGTGTAGAGGTTGAAGCGCGTGATCTCGTTCGGTCCCATCGTCTTCTTCATGGTCATGAAGGCGGAGTAGGGGACCATCTCGTCGCGGTCGTTCTTGACGTACAGGTCGAGGATGTCCGAGGGCATGCGCCGGAACTCGGGCGCGGCCTGGGTGAAGACCTTGAAGAAGCGGCCGAAGAGGATGAAGCCGAGCTCGTAGTCGCTGCCGATGAGGACGTCGAGGTTCTCCATCGCCTCGCCGATGGTCACGCCCTTCTGCATGGCGAGGTCGTTGTCGATGATGAGCTCGTACTGCGGGTAGTTCGCGGCGAACATCGTGAACAGACCGGTGAGCTCTGGCCGCTTTTGCAGAGCATCCATGAACTGTTTGTTGATCTTGTCGAACTCTTGGTAGTCGACGGTGTTGTTCTTATCGAGCATGCGCAGCGAGAAGCCCGACGCCGCGCCGTAGCCGGGGACCGCCGGCGGCTCGAAGAACTCGACGATGGCGCCGATGCCGCTCGCCTTCTCCTCGAGCTCCTCGATGATCTCGACGACGGACTTCTCGCGCTCGTGCCAGCTCTTCAAGTTGATGAGGACGGTGCCGGCGTTCGAGCCGCGGCCCTCGGTGAGGACCTCGTAGCCGGCGAGCGACGACACCGACTCGACGCCCTCGACGCCCTTGGCGATGTCTTGCAGGTGGCGGCCGACCTCGTTGGTGACCTCGAGGGTCGAGCCCGGCGGCGTCTGGATGATCGCGTAGATCATGCCCTGGTCTTCGTTGGGGATGAAGCCGGCGGGGAGGATCTGATTGATGCCCCAGATGCCGACGGTGAAGACGACGAGCAGCACCACGGTGACCAGGCGCCGGCCCGCGATTTTCCGCAGGAGCCACACGTAGCCGCCGGTCGCCTTCTCGAAGCCGGCGTTGAACTTGTCGATGCCCCAGCCGATGGGCGTCTTGCGCTTGGGCTTGTCGTGGCCGTGCGCGTGCGGCTTCAAGATCATGGCGCAGAGCACGGGGGTGAGCGTGAGCGCGACGACGCCGGACAAGACGATGGACGACGCCATGGTGATCGAGAATTGCCGGTAGAAGATGCCGACCGGACCGGTCATGAAGGCGACGGGCACGAAGACCGCGGTCATGACGAGGGTGATGGCGATGATGGCGCCGCTGATCTCACCGAGCACGCGCTTCACCGCTTGGTAAGGCGTGAGCGGCTCCTCGGCCATCTTGGCGTGCACTGCTTCGACGACGACGATGGCGTTGTCGACGACGATGCCGATGGCGAGCACCAACGCGAAGAGCGTGATGAGGTTGATGGTCAGGTTGAAGACCTGCATGAAGAGAAACGCGCCGATGAGCGACACCGGGACGGCGAGCGTCGGGATGAGCGTCGAGCGCCAGTCGCCGAGGAAGATGAAGACGACGAGCGCCACCAAAACGAACGCCTCGACGAGCGTGTGCACGACTTGGTGGATGGACGCCTCGAGGAACTTCGAGACGTCGTAGCTGACCTGGTACTCCATGCCCGCGGGGAAGGTGCTGCCTTTGACCTCCTCCAGGACCTGCTTGACGCTGGCGATGACGTCGCTCGCGTTGCTGCCGTAGGTCTGCTTGAGCACGATGGCGGCCGAGGGGTGGCCGTCGAGGTTCGAGTAGAGGTCGTAGAACTCGGGGCCGAGCTCGACGCTCGCGACGTCCTTCAAGTGGATCTTCTCGCCGTCCGGGTTGGCGCGGACGATGATGTTCTCGTACTGCTCGGGTTTGTTATAGCGGCCTTGGTAGACCAGCGTGTACTCGAGCGACTGGCTCTTCTTGCCGGAGGCACCGCCGGTGCGGCCCGGTCTGCCGATGACGCTCTGCTCCGCCATCGCCTCCATGACCTCCTTGGTGGAGACGTTGTAGGCGCGCATGCGGTCGGGCTTGAGCCAGATGCGCATGGCGTATTGGCGCGAGCCCAAGATCTGCGCCTGCGCGATGCCTTTGATGCGTTGCAGCTCGGGGATGATGTTGAGCTGCGCGAAGTTGTAGAGGAACTTCTGGTCGGCGTTCTTGTCCGTCGAGTAGAGGTTCACGTACATCAGCATCGACGGCTGGACGCGTTGCACGACGACGCCTTCGCGCTGCACCAGCGCCGGCAAGACGTTCATGACCTGGTCGACGCGGTTCTTGACGTTGACGACCGCGAGATCCGGGTCGGTGCCGAGGTCGAAGATGACCTGGATGGTCGCTTCGCCGGCGCTCGTCGAGTCCGAGATCATGTACTTCATGCCCTGGACACCGTTGATCGACCGCTCGAGCGGAATCAGCGTGGAGTCGATGAGCACCGCCGCGGACGCGCCAGGATAGAAGATGTTGACGATGACGCGCGGCGGGGAAATCTCGGGGAACTGCGAAACTGGACGCGTATTGATGGCGAGCAGCCCCAAGAAGACGAGCACCAAGGATGTGCAGATCGCCAGGACTGGCCGGCTGATGAATCTCTGAAACACGGGGGGACACCTTCACTGATCGATGAAGCAATGCACCGACGCAAGAGTGTCGATGCGGACATGACGGCTATCGCGGACCTATGAGGTCGCGATCAAACCGCTGGTGGTCCGCGCGCCGAGAGGGTCGGCCAGTGCGGGTGGACACACGGCCATTCGTGATTTTCGAAGAGGTGGTTGACGGTGAGCTGGGTGAGCGGCGTGTCGCTGGCGCTGCTCAGCACTTCGGGGACGTGGTCGTCGATGTCGACGCCATCGGTGTCGAACGGCGTGTAAACGTCTGCCGCGGCGGGCGTGCTCGCCGTGATGCTGCTGGACGCGTGGGCCGCGGGGCGCGCCGAGTCGTGATGCGCGACGCCGTGAGGACCGCTGTGCGCCACGAAGCCGACCAGCCACAGCGCGACGAGCGCGGGCGATAGACGAGCGGTCCTGCGTCCTTTCATCGCGCTACCCAATGAACCTTCTGGACGCAACGCGCAAGGGGTGGCTGGCACCCGGCGTACGATTCCCCACGGCGTTTCGCGGTCTTAGCGCAGCCGAGCGAGAAACCAACCAATGAGATCGCCCACGATCTCGGTGGTGACCGCGATACCGTCGATATCCTCCAGGCCGAGCGACGATTTGTTCGTGGCGGCGGGCGAGGCGAAATGACTCAGCTTGGTGGGGGTGGTCGGTGTGGGTTTGGGATCGGGGACCTCGACGCCACCCGAGCGCAGCCAGCTCAAGACGCCCTCGAGCTCGTGCAGATCGAACCAGATGCCGTGCTTCGGGCAGACGTCGACGATGACGCCACTCTTGCGGCCGTAGTTCTTGCGCTGCATGACCGTGTCGCACTCGACGCAGCGGCGGTAGGCGGGGCCTGCTTGCGGCGGTATCGCTTGCACGGGGTGGCGTGGATTCATCGCTCCGCTTTGGCGGGCATGATCACGGGCCTCGGACGCGAGCATCGCGAAGGCCTGACGGTCGAGCCACACGCCGCCACAGTGCGTGCACTCGAGGAGGGCACCCGTCCGCAATTGCCGATGCGTGAGCGCGTGCTTCTCGGTGCACACCGGGCAGCACTTGTCGCCGGGCAGCGCGGCTTGCGCGCTATCGACGAGCGGCTCGCCGCAGCCGTGGCAGTAGGTCTCACCGCGACTCGAGCGGGTGCCGCAGGAAGAGCACATGCCGACGAGCTGGCGGTCGCGGAGGGTGAAGGAGGCGCCGCAGAAGGTGCAGGCTTTGGCGTCGGGCGCGCGCGAGCCGCCGCACGAGCCACAGCGGATGATGGGGCTGTCGTGCGGCTTGATGTCGCGGACGGTGACGATCACGCCGCAGTGACACGAAAACTTGGCTCCGGTGTCATAAGCCTGAGTGTCGAAGACGCGAGCACAGCTCTCACAACGGGTCAGGCGCGGCACGGGAGTCGACACCCGTGGATTTTACGCGGCGTGGCGTATGGTTGCACGCGTGATCTAGGTCACGACGTTGAATGTCGGATGTGGGTTAGACGTCGCAGGCAAAACAGGAGCAGGGGATGAAGATGAAGTCCGTCGCATGGGTCGTGGCCTGCTTGGCCGTGGCAGCACAGGCTAAAGCCAGCGAAGCGCAGCTCATGAGCGATGTCGACGCCGAAGCGGCGCGCGCCGAGGGCGGCAGTGAAGCGCCGGAGAGCGAGCAGCAGCAGCTCTCGAACGACATGAAAGAGGCGCACGAGGAGGTGGTCGACAAGGAGGCCGGGTATAAGCCGGTCCCCACCGTCACCACCACGCACGACGAGAGCAAGGCGCGCGGCGTCACCAACCGTGAAGGCTTCACCTTCGAGCTGGGCGCCGGCATCCACTACACCTCCGAGTATCTCGACAGCGACCGCCGCATCGCCGGCATGTTGGGCGGCAGCCTCGGCTGGTTCTTGAACGAGCGGACCGCGCTCCTCCTGCGCATCGTCGGCTCGTCGACCAGCGACAGCGACGGCCTGGTGGTCTTCGCGGAGGGCCGTGACCGCGCGGCGACACGCTATCGCGGATTGACGACGTACTTCATCGGCCCGCAGATCCAGTTCTTCCCCATCGACCGCATCATGCTCGCGGCGGGCGTGGGCCTAAGCGGCGTCGCGAGCACCGCGCGCCTCGACATCGACGGCGCCGATGACGTGCGCACGAGCGACGGCGACTTGGGTGTCGGCGCCTCGCTGCGGGCCGGCTTCACCGTCTACCAGCGCCAGGACATCGCGGCTCTGCGCATCGGTCTCGAGGCCTTGCCGATGTACGTCGCCGACGAGTGGCGCATCTCGACGGGTCTGGTGGGCGAGCTGCAAATCTTCTAGAGCATTGGGACCGTGCCGCGGTCTCAAACGCTCACCATCATGTTCACGGACATCGCGGGCTTCACGGCCCGCACGTCCCAGCAGTCGCGCGCCGAGAACGCGGCGATGCTGAAGGCTCACGACGAGCTGCTGCTGCCGATCGTGAGCCACTTCGGCGGCAGGCGCATCAAGTCGATCGGCGATGCGTTGATGGTGGTCTTCACGTCGCCCACGGACGCCGTGCGTTGCGGCATGGCCATGCAGGACGCTCTGCACGAGCACAACACCACGGTCCTCCCCGAGCACGCCATGCACGTGCGGGTGGCGCTGAACCAGGGAGAGGTCCGGCTCGAGAAGGGCGATGTGTTCGGCGAGCCGGTGAACATCGCGGCGCGGCTCGAAGCGCTCACTCCCGCCGACGAGGTCTACTTCAGCGAGTCCGTTTACCTCGCGATGACCAAGGCCGAGGTGCCGAGCGAGCGCGTGGGCACCCATGAGCTCAAGGGCATCCCCGAGCCGGTCACCGTGTACCGCGTGGTGCCGCAGAAGGGCGGGCGGCTGCCGTTCGGCGGGCTGCATCAGCATGTGACCACCGGGACGCTCGTCCAGGCCAGCGCCCAAGCACGCGCGGTCGTCGAGCAGCTGCCGCGCGGAAAGCTCGTGCCGCTCGCAGGCGTCGTGGTCGCGGTCTTGGCGCTCGCGCTGCTTGTCCCGCGTGCCTGCAGCTCGACGCGCGCCGAGGTCGAGCAGCTGCTTGCGGCCGGCCGCATCGCTGAAGCGGACGCCAAGGCGCAGCAACGCCTCGCCGAGGACCCCAACGACGCGGAGGGCCTCCTCGCGAGCGGCCACGTCGCGTTCGCGCGCGGCAACCGTCAGAACGGCATCAAGGCTTACGAGAGAGCGCTGGCGGCGGACGCTTCGCTGCGCAACGACCCGCGCCTGGTGAAGAACCTCGTCGACGGCCTCACGCAGGTGGGCAAGCCCGCGCAAGACTTGCTCACGGCTTACCCGGGCGGCGCTTCGGTCGACGCGCTGGTCGAGCGCAGCCGTCAACCCGGATACTGGGGCCGCCGCCGCGCCAACGACGTGCTCACGCAGATAGGCGAGGGCGACCGCATCGACGAAGAGGCGACCGCTCTTGCGGACTTGAAAGAGGCGCCCGACTGCAGTCAGCGTCTGGCGGCGGTGAAGAAGATCCGCGAGCACGCGACGCGCGCCGCCCTGCCGCAGCTCAAGGAGCTGGCGAACGACGGCTTCATCAACTCGTTCAAGAACGGCTGTCTTCAGAAAGAGGCAGCCGAGACCATCAAGGCGCTCGAGCCCTGAAGCGACGCATCACGCCAGGCGGCGTGGTCGGCAGCGGGCGCTCCGGGCGGATAGCTTCACCCGCCGTGGTGTGTCCTCGCCGCCGCCTTGCCTGGCGTGCGCATCGCTTCGGAGGTCAGAGCTCCAGGGCTTGCGCCGCGGCGTGCATGACGGCCGCGATGCGCACGGCATCATTGACGTTCTCCTCCGAGAGACCGCCCTTGATGACCACTTCCTCGTGGCTGCGCACGCAGGCCTCACAGCCGTTGAGCGCGCTCACCGCGAGGCATGCCAGCTCGAAGTCGATCTTGTTCGACAGGGGCTTGGCGATGCGGTTCATCCGTAAACCAGCGCGCAACGTCTTGTAGACCTCTTTCGTCTCCATGAAGTGACGGAAGCGGTAGTAGACGTTGTTCATGGCCATGAGCGTAGCGGCCGCTTTGGCGTCCTCGATGATCTCGTTGGACACTTTAGCGGACGCATCGGCGAGCACGGCTTCACGCAGCTTGGGGTTGCGGGCCGCGAGGGCGCTCGCCACGGCGACCATCCAGCGCTGCGCGTCGTTCAACGACGAGTTGTCGAGGACCGATTGCAGGTTCAGCTTGATGTCGGTCGCGGCGTCGGGGAGCCCGTCGCGGAGTGCTTCGAGGCTGCTCATGGATTGAGGGTCGCCTGACCCTTTTCCCAGTTGCAGGGGCAGAGCTCGTCGGTCTGCAGGCCGTCGAGGGTGCGGAGCACTTCCTTGACGTTACGGCCCACCGACAGGTCGTTGACGCTGACCCAGCGGATGACGCCTTCCGGATCGACGATGAAGGTGGCGCGCAGCGCGACGCCCTCGGTCTTGTGGAGGATGCCCAGGTCCTGCGCGAGCTCACGCTTGATGTCGGCGAGCATCGGGAAGGGGAGGTCCTTCAGATCCTTGTGGTTGTTGCGCCAGGCGAGGTGGACGAACTCGCTGTCGGTCGAAGCGCCGAGCACTTGCGCGTCGCGCGCCTTGAAGTCCTTGTTCATCTTGCCGAACTCCGCGATCTCGGTCGGGCAGACGAAGGTGAAGTCCTTGGGCCAGTAGAAGAGGACCAACCACTTGCCCTCGTAGCTCTTGTCGGTCACTTCGGTGAACTCTTTGCCCTTATCGAGGCCCACGGTCGCGAGCATCTTGAACTTCGGAAGCTTGTCACCAACGGTCAGCATGCTGTCTCCCAGCCCGCACGGATGCGGGTCATATGTTTTTGCGGAGGCACACATTGCTTACACCTCCACATCGGTGCAAGAGGGGAAAACCCGAAAACGACACCGATATATCGGTGATGAATTACCTAAATATCGGTGATTGGGCTTGACCTCCACCGGAGATCGGCTTTACTTGGGTGGCAATGTCGAGTGTACCTGCCATTTCCGAGCTGCCGACCACGCTGGAGCGTGGTGACGGTGACCTCGACGACCTACTGCGTCGTGGCCTCGATTGGATCGAGCGTGTCGCGCCATACGATCTCGCGGCCATCCTGGTGCTCGAGGGCCATCACCTCGTGGTGCGCTGCGCCCGTGGCCGCCTCGCCAGTGAAGCGGTGCGTGAGCATCGCTTGGACCTGCAGGCCTTCCCGACGATCCGCGAGGCGCTGGAGACCCGCCGCGCCCGCGCCTTCTCCGAAGACGATCACGCGCATGGCGATGGCGACCCGTTCGACGGCGTGCTCGACCTCGCACCCGGCCACTCGTGCATGGTCGTGCCGCTCTTCGCGGGGAACCACAGCTTCGGCGTGATGACGCTCGACCGCGAGCGCTGCGAGCCGTACTCGCCAGGCATCGTGAACCTCGTCGAGGTGTACGGCCAGGTGCTGGCGCTCGCCATCGTCAACGCCCAGCGCGGTGTGAGCCTCGCGCGCCTGCACGAGCGCGATCGCGAGCACGTGAAGCTCCTCGAGCACGAGCTCGTCGGTACCGCTCTGCTCGATCACGATGACAGCAGCGATTCACCGATGCGTCGTTTGGTGCAGCGCGCCCGTCAGGTCGCCATGGCGGACACGCCGGTGCTCATCTGCGGCGAGGACGGCACGGGCAAAGGCCGCTTGGCGCGCGCCGTCCACGGCTGGAGCAAGCGCGCGCATGAGCCGTTCGTGGCGATCGACTGCGGGAGCGAGGCGTCCGACCTCGTCGAGCGTCAGCTCTTCGGCAGTGACGGCACGCGTGGCCGCGTCGATCTGGCGCGCGGCGGCACCCTCTACCTCGCGGCGATTCACGCCTTGCCGCTCGAGCTGCAACGTCGCTTGCTCGCGGCCCTCGACGCGGCGCCTGACGTTCGCCTCGTGGCCGCGACGTCGCTCGCCGCCTTCGAGCTCGAAGCCGAGGTCGGCGTGGGGCACTTCGATGCCGAGCTCTTCGAGCGCCTGGTCGCCTTCACCCTGAACGTCCCGGCGTTGCGCGAGCGCGCCCGTGACTTGCCGCAGCTCTGCGCGGCGTTGCTCTCCGACATCGAGCGCCGCACTGGCCGCCAGGGCTTGTCGGTGAGCGCCGAGGGCTTCCAGAAGCTCGCGCGCTACGGCTGGCCCGGCAATGTCCGTGAGCTCGCCACGGTCCTCGAGCGCGCCGCGATCGTCACCAAGGAGCCGGTCATCGAGGCCGCCATCCTCGACGTGCAGTCGTGCGCCAACGCGGACCAGAAGAACGTCCCCACCCTCGCCGACGTTCAGCGCCAGCACATCGCCCACGTATTGAAGCTGACCAACGGCCGAATCTACGGCCCGCAGGGCGCCGCGGCGCTGTTGGGCCTCAAGCCGTCTACCCTCCAGTCCAAAATGAAAAAGCTGGGTCTCACCAGAGAAGCGGATGCGAAATGAGCAGTGAAGAGAAGCCGAGTGTTCCCGTGGACAAAGAAACACTACCTCGGACGCGGATCCTCGTGGCCGACGACCACGCGATTTTGCGCAGCGGCCTGCGGATGTTGATCAACACCCAGAGCGACATGGAAGTCGTGGGCGAGGCCGTCGACGGTGAAGACGCGATCCGCAGGGTGGGCGAGCTCGATCCAGACATCGTGTTGCTCGATCTGACCATGCCCGGCATGGGTGGCATCCGCGCGCTCGAGGTGATCCGTGAGAAGTACCCGCGCACCCGCGTGCTCGTGCTCACCATGCACGACGAGTACGCTTACGTGCGCTCGGTGCTCGCCGCCGGCGGCGCTGGCTTCGTGGTGAAGCGCGCGGCCGACGCCGAGCTGCTCTCGGCGATCCGTACGGTGTCGCAGGGCCGCTCGTACATCGACGTGTCGCTGGCCAGCACGGGCAGCCTCGAGGAGATCGTCAATCCGAAGGCCGGTGGCCGCGATGGCGGATGGCGTGACGTGCGCTTGTCGCAGCGCGAGCGTGAAGTGCTCACCAGCGTGGCCCACGGCTACACCAACCAGCAGATCGCCGACCGCCTCGGCCTCTCCGTGAAGACCGTCGAGACCTACCGCGCCCGCGTCGCCG
>JBDHVB010000036.1:0-31643 GCA_039809465.1 Myxococcota bacterium
GCGCGTGACACCTTGGTGACCGTTTGGGCCAGGTGTCCGCAATTGCAGGCACCCATGTGTGTCCACTGATAGGTGGCGCCGGTGCGGAGGCGCGCCGCCGTCTGCAGCAAGGCGTCGATGAGCATCTTGGAAGCTCGTGCCATGACGGGGGGCCCTCCTGCTGGTTTCGCCACCGGCCGCCGATTGCCGATTGCCGATGGCCGATGGCCGATTGCCGATGGCCGATGGCCGATGGCCGATGGCCGATGGCCGATGGCCGATGGCCGACCGCTTGCGCTGCCACCGTGATCTCTGCGATCTCCGTGGCCCAACGCAGCGCAACAACGACACTTACGGAGGATGCCGATGGCGGACATCAAGCTCAAGGGGAACACCATCCACACCAGCGGATCTTTGCCGGCGGTGGGGAATGCCGCGCCGAAGATGAAGCTTACGCGTCTCGACCTCGCGGACGTCGGTCTCGACGAGTTTCCTGGCAAGAAGGTGCTCAACATCTTTCCCAGCGTCGACACGCCGGTTTGCGCCACCTCGGTGAAGACCTTCAACGCCAAGGCTTCCGGCCGCGGTGATGTCACGGTCCTCAACATCTCGGCCGACCTGCCCTTCGCCATGAAGCGCTTCTGTGGCGCCGAGGGTCTCGAGAAGGTTCACGCCTTGTCGTGCTTCCGCTCGAGCTTCGCCAAGGACTACGGCTTGGAGATCGTCGATGGTCCGCTCGCGGGTCTGTGCTCGCGCGCCGTCATGGTCCTGGATGGGCAGAACCGCGTGGTCTACGTCGAGCAGGTGCCGGAGATCGCGCAGGAGCCCAACTACGACGCGGCGCTCGCCGCGCTTGGCTAGAGCAAGACATCATCGAGGAGAAGAGCGGGTGTTGAAGCCCGTGGTGGAGCGGGCGCTCTCACGCGGGGCGCCGGCTTGCGCGCCACTCGCCCGCTCACAGAAGGTCGAACGGCCAGGGAAATTGCCGTCCGGTCTTCGGGGTTACAAGACCTAGCCCGCTGGCTCACCGCTATTTAAAGAGGGATTCCATGCTTCGTGCACTACGTTTCGTTCCCGTCATCGCCGCGCTCGTCCTGTTCACCGCTGGCGCCGCGCGCGCCGAGGTCACGGTCGGCGGCAAGGCGCCCGACTTCACGCTGACCAGCCTCGACGGCAAGAAGGTCTCGCTGCATGACTTTGCCGGCAAGACCGTGGTGCTCGAGTGGTTCAATCCCGACTGCCCGTTCGTGAAGTTCGCGCACGGCGACAAGGGCCCGCTCGCGAGCCAGCCCAAGCGCGTCACCGGTGACGGGGTGGTGTGGCTCGCCATCAACTCCAGCGCCGATGGCAAGCAAGGCAGCGGCGTCGACCGTAATCAGAAAGCCGCCAAGGAGTACGGCATGACCTACCCCATCCTCATCGACGCGGACGGCAAGGTCGGCAAGCTCTACGGCGCCAAGACGACGCCACACATGTACGTCATCGACAAAGACGGCAACCTCCGCTATAACGGAGCTCTCGACAACGCCCCGCTCGGCAAGCCCGACAGCGGCACGGCCGTCAACTACATCGACGCGGCCTTGAAGGGCGTCTCGAGCGGCAAGGTCGACAAGGCGCAGACCGAGGCTTACGGCTGCGGCGTGAAGTACTCGACCTGAGCACGTTGATGCTCGGCCGGCTGGGCGTACGCTTGGCCGGCCGGACGCGTCGACCTGACGCGCGCCCTGAAACTGGCTCCGAGAGGTGCTCGGCGGCCCTACGGACGCGCAACCTACGCCATCGCGACGCGAGCCGGTCACTTCATTCTCACGAGGAGCAGACGGACGCTCGCCGCCCTACCGATCCGACGGCAGCTCGCCGGTTTCCCCCGGAGGGTTCACGAAGGGCGCGAACACGCGCTGCGTCCGCACTTCGCGGTGGTGGTGCAACGCCCAGCGCACACTTGGGAAGGCGATCTCGGCCCACGGGATGGCGTCCCAATCGAACAGGGCAACTTCGAGGCTCTCGGGGCCGGGGGCGAAGCTGCCGGGCAGAGTCGCGCGGTAGATGAGCTGGACTTGGCTGATGCGGGGAATCGAGTAGACCGCGAGCAAGGCGTCGATGACGATGTCCGCCATTGCCTCTTCCTTGGCCTCGCGGCGGGCGCCGGCCTGGGCGTCTTCCTGCTCCTCTAGAAACCCGGCTGGGATGGTCCAGAAGCCCTTTCTGGGCTCGATGGCGCGGCGGCACAGGAGGAGCTGGTCACCGACGCTGACGACCGAGCCGACCACGACCTTGGGATTCTGATAGTTGACGAATCCGCAATCGAGGCATACCAGACGCTCGCGGTCGTCGCCTGGAGGGATCTGACGGGTGACGGGGCCTCGGCCGCTGACGGCGCTCATCGCTGTTCGCTCATTGCATGAAACACCATGCGCGCGAAAGCGCCGATGGTCACCTTGGCCGAGCTGCACCTTGGCCGAAGCAGGAATCGCATGACCAAGAAGCGTCGCACGCGGGTGATCATCCTGGCGGTCCTTCTGGGGCTCGCCTCCCCGGCGGTGGTGCTGGCCATCGCGGGCCGCGTCCTCGGGCCGAGCTTGCATGCCCATGTGCTCGATGCCTTGCACGCGCTGGCGGCCGACAGCGCCCTCGGCTCCGACGTCGATATCCGCTTGAACGGCCGGGTCACCGTGGGTCCGGTCGACATGCAGTGGCCAGCGGGCTCACTCGTCCGCCACGTGCAGATCACCCGCCTCACGGTGACGCCCGTCTTTGGCAGCATCTTCTCGGGCTCACCACGCATCGCCGCTGTCCGCGCCGACGGTGTCGTCGTCGAGCTCGAGAGAGTCAGCGGCACGACCGGCACGGCCGCCACCAACGCCGTGCGCACCGCCATCGCCGAGCGTCTCGAGCCCTTCTTGCGCGACCCGCTCGAGGTCAGCGCGACCGACGTCTACATCCACGCGAGCGCCGGCGAGCATCGCGAAATCGAGCTCACCCTGGCGTCGCTCGACGCGAGAGCGGCCTGTCACGGCACCTGCACCGCCCACGCGAGCGCGACGTTCGAGCACGGCGGCGAGGTCACCGTGACCATCTCCACCGAGACCAACCTCAACGACCCCAGCGCCTTCGACGACCAGGTCGTGAGCAGCACCTTCCACGTCATCGGGCTGCCGCTCGCGAGCCTCCCCGTTCAGCTCACGCGCAACGTCGACCGCGATCACGGACGCATCAACGCCACCCTGTCCGCCGACTTCCGCCTGGTGAGCGGCAAGCTCGCGAGCGTCGACGGTCAGCTCGGCATGACGGGTGAGGAGATCGTCCTCGATGTCTCCCGCCTCGACGACCAGCCGGTGGTGGTCAAGGCCGCGAGCGCCGGCGCCAGCGTCCACTATCGCGTTCGCGAGAAGCGCTTGGGCATCCACGACGCTTACGTCGGCCTCGGCAACGACCCACGCGTCCGGCTGCGCTTCGATGCCGCGGTCGAGGTCACCGAGCCCTACCGCACCACCCTGCACAGCCGCGCCATCGGCGTGCCGTTCGATCCGTTGCTCGCAAGCCTCCCCCAGCAGCTGCGGCCCGAGCCCAGCGATCCGCAACCGCACGGCGTGCTCGACGCGTGGGCCGACTTCGAAGGTCCGCTCGGACACCCGAGCGCCTGGAAGGTCGCGGGTGACATCGACGTCAAGGCCGCCAAGGGCGACAAGCCCACTGGCGCGGAGACCTTGCGCGGCGCCTTCACGCACCGCTTGGTCGACGACAACGGCAGCCCGCGCGACATCTTCGTGGGCCACTCGAACGACGCCTACGTGTCGATCGCCGATCTGCCCGCCCACGTGACGCGGGCCATCACCACCGCCGAGGATAGCGGGTTCTTCGGCCATCATGGCTTCGACGTCGTCGAGATCAAGAACGCCATCGCCGAGAAGACGAGCACCGGCAAGGTCCGTGGCGGCTCGACGCTCACCCAGCAGCTCGCCAAGAACCTCTATCTCTCATCCGCCAAAACATACAGCCGCAAGATCCGCGAGGCGCTCATCACCCTGGCGCTCGAGGGCACGCTCACCAAGCAGCGCATGCTCGAGATCTACGTGAACATCATCGAGTGGGGTCCTGGGCTCTACGGCATCGGGCCGGCAGCCGAGCGCTACTTCGGCAAGCACCCGTCGGCGCTCTCCGCCAAGGAAGCCGCGTACCTCGCGAGCATCATCCCGAACCCTGTCCGCTATTACGGCTACTACGCGCGCGGCGAGCTCTCCGACACCTGGAAGCAGCGCGTGAACGACATCCTCGGCAAGCTGCACGCGACCGGCGTCCTGGACGACGCGACGTACGCTGACCAGGTGACCGCGCCCATCGCCTTCGCCGGCCGCTGAGCGGCGCGCGATCGCGCTGCAAAGCCACTGAGCCGCGATTCAGTTTTTGCTTGTGACCGCCCCAACCCCCCGTTATGAAACGGCATTCACTTTTCGCAGCTCCGCGCGAAAAGCGGTTGGTCGATGTCTGAAGTAGCTGCAAATCCTCAGCGCGCACGACGCCGCGCTTCCATTCTCGAAGCTGCCGAACGGTTGTTCAAGCACTATGGCTTCGAGAAGACGACGGTGGCCGATATCGCGGCCGCCGCGCACATCGGCGTGGGCAGCGTGTACCTCGAGTTCGACTCGAAGGAGACCGTGGCGCGCGAGCTGTCGCGTCACTGTCACGACCAGGTGCTCGCCGCCATGCAGAGCGCGGCCAACGCCGAGTCTTCGTACGCGGGTCGCCTGCGCGCCCTGCTCGATGCGCGCGCCTTCTACTTCTGGGAGATCGCGAGCACCGGCCCGCACGCCATCGATCTGGTCTCCCCCGGCACCTGCGGGGGAACGGCGGTCGAGCGCGACCGCTTCGGCGCCGCCGAGCAAGGTCTCATCGTGGAGCTGCTCGAGGCCGGCCGCGCGGCTGGTGAGCTGCGCGTCGACGACGCTCTCGAGACGGCGCGCGTCATTCTGCGCATCTACGCCACCTTCACGCCGCCGCATCTCTATGCCCAGGATCCGGCCGACGGTAAGCGCCTCCTCACCGCGACCCATGACCTCATCATTCATGGGCTCTTACGCCGCGCTTAGAGATTAGAAAGCATTTGGACCTGGCGCGTCGTAAGCGGGATGCACATATCAAGCATTACGCGACGCAACTCGGCGATCTCGCCCCTTCGCCTGCCGCCGCGCTGTTTACCTGCTGTCTCAGCAGAATTTACCCCTAGTGACTTGTTAGAGGGCCCACCCGTGACCGCCGCCAGCGGCAGCACGACGGCCTTTGGAGGCTCCCCATGCGTAAGTCCACCACGGACTTCAAAGCCCCTGCGTCCCCGTTCCCGCTGCTCCCGCTGCGGCGCGGTGTGCTCTTCCCCGGCACGGCCATCACCCTGCCGATGGGCCGTAAACAATCGCTCGAGCTCATCAACCACCTCGAGCCCAACGCCATCATCGGCGTCGGTGTGCAGCGCGATGCCGCGGTGTTGAACCCGGGCATCGCCGATCTCTTCCCGATCGGCACCTATGCCCGCGTGCGTCAGATCACGCGCAGCAGCGGTGGCCGTGAGGCGCGCATCGTCGTCGAAGGTCTCGGCCGCTTCGTGCTCGAGAGCATCGTGCAGACCGAGCCGTACTGGATGGCGACCGGGCACCCCGCCGAGGAAGTGCCGGGCAACCACGTCGAGAGCTCCGCTTTGGCGGAGGCCTTGATCGAGAACCTGCGCGAGCTCGGCGGCGCTGGCAGTGACGAGCTCGCCGACTTGCTCGGTGAGCCCGCCAGCAGCGACCCGGGTCTGCTCGCGGATCGTGTCGCGAGCGCTCTGGGGCTCGGCGCCGAGATCGAGATCGAGCTGCTCATGAACCTCGATGTCCCCAAGCGTTTGCGTGACGTCGCGACCCGCCTCGCCGACGCCAAGGTCGCCGGTGAGGTGAAGAGCAAGATCGACAGCGAGGTGCGCAAGGAATTCACCAAGGGCCAGCGCGAAGCCATCCTTCGCGAGCAGCTGCGCGCCATCAAGAAAGAGCTGGGCGACGAGGACGAGAGCAGCGTCGACTCGCTCAAGCGCCGCCTCGACGAGGCTGGTCTGTCCGACGAGGCGCGGAAGGTCGCTGACCGCGAGCTCGCGCGCCTCGAGGGCATGAACCAGATGCAGGCCGAGCACGGAGTGATCCGTAACTACCTCGAGCTCATCGCCTCGCTGCCGTGGTCGAAGCGCGCGGAGGGCAACGTCGACATCGCCAAGGTGTCCGCGAAGCTCGACGACGATCACTTCGGGCTCGACGACGTGAAGAAGCGCCTGCTCGAGCACCTCGCGGTGCTCAAGGTGACCGGCAACACCAAGGCCACCATCCTTTGCCTCTTTGGTCCGCCCGGCGTCGGCAAGACGTCGCTCGGCCAGTCGGTCGCCGATGCCCTCGGCCGGCCGTTCGTGCGCGTCGCCTTGGGTGGCGTGCGTGACGAGGCGGAGATCCGTGGTCACCGGCGCACCTACGTCGGCGCCCTGCCCGGCCGTGTCTTGCACGCGCTCAAGACCGCCAAAGTAAAGAACCCGGTCTTCTTGCTCGACGAGATCGACAAGATGGGTGCCGGCTGGGGCGGCTCGCCCGAAGCGGCGCTGCTCGAGGTCCTGGACCCCGAGCAGAACAAGACCTTCCAGGATCACTACCTGGAGCTGCCGTTCGATCTGTCGGAGGTGCTGTTCATCTGCACCGCCAACCAACTCGATCAGCTGTCGGCGCCGCTGCGTGACCGCCTCGAGATCATCGAGCTGTCGGGCTACACGCTCGACGAGAAGTTCACGATTGCGCGCAAGCACCTCATCCCGAAGGCCTTGAAGGAGCACGGCATCGCGGAAGAGATGCTCGCCATCACGGACAACGCGCTGCGCGCCATGGTCGGCAGCTACACCCGCGAGGCCGGCGTCCGCCAGCTGCAGCGTCAGGTGACCAAGCTCTGCCGCGCCCTGGTGCTCGAGCTCGAGCGGCACCCCGAGATGAAGGCGGACAAGTTCGTCATCGACGAGAAGGACCTCACCACTTATCTGGGCAAGGTCCGCTACTTCGATGAGATCGCCGAGCGCACCTCGGTGCCGGGCGTGGCCACGGGCCTCGCGTGGACGCCGGTCGGTGGCAGCATCTTGTTCATCGAGACCAGCCGCATGCGCGGTAAGGGGCGCATCGAGATCACCGGCCAGCTCGGTGACGTCATGAAGGAGTCCGCTCGAGCGGCCCTGTCGTACGTGCGCAGCAACGCCGAGGCGCTCGGCGTCGACCCCGAGTTCATGGACAAGCAGGACTTGCACATCCACATCCCCGCGGGCGCGGTGCCCAAGGATGGTCCGTCGGCGGGCGTCACCATGTTCACGGCGCTCACCTCGTTGCTCACCGGCAGCAAGGTGCGCTCCGACACGGCGATGACCGGCGAGGTGACGCTGCGCGGCCGCGTGCTACCGGTCGGCGGCATCAAGGAGAAGGTCCTGGCGGCGCACCGCGCGGGCATGAAGCGCGTCATTCTTCCCAAGAAGAACGAGCGCGACATCGAGGACGTACCGGCGGAGGCCAAGAAGGATCTGACCTTCTTCTTCGCCGAGGACATGAGCGAGGTGCTCGAAGCGGCGCTCGACCATGATCCTACCGTCCCGGTCATGAACGGCGATGCTCAGCCGCCGGCGCTGGTGTAGCGGGCGATACACGCCTTCCACACCACGCGTGACAGAAGCGTGAACAGAGCTGCTCCTCCACATGCGAGGAGCAGCTCTTTTGCGTTCAGGCGCCCGAGGATCGCGAGCGACGGCGTCGTGGTCATGAGGGTCAGCGGCAGCACGAACGTGAAGACGATGGCCAAGCCGCCGCGGAAGATCGACCCCGGCCAGCGCGCGGCGTCGTAGATCGACTGGAACAAGAACGTCAGGTTGTCCACTTTGACGAACACGAAGGCGAGGCTCATGACCATGACCCAGATGGAGTAGAGGATCACCGTCGCGCACACCAAGGTCACGGCCGTCTCGGCGACCGCGAGCGGCGTCGGCACGACGCCCAAGGTGACGAGCGCATAGACGAGAATGACCAAGCCGACGATGACGTCGGAGAGCTGCCGGAAATCGAAGCGCTGCGACGACACCAAGATCTGCGCGTCGGCCGGCTTCATGAGCACGAAGTCGAGCGTGCCCTTGCGGATCTGCTCGGCCGCCAGGTTCATCGACGGCTGGATGACGATCGACTGCACGCCCTTCAAGACGTTGAACCAGCCGACGACGACCAGCGCCTCGCCCCAGGTCCAGCCCGCGACGCTGCTGCGGTCGCTATAGAGGACGAGCAGCGGCACGATGGCCGAGAGCGTCCAGAAGCAAGCGAGCAAGAGCGACAGCGCGAAGTCGGCGCGGTACTGCAGGAGCAGCATGAAGGACACGTGTGCTTGGTTGGCGAGCAGCCTCACGTAGCGCATCAGCCGCCGAACGCCTCGTAGCGCTGCACGCCTTTGCGCCACAGCCAGGTGGCGAGCAGCAAGAAGACCGCGATGTAGGCCCACTGCTCGCCCACCTGCAGCAGCGACTGCTCGAAGGTGTCGAGCCCCAAGGCGAGGCGCACCGGCGTCGTGAGGATGTGCGCCCACGGGAGCTTCGTGACGATGGCGAGCGCCCAAGGCGGGAAGAGCTCGAGCGGGATGATGTAGCCCGAGAACACGACGTACAGCCCGAACCACAGCTCACCGATGGCGAGCGTGCTCTGCCAGAAGAACGACAGGCAGCCGATGGCGAGCATGGCGCAGAACTGCAAGAGCCAGCCGCCGAAGAGCGCCAACGGAAACAGCAACCACTGCCGCCAGTCATGGGTGACGTGCTCGGTGCCCACGAGATAGGCCGCGGTCACCACGACCGGCGCGGTCATCACCAGGCGCACCGGCCACGACGCGAGGTTCTCGAAAGCGTACGCCATGAACGGATGCAGCGGCTTCAACAGCCGGCCGGCGATGCTGCCGTCGCGCACCTCCATGTTGATCTCCCAGGCGACCCACGCCCCCGAGAGCAAGCGCACGATGAGCGTCACCAGGAAGTAGGCGCGGAACTCCGCCTGGCCCCAGCGTCCGACTGGAGCCTCGGCGGCCACGGCGTTCCACAGGAGCAGCATGATGAGCGGCGTGTTGGTCGACAGCAGCCAGATGAGCGCCTGTCCGCGATAGGCGACGGCGTCCGCGAGGCTCACCTTGTAGAGGGTCGGCAGTGGCTTGAGCCAACCCTTGATGGCCGCGGCGGCGCTCATGCGGCCCCGCGTGCCCGCGCGAAGACGTCAGCGAGCACCTCCTCGAGGGGCGCGCTCTCGACCGTGAGGTCGGCGACGGGGAGCGTCTGCAGCGCGCCCGCGATCACCGTCTTCAGCTGGCTCTGCTCGACCTGCAGGGTCACGACACGCTCGGACGACTTCACGACGCGGCCGAGGCGTTGCACCGCTTCGGCGGACACGGACTCCGAGAGCGTGAAGGTGACGCGCTTCTCGGGCCGCGTCTTCACCACCAGCTCGCCAATCGAGCCGTCGTACGAGAGCTTGCCATGGTTGATGATGACGACGCGGTCGCAGATGGCGCTGACGTCGTCCATGTCGTGGCTCGTGAGCAGCACGGTGGCGCCGTGACGCTCGCTGTAAGTGCGGATGAAGCGGCGCACCAGCGCTTGCATGGTCACGTCGAGGCCGATGGTCGGCTCATCGAGGAAGAGGAGCATCGGCTGATGCACCAGCGCCGCCGCGAGCTCGCACTTCATGCGCTCGCCGAGCGAGAGCTGCCGCGTCGGCTTCTTGACGATGTCGCCAATCTCGAGGAGCTCGACGAGCTCTTTCATGCGCGGCGTGAAGTCGGCGCGCGGTACGTCGTAGATGGCGCGGTTGAGCTCGAAGGTGTCGGCGGGCGGGAGGTCCCAGAGGAGCTGGTTCTTCTGGCCGGTCACCAGCATCACGGCGCGCAAGAACTCGGGCCGGCGCTCGTTGGGCGTGAAGTCGCCGACGCGCACCGTGCCCGATGTCGGCTTTAGCAGACCGGCCAAGGTCTTGAGCGTCGTCGTCTTGCCGGCGCCGTTGGGCCCGAGAAAGCCCACGCGCTCGCCCTTGCCGATAGTGAAGGAGATGTCGTCGACGGCGCGGACGACGTCGTACTTACGGACGAAGAGAGAGCGCAGCGCGGCCATGGCCCCGGCGGCGCGGGAGTGCACGCGGTAATGTTTCGCGAGGTGGTCGACGACGATGTTCATCGGGGGGTTCGTCGGCTAAGATAGTACGGGTTCACGGGAGGCGCACGATGCTGGTCGTGGTTGTGATGCTGCTTTCTTTCCCCGCCGAACCGTTCGGGCCCACGACACCCACGGCGCCGGCCTACGCCGCCGACGACTGCTTGGGCGGCCCCCTCACCCTGCGCATGACCGACTATCTCCGCATGGGCGACGTCATGGACACCTGGGCGAGCCAAGGCTGCTCACGCCTCGTCGGCAACGCCGAGCGCCCGCCCTTCTTCGGTAACTACGTCATCGGCACGACGCGCCTCGGGCGCTTCAATCTGTTCGGCGAGCAGCTCGGCTGGGGCGTGAACGTGGTCACGCGGCCAGGCACGCGCATCGGCGAGCCCGACCAGATGTACGCGGTCCCCGCGCTCGATCTCCCCGAGCCGTGGCAACGCGCCATCGACAAGGCGACGGTCCCGGCGCTCGCGGTAGGCGGCGCGGTCGTCCTCACGTCGGTGCTGCTCGGCATCCTGGGGAAGTAGCGCTACTTCTTCGCCTGCTGCTCGACCTGGTCACGCAGCATCGCGAACAGCACCGCGCGTTGTTCGGGTGACAATGCCCCAGCGTGCGCGAAGACGACCTTCGCGTCCTTGTCGTAGAGGACGACGTTGCTGCTCTTCTTGTCGAGCCCCAGGGCGTCGCGCACCGCGCCTTTCCAATCACAGATGATGTTCGTGTGCGTCGCGAGCGATTGCTTCTGCACCGAGCGCCGCGCGAACGCCCGCACCGGCCAGTAGTCGTAGCTCGACACGTCGGCGATTGGCATGAAGGCCACGATTCCTTTATAGCGGCCATCCTGCGCGATCTCGGTGAGCTCCCTCTTGAGCTCCACGTTCTGGCCGCTGGAGCTCTTGTCCTCGTAGAGCACGAGCACCGGCATGCCGCGATAGTTCGAAAAGGCGTCCAGCCGCTCCCAGCTGTCCTCGAGCTGTGCGTCGGCGCGCGACGTACCGACCGCCGGGAGCGCGAGGGCGGTCACCGGCGTGAGCACGGTCGTCACGATCAGGAGCCACTTCGACATCGGGCGCGTCCCTAACTGGCCTGCCGGCAAGGTGCAATGCGACCATTTGACTGTGGTCATCCCGAGCCGGGTTGTCAGCTGTCGCCGTCGAGGCTCAACCAGCGCACCAGGGTCTTGAAGTCGATCTCGAGGGTCTCGGCCGCGACCTTCTTGCTGTGGCCGCTGCGCTCGAAGACCGAAGCGACGTAGCGCCGCGTCAGCTCGCGCAATGGCAACATGGCGTTGCCGAAGTCGATGACGTCGGCGCTCCCCGTGTGACTGAGCGCCTTGGGCAGATCGGCAAGGCGGATCTCTTCTCCGGGCGCGAGCAGCACGGCGCGCTCGATGGCGTGCTCGAGCTCGCGGACGTTGCCTGGCCAAGCGTAGCCACGCATCGCGTCGACCGCTTCGGCGGACAGCTGGCGCGCCCTGCCGGCGGGGTGCTTGGCGCGCAACGTGGTGATGAAGTGCTCGGCGAGCCGCGGGATGTCCTCGGTGCGGTGGCGCAACGCCGGCAGCTCGATGGAGACGACGTCGAGGCGGTAGAGCAAATCCTCGCGGAAGAGGCCTTGGCGGACGCGCTCCGGGAGGTCGCGGTGCGTGGCCGCGATGATGCGCACGTCGACGCGGCGCTCGCGACTCTCACCCACGGGCCTGATGATGCCGGTCTCGAGCACGTGGAGGAGCTTTGCCTGCAGGGGCGGCGACATCTCGGCGATCTCGTCGAGGAAGAGCGTTCCACCGTCGGCCTCGGCGAAGATGCCTGTGCGCGCGCTCGCCGCGCCGGTGAAGGCGCCCTTGGCGTGACCGAAGAGCTCGCTCTCGAGGAGGCTCTCGGGAATGGCGGCGCAGTTGACCGACACGAAGGGCCGGGCGGCGCGGGTGCTCTCCGCGTGAATGGCGCGCGCCACGACCCCCTTCCCCGTCCCGGTCTCGCCGAGCACCAGCACCGGGACGCTCGCGCCGGCGATGCGCCGCGTGAGCGCGACGAGCTCACGCATCGCCGCCGTCTCACCGACGATGTTGGCGAGCCCTTGGGTGCTCTTGAGCGTCGTGCGCAGCGCTTGTGCGTCACGACGGTTCACGACCTCGTCCAGGGCGCGCCCCAAGAAGAGCGCGAGCTCCGCCACTTTGAAGGGCTTGGTGATGTAGTGGTAGGCGCCGAGGCGAATGCACTCGACGGCGCTGTCGATGCCGCTGAACGCGGTCATGACGATCACCGGCGCGTTGAGTTGCACGGCACGCGAGCGCTCGAGCAGCGCCAGGCCGTCGTGCTTGGGCATGCGCAGATCAGTGACCAGCGCGTCGTAGCCGCCCTCGCCAATGCGAGCCCAGGCGCTGTCGGCGTCGCTCAAGTCGATGGCGTCGTAGCCATGCGCGCGAAGCCCAGCCGCGGTGGTCTCGGCCATCTCGGCGCTGTCATCGACGACGAGGACGCGGGGACGCTTCTCAGACATCGCTGTGCTCCGCTGGAACGGTCACTATCGCCAAGGTACCTTGCGCTCCGTCACGCGGCATGAGCTGCAACGTACCACCGTGGTGCTGCACGATCTCCCGGGCGATGGTGAGCCCGAGGCCGCTGCCGCCCTCCGCCTTGCGCGTCGTGAAGAACGGCTCGGTCGCGCGATCCGCGACTTCGGGCGCGATGCCGGCGCCGCTGTCGGTGACCACGAAGGCGAGGCTCGCGGAGCGCTGCTCGGTGGCGAGCCGCACCACATCGCCCGTCCGCGAATGCGCGCAGGCGTTCATCAACAAGTTCACGAGCACCTGCGTGAAGAGCGTCGCGTCACAGCGCAAGCTGGCGTCGCTCTCGGCGTGCGTCACCAGCTCGACACCGGCGCTCGCAAAGCGGTGACGCACGAGCGCCGCCGCCTCCTCGACGACCCGCGACGCTTTGACGGACTCCATCGCCGGCGCTTCACCGCGCGCGAGCCCCAGAAAGCCTTGCAGCACCCGGCGGATGCGCGCGACTTGATCCTCGATGCTGCGCAAGGCGCGCGACGTGCCCGTATCGCTCGTGGTGCGGCCAATCTCCTCGACGCGCCCGAGGATGACGCCAAGCGGGGTCGCGAGCTCGTGACCAATACCGAGCGACAGCGCCGCGACCGAGGCCATGCGGTCGGCGCGCGCCAGCTGCTCGTCGCGCTCGTGTGACATGCGCTCGCGCTCGAGCGTCGCGTCGAGGACCAGCTGCCGGCGCTGCTCGCGCAACATCAGCGCCACGAAGGCCGCGACGATGAGCGCCGTGAGCGCGAGCCCGCCCAGCAGCCGGTACTCGTAGTTGCGAAAGCGGTCGCGCTCCTCGCGGGACGAGCTCGCCATGACGATGGCGATGGGCGAAAGGCCGGCGCTGTCCTCGATGTGCGAGATAGCGGCCACGGCGCTGCGATGTGGCAAGCCAATCGCCGACGCCTCGTCCCGGCTCAGCGCCACTCCATGCTCGTCGTTCGCCAAGGCGGCTTCGAGCACCGGCGAGGCGATCACGCCGCCGTCGGTCGTCCGCAGACCGGCGCGGCCGGGCATCTTCACGAGCAGCACCGAGTGACCTTCGCGCTCGATGGTGCGGCCCTCGGGGAGCATCCGCAATAGAAGATCCTCGCGCTCTTTCTCGCGCTCGTTCTCGTCGCTGCTGCTGAGCTCGGCGAGGCGATGCGAGTAACCCTGCGCCAGGGCCCGGGCGATCATGCGCTGGTGGTGCAGCAAGCGCTGCACGGCCGCGTCGCCTTCGCGGGTCACGTCCCAGACGAGTCCCCCACCAATCAGCAGCGCGGCGGCTATCGCAATCACTGCTGTTTTGGCGCCACTCGCGAGCCGCATCCATCAGGCAATACATGGCTTCACCGCTCGCCGGCCAGAGCCTGGCGGTTGGAGATTTGTCCCCAGCGATTGGAGATTCTCCAATCGCGAAGAACGCACACCCGCCCGCTTTGGCGTTCCAACGCGCGCGCGGGCCCGGCACGCTTCATGCCTACGCGGCGCTCATGCTCGCCTGTGTCATGCTCCTGATCGCGCAAGCGCCCTCCCCGGCCGACGTGCCCGGCATGACGCTCGCCGAGGCCATCGCCTACGCGCGCGCGCACCAGCCGACGCTCGCCGCCGCGCGTGCCCGCATCGAAGTCACGCTGCGCGAGGTCGACGTGGCGCAGGCCGACTGGAAGCCGAGCGTCGGTGCCTTGGCCGAGCTCGTGGGCTCGAGCATCAACAACTCGACGGCGACCCAGCTCACGGGTGGCCCCGCGGGCATCATCGACGTGGTCCGCGTCGGCGGCACCGCCATTCGTCCGGCGAACGACCTGAACTGGCGGCCATACGCCTCGACGATGCTCGGCGTCGGCTTGCGCCAAGAGGTCTTCGACTTCGGCCGCATCGCGGCTCAGACCGCCGCGGCGCGCGCCATGGGGCAGGTCGAGCGTGAGCGCGAGCGCTTCTCGCGGCTCGCCGTCGAGTACGCCGTCGCGGAGGCCTTCTACGCGGTGCTCGCGGCCAAGGGCGCCTTCGAGGCGTCGCAGGAAGCCTACAAGCGCGTCGAATTCCACCGCGACTTCGCCAAGCGCGCGGTCGCGGCCGGCATGCGCTCTCCCATCGAGCTGACCCGCGCCGAGGCGGACCTTGCCCGCTATCGCGTTGGGGTGATCCGCGCCGAGGCCGGCGTCGGCGTGGCCCGCAGCGTCCTCGCGGCGGCCGTCGGCAGCAATGCGCCGCAGCTCGATGCGCTCCCTGGCGACGCCATCCCCGACACGCACGCGCTACCCAAGGCGTCCGACGTCGCGGATCGCGTCCTCAGCGAGAGCCCGGCGGTGCGCATGGGCGCGGCGAGCGCCGAGGCACAGCACGCGCGTACCAAGGCCCTCGACGCCTCCTGGCGGCCGAACCTCATGCTCTCCGCCGCGGCGACCTCGCGCGCCGGTGGTGGTCCGCCCACCGTTGGCGACATCCCGGCCGGCAACGGCTTCATTCCGAGCGTCGCAAACTACAGCGTCGGGCTGGTCCTCTCGTGGCCGCTCTGGGATCCTGGCGCGCGGGCACGCGTCACCAGCTCGCAGGCGCGCGAGGCAGAGGTCAACGCCGAGCTCGACGTCACGCGCATCAACGCGGTCCATGCCGCGCAGCAGGATCTCCTGCGCGTCGAGACCGCGCGTCTGGCGCTCGATGCTCTCGACGCGGCGCTGGATGCCGCCAAAGCGAACAACGCGCAAGCCGAGGCGCGCTTCCATGCCGGTCTCGGCACGAGCACCGAGCTCGCCGACGCCGAGGCCGTGCGCGTCGACGCGGCGATCGCGCTGGTCGCCGGACGCTTTCAGCTCATGACTGCCCGGGCCGCCTTGGCGCGCGCCCTCGCGGAGGAACAGTGAAGAGACTACGTGGTATCCCGTTCGCCATCGCGGCCATCGCCGCGGCCGTCCTGGCGCTGGGCGCCCTGCTCAGCTGGCGCGCCGAGTCGCGCGTCAACAAGATCGCGCTCGCCGACACGCCGAAGAGCGTCACGGTCGTGCTGGCCCGCGACGCCCAGTATCGGCCGAGCCGGCGCTTCGTCGGCACCGTCGAGCCGTGGCTCTCGGCGCGGGTCGGTCCACAGCTCGTCTCGGCTTACGTTGGCACCGTGCTCGTACGGCCCGGCGACAGCGTGAAGCGCGGGCAGGTGCTCGCCACTCTCGACTGCAAGAACGCCAGCACCCAATCGGCGGCGGTGGCGGCGCAAGCACGCGCCCTCGAAGAGAAGCAAAAAGCGCTCGCCAGCGAAGCAGGCCGATTGCAGGAGCTCGCGCAAGGCGGCTTCGTGTCGAGCAACGAGCTCGAGCAGCGCCAAGCCGCGGCCGCCGCCGGCAACGCCCAGGTGAGCGCCCTCCAGGCGCAGCTCGCCAACAAGGGCCTCGAGGTGAGCGACTGCATCCTGCGCGCGCCGTTCGACGGCGAGGTCGGCGCCCGCCTCGTCGACCCCGGCGCCTTCGTGCGGCCCGGCTCGACGGTGGTCACCATCATCGACCGCCGCATGGTGCGCATCGTCGCCGACGTACCCGAGCGCGACGCCGCGGCGGTGGTGCCCGACACGCCGGTCGCCGTCAGCTTCTTCTCGAGCGGCGTCAAGCGCGACGCCGTGGTCTCGCGCCGCTCGCCGCAAGCAGATCCGCAAACGCGGACGGTACGCATCGAGGTCGATCTCGACGGCAAGGGCGCCGCGACCGCGGTCGGCACCACCGCGACGCTGACCGTCGACGTCGGCGAGCCCCAGCCGAGCCTCGAGGTGCCCATCATCGCCGCCAAGGCGCGTGGCGAGAGCGCCAACATCTTCGTGGTGGAAGAGGACGTCGTGCGCGCCCGCAAGCTCAAGATCCTGGGCGAGAGCGGCGGCAACCTCTACCTCGAGCCAGCCATCAAGGCCGGCACGCGTGTCGTCACCGAGGGCCGAGGCGGCCTGCAAGACGGCGAGAACGTCATCGCCAAAACGGACACCAGCACGGCGCAGGCGAGCGCCGCGCCATGATCAAGGTCGCGCTCCTCAACCGCCTGGCGGTGCTCATGCTCTGCGTGGGCCTGCTCGTCTTCTCGGCCGTCGTCGTGCCACGCCTGTCCGTCGACACCTTCCCGGAGCTCACGCCGCCGGTCCTGGTCATCGGCACGCAGGCGCCCGGCATGGGTCCGAAGGACGTCGAGAAGACGCTCACCTGGCGCTTCGAGAAGAACGTCAGCGCGACGCCCGGCGTCGATCACGTGCAGAGCGTGTCGCGCGCCGGCCTGTCGGTCATCTACGTGTGGCTCAAGTGGGGCACCGATCTCAACGCGGCCCAGGCGCTCGTGCAGCAGCAGGTGCAATTCGCGATGTCCTCGGTGCCGAAGAGCCTCGGCATCGTCCCGCCGTTCGTCCTGCAGTACGACCCGACCAACGCGCCGGTCATTCAAGTCGCCGTCTATGGTGGCGGCCTCACCGCGCCGCAGCTCTATGACTACGCGGCGAACGTCATCGAGCCGATCATCGAGGGCATCCCGGGCGTCGCCAGCGCGTCACCGAACGGTGGCCGCGAGCGCCAGATCAACGTCATCGTCGACCCGGCGCGGGCCCAGGCGCTCGGCGTCACCTCCTCCGAGGTCGCGGCGACGGTGGCGCGCGCCAACGCCCTGCTCCCCTCCGGCCGGCTCATCGCCAGCAACCAGGACGCGAACGTCTACACCAACGCCATCCCCACCAACGTCGCCGACATCGGCGATGCCCCCGTGAAGGACGTGAACGGCCGCGTCATCCTGGTGCGCGACGTGGCGCGCGTCGAGGACGCAGGCAGCCCCGAGACCCAAGCCGTCTCGATCGACGGCGAGCACGGCGTGTATCTCAACGTGCTGCGCGTCCCCGGCGGCAACGTCATCGACATCGTCGACCAGGTGCGCGAGCGTCTAGCCAAGCTCCCAGCCCTGCCGCCCGGCATGAAGGTGGAGTCGATCTTCGATCAGTCGACCTTCGTGCGCTCGACGTTCGCAGGCCTGAAGAAAGAGATCCTCCAGGCCTTCGTGCTGGTGGCGCTCGTCATCCTGGTGTTCTTGCAGAGCTGGAGGAGCGTCTTGGTGGCCGCTATCGCGGTGCCGGTCAGCTTCGCGGTCATCCTCTTGGTGCTCTACCTGAGCGGACAAACCTTGAACGCCTTCACCCTCGGCGGCCTCACCCTCGCCATGGGCCCGCTCGTCGACATCTCGGTCGTCGTCCTCGAAGCCATCCACCGCCGCCGCATGGCCGGCGCGAGCGCTGCGGTCGCCTCCCTCGAGGGCACGCGCTCGGTGGCGCTGGCGACGCTCGCCTCCACTCTCGCGACCATCTCGGTCCTCTTGCCAGTCGTCCTCCTCGAAGGCCTGGCGAAGAAGCTCTTCACGCCGCTCGCGCTCACCGTCGCCACCGGCATGGTCGCGGGCTACGTGGTGAGCATGGTGGTCACGCCGGTCGCGGCGCGGCGTCTCCTGGGCTCGGACAAACCGCCATCGCGGCTCGCCACCGCGGTCGAGCACCGCATCCTCGGCATCGCCGAGGCCTACTCGCGTCTGTTGCGACGCGTGCTCCCCTACCGGCTCACGGTCATCATGGCGGCGGCGGTGCTGGCGCGCGGCGCGGTGCTCGCCGCGTCACGCATGCCCACGACGTTCTTCCCCGAGCTCGATGAATCGATGGAGCGCGTCTATGTGCGCTTCGCGCCGGGAACGTCGCTCACCGTGGCGGCCGCGCGCCTCGACGCCATGGCGAAGATGCTCAAGGAGGAGATGCCGGAGGACGTGACGCTCGTGCTCGCGAACACCGGCTCTCCAGGCAAGGCCCGCTCGGCGATGAACAGCCCGAACGCCGGCCCGCACATGGGCTACATCCGCCTGCAGCTCGCGGATCCCGAGCACCGCTCCCGCAGTCAACGCGAGATCGCCGACCACATCCGCGACATCCTCGCGCGGCGCTATCCAGGCGTCGATTTCTTGCAAGCGCCAGGCGGCATCGTCGCGACCGTCTTCAATAACGGATACAACGCGCCGCTGGTGGTCGAGATCGAGGAAGACGACCTCGATGCGCTGCGGGCGACTTCGCTTGCCGTGGCCGACGTCGCCCGCCAGGTGCGGGGCCTACGTGACCCGTACGTGATGCTCGAGACCAACTACCCCGAGCTGCGCATCGCCACCGACCGCACGACCGCGGGCCTAGTGGGGGTGGGCGCGCGCGACGCGGCACAAACCACCTTGGAAGCGACCCTCGGCAACATCAACGCGCCGGGCGTGTGGATCGACGGCAGCAACGGCCAGTCGTACTTCGTGGTCACGTACTACGACAACGACGCGGTGACCGACCGCGATAGCCTCCTCGACGTCCCGGTGCGCTCCTCGGTCGATCACGGCGCCGTGAAGCTCGGCTCCTACGCCGACGTCGTCCGCACCGGCGGACCCATCGCCATCGAGCGCAACCACCTCACGCGCGTCGGCACGGTGCTCTTCCAAAACGCCGGCCGCGACCTCGGCTCGGTCGCGAGCGACCTCGAAAAAGCGATGGCCGCGGACCCACGAACCCGCCGCGCCAAGATCTCCTTCGTCGGCCAAGTGGAGCTCATGCGCACCACCTTCTCGGGCCTAGGCGTCGCCATCACCCTCGCCATCCTCGTGGTCTTCACCATCATGGTCGCGCAGTTTCGCTCGATGCGGCTGCCGCTGGTCATGCTGTTCACGGTGCCGGTCACCTTCGTGGGCGTGGTGATGGCCTTGCTCGCTGCGGGTCAGGGCCTGTCGATCACCTCGCTCATGGGCATCCTCATCGTCATCGGCATCGCCATGTCGAACGGCATCCTCCTAGTCGACCACGCGGACCGCGTCTTCCAAAGCGGAGTGGACGCCGTGGAAGCGGTCATCGAAGCAGGCCGGGTGCGCTTCGTCCCCATCCTGATGACCAGCCTCGCCACCGTCGTCGGCCTCGCCCCCACCGCCTTGGGCCTCGACCGCGAAGCCGCCGCGAACCAACCGTTGGCCCTCGCCGTCGTAGGCGGCCTCATCACCTCGACCGCCCTCTCCCTCTTCCTCGTCCCCGTCATGTTCACGCTGCTCGCCAAGCGCCGCACCACCGACGAGCTCGAGGTCACCGCGCCGATGCCGGAGGGCGCGCCAGGCTGAGCTGAGCCATCCCACCGAAATCGCCACCACCCGCGACCACGCCCCACGGTTCCACTTGGCAGCCCCCATCACCCGTGTTACCGAGCCAATCGGTTCCCGGGCGAATAGCTCAGCGGTAGAGCGCCTGCTTTACACGCAGGATGTCGGGGGTTCGAGACCCTCTTCGCCCACTTAGAATCGCTGTTTTGACGAGTGGGCCGGGTGTGGTGGGCCGGCTCTACCAGTGCTGTACCTTGACCGAAGCGTTGTCACTCATTTTTAGAGTCTCGACTCCTCCGTCACGCCGCGCTCGCGATGCTCATCTCGACGGGCTTGGCGCTCGCCTTCGCCTCGGCACGCAGGTGTTCATAGGCGCTCTTGAAGTCCGACGCCTTGACCTGGAGCTGATCGAGCACGAACAGCCGGATGTCTTTCTCCACCGGCCACTTCAGAGCCGGCGCACGAATACCGGCGCCCTCCCACTTCATCACGGCGGGGTGGCTCACGGCGAAGCGCTTGCCGAAGGCTTCAAGTGTCATCTCGAAGTAGAGCCGGATGAACCGGATCTCGGCGCCAGTCAGCCGCACCGGCTTGTGGGCAAGCGCGAGCACCACGTCACGCGCGAGCTTGGTGTAGTCGATCTTCGGGGTCCAAGCACCGCGCACCTTCACCATCGGCACGTTGCGGATCACCACGTCGAAGCCAAAGCCGTCGTAGACAAAGCGCTTCTCGATCTTCGTGTTGCTCATGGTCGTGTCCCTCTCTAGTCCTTGGCGTCCAAGTCGATCGTGGTGATGATCAGCATCCCGCTTTTGTCGAACGACACGCAGACGCGCAGCTCGCGCTTGTCCACGGTCTTGCCGCGCATCGCGTACGTCCAGGCGTTGTGCTCCTCTTTGAACTCGTCCTTGCGCTTCTCGTGGTAGCCGCGCCGAAGCACGTAGAGCGCCTCGGGCAACGTGATCCGACGCTCGACCATCCGGTCGAAGGCGTGGCGCGTATCGAGGTACTTCCCTGCATCGACGTACTCACGAACCAGGGCCGGCACGTTCTCGTGCTTAGCGGGACGCGCCTTACGCTGGCTCATGGCTCAATGTAACTGAGTTACACGGCGATGCCAAGGAGAGATCGAGCGTGCTGAACATCGCGCGCCGCTAGGGGCATCTCGTTCTGCGAAGCGCGGGCGTGCACCACGGGGGTGTGCATGGAGCCCGCCCAGCTACGCCCGCCGACACTCTGCGTCTTCCGCAGGATCCGAGTGGGCCGGATCGGTGGGCCGGCTACCCCCTGCATTTCGCTGCAACTCGATGTGATCCAGCGCAGCTCGTTGGCAATAAATACAGCCAGTTACGTGATCCACGATCGCCTGAAGCTGATTTACACGCAGGATGTCGGGGGTTCGAGACCCTCTTCGCCCATCCATTCGTTGCGCCTCGTTCCGCCGCTTCGCGCCGCCTCAGCTTGCACTTGGAATCGACGTCCGCCGCGTTGGGGCGAGTGGCTCGGCCCTTGGCGCCTCGTGCTCATCGTTCGTCTCCTCTTGCTGAGAAGGCGAAACGCGCTTTGGTGACAATGTCACCACGGAGCGTCTAGTATGCGGCGGTTGCGCTCACGCATGGTGCGTCTCGTGCTCCGAATGTCTCGGTGCATGAATTGAGACCATGTCGTGAAGAATTCCAATCGTTTCGGTTTTGCTCTCTTGGCCACTCTATTGCTCCCCGCGGTTGCCCATGCGGACGTCGTGTGGCCGGCGCTGTTTCTCGAGGGTTCGCTGCTCAAATGGTGGGTCATCGGCATTGGTCTCGTGCTGGAGCTGCCGCTGTTCAAGCTGGCGACACGCACGAGCTGGAAGAGGAGCGCACTCTTGATGGTAGGCGCGAACGCCGTCTCGACGGTCGTCGGCATCGTCTTGATCCCCGCGGCGGGCCTCGGTTGGGAATTCTTCCCCGGTCAGTACATCAACAGCTGGATGGGCAACGGCACATTCAGCGTCGTTGGCTGGGTGGCGACGTTCGCCTTGGCTGTCGCCGTCAATACGCTGATCGAAGGCCTCGTCTTGAAGGGCAGCAAGGTTTCGCTTTCGCGGTCTGCTCCGTGGCTCGCAATCGCCAACGGCGCGAGTGTCGGTTTGGCGTTCGTGAGCTTGTTCCTGTCATATTCGCATCATTGATCGTCGCGCTGCCGCGGGAGTGAATCATGCGTAATTCGACCTTGGTCAAACGCGCCGGCCACGTCGACGCGCAGGCGACACCGCTCCGCGCCGCCATTCTCGCGGCGCACGGGGTGTACGCGAAAGCGGGTGGCTTCCGCGCCGTCGATGTCCGCTTCTTCTTCCGACTCTTTGGGAACTGGCTCGAATACGATGTCTTGCGCCCCAGCCTCGACATCGAGCTGACGCAGCTACGCCGGACGCTCGAGACATTGGAGAAGTCGGACCATCTGCGGCGCGTCAAAGCACGACGCGAGAAGCGCTTCTTGCTCACTGCCTCGGGCATGCTCGAGCTTGCGGAGAAGCTCGTCGAGGAGTGCACGGTCTCCTATGACGAAGTTCTGTTCGTGCTGCTCTTCGCGACCAGCTACCGCGGCATTCTGCGCGCGCGCATCGTGGCCTCGAGCGCGAAAATCTCACAGGCCACGCGACGCCGCCTCGGAGCGCTCCTAGACCCAGCACGGTTCGTGACGCGCGCTGTCCGCCATCACGAACGCCTCGCGGCAGACCTGCGCGACCGTCTCGATGCCGACCGCGGCCTCGACGAGCAGGTGCAGAAGCTATTGGTCGCGTCGGCCGGCGAGATGACCGAGCAGGTCGTTGGAACGCTCGTCGGCGTGGGGGGCTATCAACTCGAGCGTGTCCAACCGCTAAAGCATCTGCTCGAGATCCTCCCCGACGACTTACGCCGTGCGGAGCTCACCGCCGGTATCGCTAGCCGCCGCCGCTTCCTGTTCGAGCCCTTGCTGGTGCGGACCGAACAGGAGATCGCCTCCCTCAAGAAGTTGGCAAGCGAGATAAAGCCGACCTGAGCCTCCGCCAAAGCGGGGTGTGACGAACCCAGTTGCGCCCACATCGCGATCACGCAAAAAGCCGCGTGAGATCGGAAATGCTGGAGAAGCGTGTGACTGGCGTTCAAGGTGAGGCCGCATCGTGCCGATATATCGGGTGATGAGTTCGCACCTACTCCATAGCGGTTTTAGTCATCGCGAAGACGGTGCAGGGCTACGTGCTGTGAATAATCGCATCGAAGAAGATGGTCCGGTCTTCGTCGTCGATGACGACAATGACTTGCGCTCCCTCCTCGCGCACTGGCTCACCAAGGCCGGCTTCAAGGTCGAGCAATTCGAGAGTGGCGAAGCGTGTGTCGCGGCCTTGGGCCGAAAGCTCCCGTCGGCGGTGCTCCTCGATCTCAACATGCCCGGCATCGGCGGCGCGCAGGCGCTAGGACAAATCAAAGCATACAATCGCTACCTCCCGGTCGTCGTGCTCACCGTCGAGCGCGAGGTCGAGACCATCGTCAGCACCATGCAGGGCGGCGCCTACGACTTCCTCGTGAAGCCGCTGGTCGAGAGCAAGCTCCTCACCACCGTGCGCAACGCGGTCGAATCGCACCGCATGGCCCTGCGCTTGGCGCAGCTCGAGCGCGAGGTCCAAGGTCCGTCCTTCGCCGGTCTCATCGGCAACTCCCCCGCCATGCGCGAGCTCGGTGGTCAGATCGAGCGGCTCGCCGCGAGCGACATCTCAGTGTGCATCCACGGCGAGTCCGGCACCGGCAAGGAGCTGGTGGCGCAGGCCATCCACGACAACAGCGGCCGCAGAGAGCGCCCGTTCGTGGCGCTCAACTGCGCGGCCATTCCCGAGTCGCTGCAAGAGTCCGAGCTCTTCGGTCACGAGCGCGGCGCCTTCACCGGCGCGGCCAACCGTCACGTCGGCAAGTTCGAGCAAGCCGACGGCGGCTCCCTCTTCCTCGACGAGGTCGCCGAGCTCTCGCCTGCTCTCCAGTCGAAGCTGCTACGCGTCCTGCAGGAGCGCCGCGTCTCGCGCGTCGGCTCCACCCAAGAGGTCCCGGTCGATTTCCGCCTGCTTGCCGCGAGCCACCGCCGCCTCTCCGATGAGGTCCGCGCCGGCCGCTTCCGCGAGGACTTGTACTTCCGCATCGTGGTCTTCGAGCTCGACGTGCCAGCATTGCGCGACCGCGACGGCGACGTCGCTCTGCTCGCCGATCACTTCGTGAAGAAGTTCGGTCCGCGTTTGCGTACAACGACGCCCGAGCTCTCACCCGGCGCGCTCGCCCTCCTCACCCGCCATCCCTGGCGCGGCAACGTCCGCGAGCTCGAGAACGCGATTCAACGCGCGGTCGTCAGCTGCAACGGCGTGACCATCGAGCCACACGACTTGCCCCCGGCGGTCCGCGGTGACAACGCCCTGTTCCGCCCGCTCACCATCGCCAAGACCGAGGAGGATGCGAGCTCCGCCGCGAACCGCGACGCCGAGCGCTCGACGCAGTCCTTGGCGACCCTCGAGCGCCAAGCCATCGAGACGGCGCTAGCTCGCGCCCGCGGCAACCGCTCGCTCGTCGCCCAGCAGCTCGGCATCGGCCGCACCACCTTGTACCGCAAGCTCAAGGAGTACGGTCTCAAGTAGGCACCATCGGACGGCCACCCACCGTCTCGACGACCGCCGCGCCCTCCGCGATCAGCGCCGCGATGCCAGCGCGCCGCACGCCAATGTCCGCCGGCGGCACGAGCACCGGCACTCCCCAGCGCTTCGCGAAGCCCGCCGTGCCGAGCGATCCCGAGTCGACGTCCGCCTCGGCGACATAGAGGCGGCTCGCGTGCGCCGCGATGAAGCGATTACGCAACGCATGCGCGCCTTTGTACGTCTTGCTGAGCGGCAGATGCTCGCTGACGAGCGCGCCACCACTCTGAAGAATCCGCAAAAACAGACCTCGGTTATGTTTGGGATAAATGCAGTCGGCGGCCGCGCCGATATACGCGAGCGTCTGACCTCCAGCATCCAAGGCGCCCAGATGCGCCGCGGTGTCGACCCCACGCGCGCCCCCGGAAACGACGAGCTCTCCCCGCAGCACATGCCCCCGAGCGACATGACGCGCCCACGACTCGGCGCTCCCATGCGCCCGCCGCGCCCCGACGATACCCACGCCTGACCGCCATAGGAGACCAACATCGCCACGCACCATCAGCGCCGGCGCCAGTGGCCGCGCCCGCGCCAACTGCCAGGGCCAATTCCAGATCGGCACGACATGGATGTGCGCCCACGCCAACGCCGCCAGGACGCGCGAAGCTTCGCGCATGACCCCGGGCCGCCATTCATCGAGCGCCGCCACCGCCACGGCCGAGCGCCGCGCGAGCAACACCTCGGCGAGCGGCGGTGCACGTGTCGCATGGGCCAGCCAGAGCTGCACCAGCACGCGCAGCTCATCGCCATCACATGTAAGCTTCAAGGGATGTTCCTCCTGCCATGCAGCAGAGCAGCATCCGCGCCAACCGCAAGGCGCCTCCATTCCCTGAAACGAGGGCGCCCAGGCTGGTGCACAACAGGTTTGTCGCAATCTGCGACGCGTTTTCGAGAACGAGGGCCCTCTCACCCATCGAGGGCAGCAACCAGACCGCGGCCACACCACCCCATCATCCAGAGTCAAGAACCCATTTGCGACTGATTCGCATTCGCGCTAAATCCCCACCATGCTCTTCCAACGGCTCACCGGCCTCACCTTGCTCGCCACGGCCGCCTGCGCCCACGCCCCCCACCCCGCCCGCACCTGCGACCGAGCCCAAGACGCGCGCGCCATCCGCGCCCTCGCCGGCACCTTCGCCGTCCAGTTCGCCTTCGACGAGCACGACCCCATCGAGCCAGGCTACGCCCTGCACGCCCCCTATCGCGCCAAGGCCCGCGAGGTGGTGAAGATCATCGAAGACGACGGGCAAACCATCGTCCTGCAGCACCTGCTCATCGGCAAGGACGAGGACGGCAAACCCAGCGTCATGAAGCACTGGCGCGAGGATTGGATCTACGAAGACCCCACCCTCGTCGTCTATAGCGGACACGACCGCTGGCGCAAAGTCACCCCCAGCCAAGGCGAGCGCCGCTGCGCCTGGTCGCAAGCGGTCTACGAGGTCGACGACCGGCCACGCTACGAAGCGCTCGGCACCTTCACCCACGACGCCCAGCGCTCCACCTGGACCGCGACCGAGACCTGGCGCCCCCTACCACGCCGCGAATACACCAAGCGCGACGACTACGACGTGCTCATCGGCGTCAACACCATCGTCATCGACGCCACCGGCTGGACACACGGCCAGGACAACCTCAAGTGGGTGAGCAGCACCTCGCGCTCGCTCGTCCGCGAAAAGGGCGACACCCGCTACGAGCGCAAAGACGACCCCGCGGCCGCGATTGCGGACGAGGACTGGCAACACACCGCGCCCTTCTGGAAGGACGTCCGCGACTACTTCTCCGCCAAGCTCACCGCCGACGAGCTCACCGTCCACCAGACGGTCGACGGCACCCGCCTCTACGAAGCGCTCTTCCCGCTCGCCGACGAGCTCGCCCGAGCTCCAGAAGCCGAGCGCAAGCAGCGCATCGCCACAACCATCGCCCCTTACGTGCAATGACGGCATTCCTCGAAGCCATCGGTAAGTACTTTTTCAAATCCGCCATCGTGGACACCATCTCCACGCCATCCCCGAGCTTCCGCCGCATCTCACTGCGCGGCGAAGAGCTGCGCGACGTGCGCTTCCAGCCCGGCGACAAGGTCCAAGTGCTCATCCCCGGCGGCGGAATGCGCACGTACACCCCACTGAGCTGGGCCCCCACCACGGGCCGCACCGAGCTGCTGGTGTTCCTGCACGGCGACGGCCCCGGCGCGCGCTGGGGGCAGAGCATCACAGCCAACGCGACCGTCCAGCTCTTCGGTCCCCGCCGCTCGCTCGACGTCCCCGGCAAGGACCCGCTGGTCCTCTTCGGCGACGAGACCAGCTTCGCGGTCGCCCACGCCTACCAAACGGCTGGCCGGCACGTGCTGCCGGTGCTCGAGGTCCGCGCCCCGGAGGAGGCCAAGACGGTCGCCATGGCGCTCGGCCTCGAGGACACCATCCTCATCGAGCGCACCGCCGACGAGACGCACCTCGCGACGGTGTACGTTCACCTCACGACGCACCTGGGTCGCGGCGAAAACGCTCTCGCCCTCACCGGCCGCGCGCAAGCCATCCAGGCTCTACGCCGCATGGACCGCGATAGAGGACAAAAAGCAAAAGCGACCAAAGCGTATTGGTCGCTCGGAAAACGCGGGCTCGACTGAGGGCGCCAACGAAGACGCCCAGCAACCTAGTCCTGCTTAGCGATGACTTCTTTGCTGCGGTAGAAGCCGCAGTTCGAGCACACCATGTGCGGGCGGTGCGGTTCATTGCACTGCGGGCAGGTGAGCCACCAAGTGGGGGTCAAGAAGTCGTGCGAGCGGCGAAGACGCGTGCGCGAGTGGGACTGACGTTTCTTAGGAACTGCCATGACACCTGTCTCCGACCGTAGGAAACCTTAGAAAAGCAAGGCGCGCGTCGTAGCAAACACGAGCGCGTTTTGACAACCCTTTTCGACTCTAGCTCAGCTTGATGTTCTTCAAAGCGGCCCAGCGGGGATCTTCCTTGGGCTTGATGTCGACTTGGGGCACCTCCGGCGCAGGGCGGGCGCAATCGCTGGGCTCGGCGCCACAGACCGGATTCATGGGCATTTCCAGGAACATCTCGTCCCGAACCACGCCGGTCAGGTCGATCTCCTTACCAGCGTAGGTGGCGACCCCCAGATCGTCCTCGTCGAGCTCCCCCTCGGGGCCAGCAGCCGGCTCATGCCCCTGCGGGAACATCGCGACCTCGATGGGCAGGTTGAGGTCATAGATGAGCGGCTCGAGGCAACGGCCGCAAGGCGCGGCGAGCGCCACGGAGAGCTTGCCGCGCACGTGGACGGCGTCGCCCATGCGGGCGAGGTGAACCTTCAGCTTCCCGTCACCATGGGGCTCGAACGGCGCCTTGGCGTCGCGCAGGGTCTCCGCGAGCCACGCCTTCGCGAGCCCGGTGTCGAGATCGTAGCCCTCGGCACCAATCTGATCGAGTGGGACCTTCATCGCGGCTGCGCTCATCTCAATGCTCCCGGAACCAACAAAGCGCGCGGTTATAAGGATGACGCGCCGGAACCGTCAAGACGCGCCCCCGCCATTGCACATCACCGCCCGAGGCGCGATTTTACGACCATGCGTGCTCTCGCCTTCGCTCTCGCTCTCGCCTCGGCCGCTGGCTGCGCCACGGAGAGCGCCGCCTTGCGTGCCGCCGACTCTCCCCTCAACGCCCCGGGCGCCGGCGCCTATTACGAGATCAACCCCGGCCAGCGCATCGTCGGCGACGTGAAGGTCTGGTCGAGCGGCGCCCGCGAGGAGAACGACCGGCTCGTCGTCGAGGTCGGCATGCGCCTGCGCAACAACGTCGACACCGCCATCACCATCGACACCGACGGCTGCGGCCTCGAGATCATCAAGGAGAGCTCCGAGGAGGTCGTCGACGAGGAGACCGAAGTCAGCGGCGACACCAGCATCCTCCCGGGCAAGATGGGCCGCGTCACCCTCCGCTACACCTTGCCCGCTAAAACGGACCTCGACAAGGTGACCGCCTTCGACTTCTATTGGCGCGTCGGCACCGCAGACGGCCCCTTCAGCCGCTCGACCGCCTTCCAGCGCGTCACCACCGAGCGCGGCGTCTACTACAGCCCCTACTTCTACGGCTCGCCCTATTGGGGCATGGGTTGGGGGCCGGGCTTCGGCTTCGGCGCGTCCTATTACTACCGGCCGGCTCCACGACCTTACATGCGGCCGGCTCCGCCCCGCCGTTGACGAAGGAGCATCATGCGCGCATTGCTTGTCATCAGCGTGGCGACCGCCGTCGGCTGTGCCGGCACCACCAGCTCGCAGCACCCCGAGCCCGCGGTGCGCTTCCAGACCTGGGACACCACCGCGCCTCTCGCGGACTACGACGCGGCCTCGTACTACGGCGTCGTCATCGGCGGTGAGCGCTTGGGTGAGGTCGCGGTCTGGTCGAACGGCGCGTTCGTCATCGAAGAGAACGGCGAGCGCATCCCCATCCTCGAGCTCACCATCCTGGCGCGCAACGAATCGCAAACACCCTTCTCCCTCGACCTCGAGGGAACCGGCGTGAACCTCCTCGAGGCGACCACCGCGAGCATCCCCGAGGAGTACGCCGTAGCGGGCACACGCACCATCGCGCCCGGCGAGACGCGCCGCCTGGGTCTCCGTTACCGCCTCCCCAGCGAGGCCAGCATGCAGGACCTCGGCCGCTTCGATTTCGTCTGGGCCATGCGTGGCGCGCGCAGCGGCTTCGCGCAGCGCACGCCTTTCCGTTTCCTCGCGCCAGGTCAGTTCGAGCTCGGCGCCGAGTGGCCACAGACGCGCCGCGTCTCCTACGTCAATGACAACCGCCGGCCGTGGAGCATCCGCTGGAGCGCCGTCACGCCCGAGCCCGGGGACGCGCAGGTCTACCCTGGCGACGAGATGCCGCCCTTCCGCTGGCAACCCGCTCCGGCCGCCAAAGCGGAGGACGCCCCCACAGGATGACGCGCCTCACGCGCCTTGCCGCACGCGCGGCCGCCCGACTCATCCCCGCGGGTAGCCGTGTGCTCGTCGCCACGAGCGGCGGTCCCGACTCACAAGCTCTTTTGTCGGTGCTGAAGACCTTCGACGTGCAGCTCGTCGCGGCCGGCATCGATCACGGCCTGCGGAGCAACGCCCACCGCGAGCTCGACTTGGCCGAGGCGCTCGCCGGCAAGCTCGAGGTACCTTTCGTCCGCCGTAGCGTCCAGGTCGCCGCCGGCAACGTGGCCAACGAAGCGCGCAAGGCCCGCTATGCCGCTCTGAACGCCATCGCGGACGAGCACGGCTGCGCCTTCATCGCGGTCGGCCACACCGCGACGGACCAGCTCGAGACCGTGCTCCTGGGCATGCTCAGGAGCGACGGCATCGGCAGCCGGCTCGGCATGCCGGAGAAGCGCGGCCGCATCGTGCGCCCCTTCCTCGAGGCGCGGCGCTTCGACGTCCTCGCCCACCTGTCGACGCACAAGATCCCCTACGCCTCCGACCCGACGAACAGCGACACCAAGCGCAGCCGCGCCCGCCTGCGCGAAGAGGTCCTGCCGGTGCTGCGCGCCCTCAACCCGCGCATCGAGCAGACCATCGGCAGCTGGGTCCAGGACCGCGCCGAAGACGAGCAGCTCCTGCGCGCGGCGGCGGCGAGGCTCTTGAGGCCCGTCACGCACCCCCACCGCGTGGGCCCCGTCGTGCCGAGCCTCACCCGGGCAGCCTTCGCGAACGCACCGCTCACCTTGCAGCGGCGCGCGCTCCGCGATTGGCTCACCGCGCAAGGCCTCGTGCCGCGCCGACGTCTCGTCGACAAGCTCCTGCAGGCGCTCGAGCACCCCGGCATGCGCTTGAAGACGCGCGAGGGCAGCTTCGTCAGCGATGAGCAGGCGCTTTGGGCCGCCCATCCGAACGACTATCACCTCCCGCTCGCGATCCCTGGTGAAGCCATGCTGCCCGACACCACGACGCCCATCGTCGCCCGGCTCATCGATGCGCCAAGCGGAGGTTACGCCGCGATCCTCGGCGAGCGCTCCCCGGAGCGGTGCGTGGCCTTCGACGCCGACGGTCTATCCTCAGAAGAGGTGGTGCTGCGCAGCTGGCAGCCCGGCGACCGCATCGCGCCCTTCGGTCAACACGCCGGCAGCACCAAGGTCGGCGATCTGTTCACCAACGCCAAGATCCCGGGCGCCCTGCGCTTGGGGTGGCCGGTCATCGCGCACGACGCCACGATTCTCTGGGTCGTCGGCCTACGCCGCGGCAGCCATGCCCCCATCACCGCCACCACCCGCAAGGTCGTCATCTTCGAGGCTCTGGACACGCGCGCACGCTAGACGAAGTCCCCAAGCCACGGATAAGGTGCACGTTTGGATTCGCCCCCGCCCATGACGGTTGTTGCGTTGGACCTCGACGGTCGCCATTCTATCGTTGCGGTGCAGGGCCAGCGGCCTGCGTCACCCCCCTCGAAGTGCTAGTTTAAGTGAGTGAGCGCGCCAACCGGGCGCGAGATGTGGAGAGCTCCCGTGCGGCAATCACACAAGACGATCCTGCTTTGGGGCGTCCTCATCCTGATGTTCTATTTGATCTACAACATCGTAAAACAATCAGGATCCGAGGTTCAGGAGGTCAGCTTCTCCGAGTTCTTGGCGAGCGCCGAGTCCGGGAGCTTGGCCGGCAGCGAAGTCGAGATCCGCAACGAATCCGACTTCATCTGGACCGACGGCACCACCCGCAAGAAGGCCATCGGTAAGCTCACCGACGACGTCTTGAAGCAGCTCTACGCGCAGAAGGTGAAGTTCAAGCTCGTCCGCGAAGAGTCGGGGGCGCTCTGGCAATCGATCATCATCGGTTGGCTGCCGATGGTCCTGGTCTTCCTCTTCCTCTTCTTCTTGATGCGGCAGCTGCAGACAGGCGGCGGCAAAGCCATGAGCTTCGGCAAATCGAAGGCGCGGCTGGTCTCCGAGTCCTCGCCGAAGATCACCTTCAAGGACGTCGCCGGCGTCGAAGAGGCCAAGTACGAGCTCCTCGAGATCATCGAGTTCCTGAAGGACCCCAAGAAATTCACCCGTCTCGGCGGCCGCATCCCCAAGGGCGTGCTCCTCATGGGCCCGCCAGGCACCGGCAAGACGCTGCTGGCGCGCGCCATCGCCGGCGAGGCGGGCGT